>MABF01000081.1 GCA_002163025.1 'Osedax' symbiont bacterium Rs2_46_30_T18
TAGAGGCGAGTCTGGATCTAGCTTTAAAGTCATATTATCCCTCAGAGATTAAAAATATAAGAGGCTGGCTTTTACCACCCCGGTCGATTCGTCGATAACCCGCTGCGCTTCCTTTAATTGGATCAAAGTATCGCCTCTCGGGTTATTAGTCTGTTCAAGTAACTGAAAAGCCGTAACCGCTGCAGTAAAGCTAAAACGGGTATGCACCAGTGGGAAGTGTGAATTTAGTTCAAATTTATATTATCCCTCAGGAATTAAGAACCTTAGAGGCTGGTTTTTACCACCCCGGTCGATTCGCCGATTACCAGTTCCGCTTCCCAAAGTTCAGTCAACGTCTCGCCTCCTGGGTTATTGATTTGCTCGAGCAGCATCGCGGCACAGCGTTTTCCTGCATCTTTTATGGATGAGCGCGTGGAGGTGAACATAGGCCGATCTGCATCTATGGGCAAAAAAGATAATTGATCATCGTGGATCACAATAGAGACATCTGTCGCGGGCTGTAAACCCAGTTTAAGCAACGCTCTTTGCACACCCAGCGCAGGTATCACTGAAGAGACCAGAAAGGCGGTCGGCGGGTTGGGTTGCTGCATAATCTGCATAGTGGCAGCAAAGCCGTAAGGCTCCATCATTTCTTCGCTGCGCATTATATTACTATCAATGGAGATACCCGCTTCAGTCAGGGCCTGTTCGTAGCCGCGTCTGCGTCTGGCGGCAAAATCCATGTACTCCAGACCATTTAGCAGGGCGATACGCCGATGGCCCAAGCTGATTAAAAGCTGCGTAGCGCGTTTAAAAGCACGACGGTTATTGACGTCAAACCATGAGTAAGGGGTTTCCATCTGCTGGGCGCGTCCGTGCACTAAAAAAGGCATACCCAATTCTTGCAATAGCGCAATTCGACTATCGTTTTCCCTGGGGCCATGAATAATCACCCCATCGACCGACCTTTTGGAGGCCATGTCCCGATAGGCGGCCTCTTCCCCTTGATCTTCTACCACCGTCAGGGCCATGTGGTAACCTGATTTAGATAATACCTCACCGGTGCCGGCGATAAAGTCTGAAAAGATTGGGTTGATGATCTCTTTTTTAAAGGTGGGCAGTACATGGCCAATGGCCATAGAGCGTCCGGTAGCTAAGCTTTTAGCTTGAGTGTTGGGCCGATAGTTGTGCTCTTTGGCTGCATTTTGAACGCGAGTACGCGTTTTTTCGCTCACCTCCGGAAAGCCATTAAGGGCTCTTGATACTGTCGTCGGGGATAATTTTAAAATCTCTGAAAACTGTTTGAGATTCATTTTGGCACCTTAATCAATGTGGTTATTTACCAGCGCTGGGTAAAAAGTATCGGCAGTAAAAATAACCAAAGCGCTTTCAATTTTTCTGGAAAGCTGATTATAGAGGCTTAACATTATAAGCAAAGGGATAATCAATTTAATTGACAATAAAACAAAAAAGCGACATAGTCCAATTATTCAAAGCGCTTTGGATAAATTAAAAATAACAAAATATAATGATCATTTGAACGCGTTTATACCTACAGAGGTTTAAACAGTTCAAGGTCAAACAGGGAGATTCCATGAAGCTACCAGCTTATCTCGGTGTTGCCGCCATCGCACTATCCGCAAATATGGCCTTTGCAGGTTCAGAACTTAAATTCACACCAGGGGAAGACACTCGCTTTAATTGGGCCAGTTATGAAGCTCTAAAAAGTGTCGACCTTAAAGGCGAGACGATAACCGTTTTTGGCCCCTGGTTAGGTGCAGATAAAAAATTGGTTGAAAACGTTATTGCCTATTTCGAACAGGCGACCGGCGCCAATGTTGAATATTCTGGCTCGGACAGTTTCGAGGCGCAGATAGTAATAGACACTGAAGCGGGAGCGCCACCTAATATTGCCATTTTTCCTCAACCGGGGTTGGCGGCTGATTTAGCGGCGAAGGGTAAGTTAGCACCGCTGAGCGCAGGCACTGCTGACTGGGTCAGAGAAAACTACGCCGCAGGTCAATCATGGGTGGATTTAGGGACTTATAAAAACGCTCAGGGCAATGAAGAGTTGTTTGGTTTCTTCTATAAAGCCGATGTTAAATCTCTGGTTTGGTATTCACCGGAAAACTTCGAAGACAGCGGTTATGAAATCCCACAGAGCATGGAAGAGCTTGTAAAGCTCAGTGACCAAATTGTCGCCGACGGCGGAACACCCTGGTGTATCGGTCTGGGATCAGGTGGTGCTACAGGTTGGGTTGCCACCGATTGGGTCGAAGACATGATGCTGCGCACTCAAGCGCCTGCTGTTTATGACCAGTGGGTCAACAACCAGATGAAGTTTGATGATCCTAAAGTATTAGCAGCTATTGAAGCTTATGGCGCTTTCGCTCGCAATGACAAGTATGTTGCCGGTGGTTCTGCCACGGTATCTACTACCGATTTCCGCGACAGCCCTAAGGGACTGTTCAGCTCTCCGCCAAAGTGCTATATGCATCGCCAGGCATCCTTTATCCCGGCATTTTTCCCAGAGGGAACTGCAGTGGGTGAAGATGCTAATTTCTTCTATTTTCCCTCTTACGCGGCTAAAGATCTAGGAAAGCCAGTCTTAGGTGGCGGCACACTGTTTGCCATCACTAAAGAATCCAAGGGAGCACAAGCTTTTGTCGAATTCTTAAAAACACCTATCGCACACGAGTTGTGGATGGCACAGGAGGGGTTCTTAACGCCACACAAAGGGGTTAATGTTGACGCCTATGCCAATGACAGCTTAAAGGGAATGGGCGAGATATTATTAAACGCTACTACATTTCGCTTTGATGCTTCCGATCTGATGCCTGGTGCTATAGGTGCTGGGGCTTTCTGGACTGGAATGGTGGATTACACGGGAGGAAAGAGCGCTGAAGAGGTGGGAGCGCAGATTCAGAAAACCTGGAATAGCATTAAATAATTCCCCCTGCGAAATAGCGCCCAGTGATGGACACTGGGCGCCAATTGGCAGAAATTCTTAGCAGTGTTGCCGGCAGCAGTTAATTTGTCTCTCTAAGCGTAGAGTGCAGTTGCTGGCTACATCGACTTTAAAAATAATAAGATTAAGGAATTGTGATGGAGCAAGTGTTACTGGCGCTGTTTACCATGGTGGTCGCAGTACTTGGCTGCATTGGCTATTTCTGGGGCAGCAACGGGTTATTGGCTTTGGTCTATCCTGCCAAGGGTAAAAATGGCGCCGCTAATATACAGAAATCAGCGGCAATTCGTCCCTGGCTGTTTATGGGGCCGGCTATTTTACTGCTGAGCGTCTATTTAATCTATCCGGTGTTTAACAGCATCTATTTATCATTGCACGGCTCATCTGGCGAGAAATTCGTCGGTTTTGCCAATTACACTTGGCTGATAAATGATGAGAAATTTATCGAGTCATTTATCAATAATATGATGTGGCTGGTGATAGTGCCGGCAGCATCGACCTTCTTTGGTTTACTCGCTGCCGCATTAACCGACCGCATCAGCTGGGGTAACATTGCAAAAAGCTTGATCTTTATGCCGATGGCGATCTCCTTTATCGGCGCCAGTATTATCTGGAAGTTTGTCTACGATTTTCGCGGTGAAGATGTAGAGCAAATCGGTATTTTGAATGCCATATTAGTGCACTTCGGTGCAGAACCTCAGGCCTGGATTGTCATGCCGGGGTGGAATTCAGTTTTTTTAATGATCATTTTAATTTGGATACAAACGGGTTTCGCCATGGTTATTTTGTCAGCGGCACTGCGTGGTATACCTGAGGAAACCCTGGAGGCAGCCACCTTAGACGGTGCTAACCCGCTGCAGATCTTTTTACAGATTAAAGTCCCGCAGATCTGGGGTAGTGTCGCCGTTGTCTGGACCACTATCACTATTTTAGTGCTCAAGGTTTTCGATATAGTGATGGCGATGACTAACGGCCAGTGGGGATCGCAAGTGTTGGCAAACTACATGTTTGACTGGATGTTTCGCGGTCACGACTTTGGCCGATCTGCCACCATCGCACTCGTTATTATGCTGTTGGTGCTACCGGTGATGGTTTGGAATGTGCGCAATTTAAGAAATGAGAATTAACATGGGTTCAATTTTAGGTAAAAATTCGGCCCTTACCTGGGTTGTACATATATCCGTACTCTTGTTGGTATTACTTTGGACAATCCCAACAGTGGGGCTGTTGATTTCATCGGTTCGGGATAAAGATCAGTTGGTGGCAACGGGCTGGTGGACCTCTTTTTCCACCGTTGAGCGCAATTTAATTAAACGTTCCGCTCCCGCCAATGAGCAATTTAAAGAAGACGGGAAATTTATATTAAAAGGCAATGTCTTTGCCGACCAGAGTGGCACTGTGACTGCCTTTGGCTGGCGCTCGCAGCAACCTGATGCCTATGTCCCGGGAAATACGGCGCAGATGCGCAAGGGAAAAACCTTAAAGATAGAGGCTGATGGCAGTTATTTGCTGATCTCACCGACAGCATTTAGCTCTAAAAGAGGTGCGCGTTTATTTGTAACTGTGTTTGAGAAACCTATTTTTACTTTGGATAACTACAGTGAAGTACTCTTTGCCGAGGGCTTAGGCAAATCGTTTATCAATACCATGACAGTGACTATACCGGCGACGGTGATTCCTATATTAATTGCAGCATTTGCCGCCTACGCGCTGGCGTGGATGGAGTTCCCAGGCAGAGCCATTTTCTTGGCGGTAGTCGTAGGTCTGCTGGTTGTACCCTTGCAAATGTCGTTGATTCCGCTGTTAAAACTCTACACAACGATCGGCATTGGCAAGAGCTATATCGGAATCTGGCTTGCTCATACTGGCTTTGGATTACCTTTGGCAATCTATTTACTGCGCAATTATATTGCCGGATTACCCCGTGAGATCATCGAGAGTGCCCGAGTGGATGGTGCCAACGATTTCCAGATTTTTGTCAAAATAATATTGCCGCTGTCGTTTCCGGCACTGGCCAGTTTCGCAATCTTCCAGTTCCTCTGGGTATGGAACGACTTGTTAATAGCCACAGTGTTTTTAGGCAACAATGAAGAGCAATTAGTGATGACCGGGCGATTGCGTGAGATGCTCGGCTCTCGTGGTGGCAATTGGGAAATCCTTACCGCTTCTGCGTTCGTATCAATCTTGGTGCCATTAATGGTGTTTTTTACACTGCAAAAATATTTAGTGCGCGGTTTATTATCCGGTTCAGTCAAAGGGGGCTGATGTACATGAGTTCAAAGCAACAAACCTTCACTCGCAAAGGTCACAATACAGTCAACAGTGAAAAAGACTGGTGGCGTGGGGCGGTTATCTATCAAATATATCCAAGATCCTTTCAGGACAGCAATGGCGATGGTATAGGGGATTTGCCGGGGATTATCAGTCGCTTGCCCTATGTCGCCTCTCTTGGCGTCGATGCAATCTGGCTGTCACCTTTTTTTACCTCGCCGATGTTAGATTTTGGCTACGATGTCTCAGACTACTGTGATGTAGATCCTATGTTTGGCACTTTGGCGGATTTTGATCGGCTGGTGGTGGAGGCACACCGCCTGGGGCTAAAAGTGATGATAGATCTGGTACTCTCGCATACCTCAGATCAGCACCCCTGGTTTGTCGAATCCCGTCAGAGTCGCGATAACCCCAAACAGGATTGGTTTGTCTGGGCGGATGCTGTGGATTGCGTAGAAGGCGCAGACCTCAATGACCCGCAACAAGTCCCCAATAACTGGTTGTCTATCTTTGGAGGCAGTGCCTGGCAGTGGGATGAGACTCGTCAGCAGTACTATTTGCACAATTTTTTGAGCTCGCAACCGGATCTGAATTTTCATAATACGGCGGTGCAAGATGCGCTGTTGGACGTGGCGAGGTTTTGGATGCGTCGCCAGGTAGATGGCTTTAGGCTAGATACTATTAACTTTTACTTTCACGATCAGAAATTACGCGACAACCCTATATTGCCCAGTGAGCAACGTAACTCAACTATAGCCCCAGAGGTTAACCCCTATAATCACCAAGAGCATCTATACGATAAAAACCAGCCAGAAAACATTGCCTTTTTGCGCAGATTTCGCGCGGCAATGGACGAGTTTGAAAATGTAGCGGCGGTGGGTGAAGTGGGTGATGCGCAAAGGGGCATGCAAATCATGACCCAGTACACTGCTGGCGATGATTTGATACAGATGTGTTATGCCTTTGATTTTCTCTCTCCGCAGACATTGGACGCGCAACGTATCGCCGCAGTGATTAATCTATTCCAACAGCATTCCAGTGACAGCTGGTCCTGCTGGGCCTATTCAAACCACGATGTTATACGTCACCCAAGTCGTTGGCAGCTTGATTGCAGCGGGCAAAAATTGATGACTTCGCTGCTCTTATCGCTGCAGGGCTCAGTCTGTTTGTACCAGGGAGAAGAGTTGGGTCTGAATGAAGGTGTAGTGGGATTTGATCAGCTGCAAGATCCCTACGGTAAAGAATTTTGGCCAAAGTTCAAAGGTCGTGACGGTTGCAGAACACCGATGGTCTGGTCTGATACCGCCGTAAATGCAGGCTTTAGTGAGATGCAACCTTGGTTACCCGTCGATACGCAGCAGCAGTTAAAGGCTGTATCGGTACAAGATGTTGACAGCACTTCAAGTTTAGCCAGCTACCGGGAAATGTTGGGCTTTCGAAAATCATTTCCCGCTCTGATAAAAGGAGAGTTAGTTAATCTTAAAGTATCAGCAGCGATATTGAGTTTTGAACGAGTAATCGACCAGCAGAGAATTTTTTGCGCCTTTAATCTTAGCGATAAAGAGCAGTCGCTAGCAATCGATGACTTCGGGCCAGATGTACCTTGGGCAGAGGGCTGGCAGACACTGCAGGGGTTAGGTTATCAGTATTCAAGCTCAGAGGCACGGCTGCAACTGCCTGCATGGCAGGCCTTTTATGCAATACAAGGTAACAGTGACGGGCATTGACTTGCAGAATAATTTGTAGCAGGTGGTGCGCACAGCGCAGTGGATATTGCCTATAGGGACCTTTTTAATTAAAAGTACTCTCGTTAGGCAGGCAAATATTTATAAAAACAAGAGTGAAATATGGCAAATTTGAAACTGACTAATGCCAGCAAAGTCTATGGGAATGTTCCTGTATTAACCGACATTAATTTACAGATTGAGCAAGGTGAATTAATTGTCTTTGTCGGCCCCTCAGGCTGTGGGAAATCGACTTTGTTACGGATGATTGCAGGGCTGGAGAGCATCAGCAGCGGCCAGCTGGAAATAGACGGCAAGTTGATGAACCAAGTACCACCGGCAAAGCGGGGGATTGCCATGGTGTTTCAATCCTATGCGTTGTACCCGCACTTAAGCGTGCGCGACAATATGAGCTTTGCGCTGAAAATAGCCAAAGTTCCCCGTGACGAAATTGACCGGACAGTAGAGGAGGCGGCTGCATCACTGCAACTAACAGAGTATTTAGACAGACTTCCCAAAGCGCTTTCTGGAGGTCAGCGTCAGCGGGTGGCGATTGGTCGGGCTATCGTGCGCGATCCAAAAATATTTCTCTTTGATGAGCCGCTGTCAAACTTGGATGCAGCGCTGCGAGTAGCCACTCGCATAGAAATAGCGCAACTGAAGGAGAAAATGCCGGACAGTACCATGGTTTATGTGACCCACGATCAGGTGGAGGCGATGACCTTAGCGACCAGAATCGTGGTGTTAAACAATCGTGGTATAGAACAAATCGGTACGCCCTTAGAGTTATACCAAAAGCCTGCAAATAAGTTTGTCGCTACCTTTATAGGGTCTCCGGCGATGAATCTGCTACCGGCAACAGTGCTAGAGTCGGGGCTGAAAACTCGTTTAACCTTAGAACAAGGTGGGTCGGCAACTGTTCCTATCGCCACCACTAAGGCGGATGAGAGTTTAGTCTTTAGCTTAGGTGTCAGACCTGAAGATATGCAGATAACTGACACTGATGACTATATATTTAAAGGGGAAATAAATTATATTGAAGCTTTAGGGGAAGTGACCTTAGTGTATTTTAACAATCCCCATGACAAGGTACCTATTATCGCCAAAGTCGCGGGCATCCAATCTTTTGTACGCGGTCAGATTCTGAAATTTACGGTTGCTGCAGATAAGTTACAGCTCTTTGATCAGCAGGGAATTTCCTGTAAATACCGAAAAGACTAGCAAAGATGCCGTTCAATAATCACAGGGTGAATGTTGAGCGCTGATCAATAACTAATTTTGCAGGGCGTCCAACAAGTTGTTTACTTTGTCGAAAGTCTCTTGATATTCTGCCTCTATCTGCGAGTCGGCGACTATGCCACCGCCTGCCCAGCAGAAGATGTTGTCGTCCTCAATCAATAAAGTGCGGATAGTAATACTGGTATCCATACGCCCGCAGAGGCTCAAATAGCCGATACTTCCACAGTAAATACTTCTCCTGTGTGGCTCCAGCTCATCGATAATTTGCATCGCGCGAATTTTCGGGGCCCCGGTGATTGATCCCCCGGGGAAACAGTTTCTTAACAGACTGATAGCGTCGTGATGTTCATCCAGCTTGCCACTGACGGTACTGACCAGATGGTGCACGTTCTTGTAGCTTTCAACGGCAAACAGCGCGGGTACTTTGACGCTGTGCAGTGCACAGCTTTTAGAAATATCGTTGCGCATTAAGTCGACAATCATCAGATTTTCAGACTTATCTTTTTCAGAGTTTTCCAGGTAGTGTTTGTTTGCCTGATCAATATTGGGGTCTATATCTCTGGGTTGGGTTCCTTTGATTGGCTGGGTCATCACCGTACCACTTTGATCGACGCTGAGAAAGCGCTCTGGAGATAGCGACAGTATCGCCCCATGCTCTGTCTCAATAAAGGCCGAAAAATGGGTAGGGGCTGCGCTGCGTAATTTAAGGTAGGCGTCTAGCGGGTCTCCCTGGCAAGTGGCCTTAAAGCGCTGAGCAAAATTCACTTGATAGCAATCGCCGCTTAAAATGTATTCATCAATTTTCTCTAACGCCTGAGTGTAATAACCCGCAGAAACGTTAGAGTTAAATTTTTCGGTCAGGGAAAAATTTTCACTGCTAGGACGGGTATCTGTGGCGGGGTTTTCTAGCAGAGTTTGCAGTTGCGCGAAATCTTCATCACTGACTAAATCACAACCTATTAGCTGTGCTTGCTGCAGTTGGTGGTCGATGATTATTGCCCAAGGGTATAGGCCCAAATGCATCTCTGGTAGCGCTATATCATCACAGGCAATTTGTGGCATCACTTCAATACAGCGGCCTAAATCGTAGCCAAAATAACCTAACAATCCGCCGCAAAAGGGGACTTCACCATTATCGGCGTTATTGTCAATGCTGTTGTCAGATAAACCTTTTTCTATAGCGTATTGTTGCAGTTGCTGCAGAGCGACAAAAGGGTCGCTGATTTGGCTTAATTCGAAGGGCAGGTTGTCACCGCTTAAGCTACCTTTAGTGCAGCTTAAACTGGCGATTGGCGCCGCACTGATAATATCAAAACGACCGCGCTGGCACTTGGGATAGCCACTGTCTAGTAAGACAGATCTGCCTAAGTGGCGCACTCGCTGCAAGTATTGAGTGCAAGATATTTGATAATTGAGCTTGGATCGCTTTAACAAAGCCATTTCTCTAGTCGGTAAATTAGCGCATTTTACCCATGATAGTGATTATTGGCGAGTCTTTGCAGTGAAAAACGACTAAAAGCAACACTGTTTTTAAGATTGTGCGCGATCACCTGTCAGCCAGCGATTAATTTTGCTGGCCAACCTTTTTATGTCTTCAATAATCAGATAATTGACCGGAATTAAAATTAGAGTAATGACTGTAGCAAAGACAATGCCAAAACTTAATGAGACCGCCATCGGAATCAAAAACTGGGCCTGAGTTGCCTGTTCAAATAATAGTGGTAACAAGCCGGCAAAAGTGGTGATTGAGGTCAGCAATACCGGTCTGAATCTGGCGATACCAGCCTTTAATACTGCCTGTCGCACTTGATGCCCCTGTTGTACTTGCTGATTGATAAAACTAACCAATACCAGCGAGTCATTGACTACTACACCGATCAGAGCCAGGAGCCCGAGCAAGCTCATAATAGTTAAAGTCATACCCAGTAGCCAGTGGCCGAATATTGCACCTATGACACCGAAGGGAATCACCGACATCACAATCAGCGGCTGGAAAAAGGAGCCAAAGGGGATGGCCAGAAGGGCATAGATGGCAAAGAATACAAATACTAGCCCCCACTGCAGTGAGCCAAAGGATTCGCGCTGCTCCTTGGCCTCGCCTTCCAGAGTAAAACTCAACTGCGGGTAACGGCTCTCTAGTTGACGCAGATAGCTAAGTATATCTTTGTTCATAACCGTCATATTGACACTCTCTTTATTGACGTCGGCTATTACATTGGCAGTGCGCTGGTGGTCGGTGCGATAGACTGCAGAGGGGCCGGCAATAATCCTGATATCAGCGATGTGTTCTAAGGGGATCAGTCGGTTATCCGGTGCCTGGATAGGTAGACGCTTGAGATCGGCAATAGAGTCGCGCTCTGTCTGCGGCAGGCGCACAGTGACCGGTACCTCTTCACGGCCACGTTGGAAACGTTGTACTTCGATGCCCATCATCGTCTGACGGATTTGGCTGATAATACTGGAGCGGCTAACCCCCAGAACTTGCCCTAAAGGTTTAATCTCAATTTGCAGCTCATCTTTGCCATCAGAGAGATTATCACTGATATCAAAAACACCCGGGTACTGATTGAGTTGTTGGCGAATCTCGGCCGCGGCCAGACGCAGCTGAGTATAAGATTGACCATTGATTTGCACATCGATGGGATCGCCGCCACGGCCAATTTCAGCACGATAATTCAAGGATTGTGCGCCACTGATAGGGCCTATCATCCGCCGCCATTCCTGGACCAAACGACGCATATCAACATCGACGTGCAGCTTGGCACTGCGATCTTCAGGTGCCAGGGTCTCAAATCTAACCCGTCCTATATGGCTGGCCCCTCCCGCTGATCCGGTAGAGGAGAGGATGTTTAAAATGATGCTCTCGCCGGTTTCTCCATCGGTATATTTTTGCTGTAACTGCAGCGCCGCATCGACCATACGCTTTACCTGTATATCAGTAACCGAAAAACTGGTACCAGTAGGCATCGTCAGAGTGACTCTTGCCGTCTCGCTGGGGACTCTGGGGAAAAAAGTATAACGCATCCAACCGCTTGATATATAGACGATGATCAATATCAGCATGGTGATAAACGTGGCCAGTACTGAGTAGCGATAGTGTAGACATTTTATTAACAGTGGCCGATAAAACCGGAACACCATCTGCTCAAAGCCATCGGCGAATGCCTGTTGCCAGCGGCTGAAAAAGTTAACATTGCTGTGGTGCTGACGCAGCCGTAACATTTTAAGATGTGCCGGTAAAATGAATTTCGACTCGATCAGTGAGAACAGTAATACGGGGATAACCACGGCGGGAATTTGTGCAAACAATTGACCGCGATTCCCCTCGATAAAGGCGAAAGGTAAAAATGCCGCCACTGTGGTTAAGACCCCGAAAGTAACAGCAACAGCGACTTCTTTTGTACCAAAAATAGCCGCCTGAATACCAGACTCCGCACCTTGCATATGCCGATAGATATTTTCACCTGTGACTATGGCATCGTCGACCACTATACCGAGCACTAAGATAAAGCCGAACAGGCTAATGATATTTAGTGACATACCGAAAAAGGGCATGACGATAAAGGCGCCCATAAAACTAATGGGGATTCCCAAAAAGACAAAGAAAGCGATAGAGGGGCGCAGGAACAGTGACAGCAAAATGATTACTAAGATGCCGCCTTGGATGGCATTGTCGGTTAAGGTTTGCAAACGGCTCTTTAATATTTCAGAGCGGTCATTCCAATAGTCCAGGCGCATTCCCTGTGGCAGTGAAGGTTGCCGCATTTGAATATAGTCTTTGACGCTCTGTGCGAGAGTGATGGCGTTTTGATCGCCAACTCTGTATACCTCAATCATCGCCCCAGGAAGACCGTTGAAGCGGGTGCGCATCGGCGTCTCTTCAAATGCATTGCTGATCCTGGCAATATCCGCAAGGCGTATAACTGAGCCATCGGCGGTGGTTTTTATGATCAGATTGGCAAATTCTTGCACACTAAAGGCCTGGCCTTTGGTGCTAATTAAAATATCACCACCGGCAGTGCGTAAGTTACCCGCCGAAGTATCCAGTGAACTGGCATCGATGGCATTGGCAACCACAGATAAGCTGAGCTGGTATTGGCGCAATTTATCTTGCTGGATATCGATACTGAGTTGGTAGTCCCGCACCCGGTCTAATTCTACTTGGGTAATGCCCTGTATTTTTAATAAATCATCGCGGATCTGCTCGCCGTACTGACGAATTTGGCGTTCACTGAAGTCCCCGGATACACTGACACTGATGACTTCGCGTTTAAATTGGCGCAACTGACTTTTAGGCTCTTTAGCATTGACCGGAAAATCACTGATCGCGTCGACGCGACTTTTAATATCGGCGAGTAAATCCCGCTTGTCGTAGTTTTTATCGATCTGCATGCTGACACTGGTATTACCTTCAAGGGAGCGACTAGTGATGCTTTTAATGCCCTCAAGATCGGCGACTGCCTCTTCGATAAGCACCGCGACACTCTGTTCAATGTCTTGTGCGGTAGCGCCTTCCAGAGAGACACTGGTAGTAATGGTATTAGTTTCAAAGCTTGGGAATACTTCCAGCGGGATGCTGGTCTTTAAGCTGAAGAGTCCCAGCAGAATAATGCCCAGCATCATTAAGTTGGCGGCGACGTGATTTTTAGCAAACCAAGTGATCATTGCGTTTCCAGTATAAATGAGTCAGTAAATTATCAGTTGTCACAGTGCTACTGTTTTTTTTCGGAAGGCTTTTTGCCCGCTACATTTTTATTGCGACCTTTATTCGCGGGGTTTTTATTGCCCTTGCGGTCCCGCTTTGCACCTCGGGGCAAAGTTTCGGTGGCGCTGTCTGTATTTTTTACATTGACGGCGGTGCCCGACGCCGCCTGGGCCAGAATAGTAGTGACCAATTGATCACCCTCTTTTAAACCGCTGTCGATCAGGGCTATTTGATCATCTTGCCAGCGAATAGAGATGTCCTGTCTGTGTAATATGCCCTCTCGGACTAAATAGACAAACTCTCCCTGATAAATAGTATTAACGTCGATACTGATGACTTTCTTGAGTTTTTTTCCGGTTATTTTGGCTGTCACATACTGGCCAATTTTCAAGGGGTGTTTGTCTGCGTTTTCCCGACTGAAAGGCGCGGAAATCTCGGCGATTACAAACAGCTGCTGGGAACTGCTATCAATGGCAGCTTCGGTTCTGACAATTACCCCCTGCCATTGTTGGGGCTCAATTAACTGAGTTTCAAATTTTACTGCAGGCAGCTCTAAAGAGAGGGCGTTTGGCTGCGCACTGACCTCAGGCAACTCAATAAAGGCTAAATCACTGTTTTGTAGCCCCAGGCGTACTTCTAAATTGTCGCTGGAGAATATTTCTGCCAATGGCGTATTGGCATTGACGAATTCACCGAGGCTGATTTGTTTGGACAGCACTCGGCCGTCAAAAGGAGCTACTATTTTGGTGCGCGAAAAGTTCAAGATAGCTTGATTGTACTGGGCGTGGGCGGCGGATACACTCGCTTTAGCGCTGAGCTCCTGGGGTTTACGTGAGACCAGATTGGGTATTTTGCTGTTGCTATGTAATCGTTTCCAGTCCGCTTTGGCCTGAGCGACTTGCGCCCGCTCCAGAGCTAAAGCCTGTTGAGCTTGGGTTAAACTGGCTTTGGCACTGTTAATGGCCGCTTGATAATCACGGTTGTCTATACTCAGCAGTAAATCCCCCTTGGAGAAAAATGCTGCATTTTCTAATGCTGGGCTGATCATAGTGACTCGCCCGCTTACTTGACTGCTGATCCGACTGAGGTTTTTGGCGCTGATCTGACCGTAACTGCTCAAGGTCAATTGCAGCTGCGCCGCTTTGATGGGAGTGACTTGTACCGACAATTTACGCGCTTTAGGGGCTTCGCGGTGCTGGCTAGTCGGGGCATTTTTAACTAAATACCAGCCGCCAAGCCCCGCGATTGCAATAATGATGATAGGTAATATAAATCTGCGCATAAATTTCACTTATTGTTGTTGATGTTTTTATTCTGTATCAGTGCCACTGGAATTTTCTGCAACTGCTAGCTCTGAGCCGCCAATGGCCAGAATTAATTCAATTTGGTTATCAACTCTCTGCTGTTTTAATTGCAGGCTGGCCAGTTGATTATCGAAAAGTTTCTGTTGCAAGTTCAGGACTTGCTGATAGTTGGCAATACCGTTTTGGTATTGCATCTGCACTCGCTCATAGGACAGTTGCGCGTTATCCAGCACCTTCTGATTCAGCTGCCACTGTAACTTGAGAGAATTTTTGCTCTCCAACAGTGTTTCAACTTCCGCAAAAGCGGCCTGTAGAGCGCGCAGATATTGCTGTTCTTTTTCGATTAATTTAGCTTTAGATTGAAGGTGTAGCGCCTCTGCCTTGCCATTATCGAATAAAGACTGTGACAAGCTGCCCAGCAATGACCAGGCAATATTCTGCTTAAATAGATCGGACAGTCGCGCAGAGCTTAAAGACAAGTTGCCGGTTAAACTGAACTGAGGAAACTGCTGCGCATAACTGGCAGCAACTTTGGCATCTTCGACGAGAACCCCCAGCCAATGGCTATTCAGGTCCGGTCTTCGCTGCAACAAATCTGCTGGCACACCCAAAGAATAATTGTCTACCAAGCTGGGGAACTGCTGGGCGACTAAGAGTCGACCTCTGGGGTATTTTGCCAACAGTAATTCAAGCTCTCGTGACGCCTGATATAAACTCTGTTGTTTTTCTAAGGTGCGGGTGCTGGCTGTGTCGATATTACCCCTGGCTAAATATACGTCCAGCGACTGGCTCAGTCCCTGTTGATAAGATGACTCAATAGCGTCCAGTTGCAATTGAGTGTTGTGCTGTTGTTGTGCTGTTAATTCAAAAACTTTTTCAGCAAACATCAATTGATACCAGGCGCTGGTGATATCGGCGACTAATTGTTGGCGGCTGCGCTTGAGGGCCGCCGTGCTGATTGCCAATTGGTAGCTACTCGCCTGAGCCAGCTGGTCTAACTCTCCCCAGAGTGAAACCGGTAAATTTGCCTTGAGCTTTAGATCATAGTCACTACTGGCTCTGGAGCTCTGGGAACTGCTGCCATAGGAGCTGGCGGCTTCTAAATTGAGGTTAAAACGCAGTTCGGCATTATTGATGGTGTACTGCTGCAGTGCCTGTTGATGCAGGGCCCACTGCTCTTTGATGCCGTGATTTTGCCGCAGTGCCTGGGCAATCGCCAGATTTAAGGCGCTGTTGTGTGTTTGCCCCAGACCGTCACGGGGTTGTGCGGTAGTGCTAGTCTCCAACTGAGGCTGTCGGCTCTGTACTTGAGTGACTGGCGGCTGATATTGTGTGGCAATATTAGGCTGCTCAGTTGCTGGGTCTATAGAAGACTCTATCTTTGGCTGTAAACCCGATAGCAAATTAGAGCAACCGGAAAGTACCAGTGAACTGGCGATAGCGATTGCGTATAGAGCATTGTGCTTCAGTGTAGGTTTTAGCATGCACTTATGGTTGTCATTGATGATCCTGATACAAATGTTCTTGTTATTTAATATACACTTAATCTTAGAGTAATAGGGTTAGTTGGCAAATTAATTTACAAAACTTTACACCGGCAACTATCGTCGAATAGATTGATCTATTACACTTATTTGCCGCGATTTTTTGTATCACGAGTGAGCGGAGATTTAAGCTGCCTTTTTTTAACCTACCCAGCGAATAGAGAGTTTGCATGAAATTAGAAATGATATGCACCGGCGAAGAAATTCTGGCAGGACAGATCGTCGATACCAACGCCGCCTGGCTCGGTAATCAACTAATGGAGCAGGGCTTCGAAATGCAGCGTCGCACTACCGTGGGTGATCGCCTTGCAGATCTACTTGAGGTATTTCAAGAGCGCAGTCAGCACGCAGATATTATCTTGGTCAACGGTGGCTTAGGCCCGACAGCAGATGATTTGTCGGCGCAGGCAATGGCGGATGCCATGGGCGTTGTGCTAGTGCAGAATAAACAATGGCTCACCGTTCTAGAGCAGTGGTTTAAAAGTCGCGGTACTAAATTATCCCAGAGTAATTTAAAGCAGACGATGTTACCAGAGGGCGCCATCATGGTTGATAACCCTGTGGGAACTGCCTGTGGCTTTAGGGTGAAACTCAATCGCGCCTGGCTATTTTTTACACCGGGAGTACCGAGTGAGTTTAAGCAAATGGTAGAGCAGCAATTCATCCCTTTTGTCGGGCAACAATCTCTCGAAAAGCAACAAGTTGATGTAAGTAAACTACTGACTCTAGGTATGGGTGAATCGACGATGGCGCAGTTGCTGGAGAGCCTGGATTGGCCTGCGGGAATTACTTTAGGTTACCGATCATTCACCCCCTACCTGGAACTAAAGTTAATCGCCCGCAATGTCTCTGATGCAAATCAACAGTTGGCGTTACAGCAAGCTGAAAAATTGTTGCAAGATGCTATTGTAGCGCGAAACCAGCCTTGTTTAGCGGCTGAAGTACATCGCTTGTTAGTCGACACGGGACAGACTCTGGCACTGGCGGAATCACTCACCGGTGGTGAAATCAGCAGTCAGCTGGTGGCCTTTGCCGGCAGCTCCAGTTATTTGCAGCACTGCGTTGTCAGCTATTGCAACCTGGCGAAAACTGAGCTGCTACAAGTCGCTGAGCAAACCATTAGCGATTACAGCGAAGTGTCGATGCAGTGTGTCGCACAGATGGTCGCAGGTACCAGCAGTGCGCTTGGCGACGTTCAACAGACTGACTATGCAGTGGCGACGAGTGGGGTAGCAGGGCCGGGCGGCGGCAGTGCTGATAATCCTGTGGGCACAGTCGTCATAGGGGTGAAAGTTGGCGAGACAGTACACTGCCAAAAGATATTAATAGCAGGGAGCCGCGGTCGTGCTTATGTGCGTGATCTATCGGTGGCTGTTACCCTGGATATGTTGCGCCGGGCGATTTTAGGTACACCACCAGTGGTAGACTACTCGTACATCAATAGACTTGAGTCGCGAAAATTTGCCATAGCAGAGCTTTAGACGAAACCCTAAAGATTTACCATGGCAATGGGCAACAACGAGTTGTTTGCAGCCCTGCAGATGAGCAGTAACTATACCGTTACTGCGCTTGCCACTGGGCGCTTACCAGCAGTCGTTCAGCGCAATTTAACTCGGCTTTAAAGACACTGCCGCGCTGCACTTGGCCTACACCTGCTGGGGTGCCTGTCATGATGATGTCGCCGTCCTCTAAAGTGACAAATTTCTGAATCTCCTTCAGGATTTGCTGCGGTGAATAGATCATTTGGGTGATTTGTGCGCTCTGTATTAATTGGCCATCGATCTGCAAAGAAATACTCAGTTGCTCACTGACTGTGTCGATAGCGACAAAATCACTAAACACAGCTGCGCCGTCAAATGCTTTGGCGCGCTCCCATGGCAGCCCCTTGGCTTTGAGCTTCGATTGTAAAGCCCTCTTGGTGAGATCAAGGCCAATGCCGACAGCGCTGAACTTATCACCTGCATAGACAAAACAGATTTCAGTTTCGTAGTGAATAGCATCTTCAGGGTCAGTCGCTAATTCCGGGTTGGTTTTGTGCTCTGCAATAAGCTCTTTGGTAATAGAGGAGTTCGGTTTGAAAAACAACACCATATCTTCGGGGATTTCATTGTTGAGCTCATTGATATGCGCTAAGTAGTTACGGCCAACACAGAGAATTTTATTGGGACTAATTTTTTTACCTTCGACACAAATACTTTGCAAAATTTAACTCCGAAATATTCAGGGGATAATATCCAAGTAACACAGCTCAATTGTAACCTACGCCAGTGGTGCGGCGGGTAAATCTCTAAAATATATTGCCGCTTAAATACGTGCAAAATATAGGCGGAAACTGATCGGGAATTGTGTTATTGTGCCGCAAAATTTACTAGAAATATTTATATTATTTGTTGCAGACGGACATTTTTGGACATCGCAAATATTTAAAGACTAGAAATATATTATTATTTATCAACTATTTGGGATTAATCATGTTTGGATTCGACCTTTACAACGCCTACTCAATAATACCTTCACTAGCCATAGTTGCCGCTATGATCGTTATGTCGGGACTCGGCATTCGCTTTATTCGCAAAGAAATAGCTAAAGATAGCGCCAGAGCCGCTGCGAAATAAAAAAACCGATGCTCTATTTAAACTGAGTAGCGAGTGACGAAAAAGGCCGAATCCAGAAATGGGTTCGGCCTTTTTCGTTTGCGTCCAGCCTCTCGTCACGAGGAGAGCGAGTGATGCAGCAGAGCTAGTTCGATCTGTACAATATCCTTTAGCCCTGCTATCAGCAGTGTATCAACCCATTCAGTTAAATTGGTTCATGGTATTGTCTTCGCCACCGGCTTTAAGTGCCGCTTCACCGGCAAAATACTCCTTGTGATCATCACCCATGTCAGAGCCCGCCATATTCTGGTGTTTCACACAGGCGATTCCCTGGCGAATCTCTTTGCGTTGTACCCCGCGCACATAACCTAGCATTCCCTGCTCGCCAAAATACTCTTTGGCTAAGTTGTCGGTGGACAGTGCAGCGGTATGGTAAGTCGGCAGGGTGATCAAGTGATGGAAAATACCTGCTTCTCTGGCGGAGTCCGCCTGGAAGGTGCGAATTCTTTCATCGGCAATACTCGCCAGCTCGGTACTATCGTAGTTGGCACTCATCAAGTCAGCGCGGTCATAATCCGCCATATCTTTGCCGTCACTGAGCATTGCATCGAATATCTGTTGACGAAAACTCAAGGTCCAGTTAAAAGAGGGAGAGTTGTTATAGACCAACTTGGCATTGGGAACAACCTTGCGAATCTCATTGATCATCGCGCCTATCTGGCCTATATGAGGTTTTTCTGTTTCAATCCATAGCAAGTCTGCACCGTGCTGCAAAGAGGTGATACTGTCGAGTATACAGCGTGCCTCACCCGTGCCTTTTCTGAACTGATATAAATTGCTCGGCAAGCGTTTAGGGCGGATTAATTTGCCGTTTTGGCGAATGATGACATCGTTATGACCAATTTCACTTTCACTGATCTCTTCGCCATCCAGAAATGAATTGTATTGATCTCCCAGATCCCCAACTTGGTTGGTCACTGCTATCTGCTTAGTCAGACCAGCCCCCAGAGAGTCAGTGCGTGCCACTATTACCCCATCATCAATGCCCAGCTCTAAAAATGCGTAGCGTACCGCATTGATCTTCGCCAGGAAATCGGCGTGAGGTACGGTGACTTTTCCATCCTGGTGACCACACTGCTTTTCATCTGATACCTGGTTTTCCAGCTGAATACAGCAGGCACCGGCTTCAATCATTTGCTTGGCCATCAAATAGGTCGCTTCAGCATTGCCAAAACCTGCGTCAATGTCGGCAATGATAGGCACAACATGTGTGACATAATTATCAATTTTATCTTGTAGCTCTTTGACCAATGGCCCATTACTGGCATTGCGAGCGCTGTCGATTTCTCTGAATAATCCCCCGAGTTCTCTGGCGTCTGCCTGTCGCAGGAAAGTATAGAGTTCAGCAATCAGGCTGGCAACGGAGGTCTTCTCGTGCATTGACTGGTCGGGTAAGGGGCCGAACTCAGAGCGCAGCGCAGCCACCATCCAACCGGATAAATACAAGTATTTGCGGTCTGTATTGGAAAAATGTTTTTTAATCGAGATCATTTTCTGTTGGCCGATAAAACCGTGCCAGCAACCCAGAGATTGGGTATAAAGATCTGGATTGTTATCGTAATTATCCATATCCTGACGCATTATTTTTGCGGTGTACTTTGCAATATCTAAACCGGTTTTAAAACGATTTTGGCATCTCATGCGCGCGGCGGATTCAGGGTTAATGGCCTGCCATTTATTTCCCTGACTGGCTTTTAGGCTTGTAACAGCATCAATGTCTTGCATGTATTTGGACATTTCATAGATCCTTTTATGGTTGAGATAATGGTTATGATTGCTGCTTTTAACCTGACTAGTGTATTTACAGTCTTGTCATCAAGAGATCATTATTGTTGTTGCTTTGGCAGACAGATAATGCAGTTTTAGGTATGGCTGAGTCAAAGGAAAAGCCCGTGGTTACTGCTTTGTGTAGTGGCACTACAAGAAAAGCTGCATATTTTGTTGTAAATAAACTACAAGGATTTAATTACTCACATGCCACTGCTGGCACGCTTTGCTGCACATAAAATAAAATGGCTAATGAAAATAGTTAGTTCAGGGAGATAACCGCTAAAAACTACATGAATAATTTTGTTGTGTTTTCTGGTGTGTAGTGAAAAGTTTTCATTGTTGAAACTGCACTACATATCCCTGAATTGACTCAATGAAGCTGAATTGATCGGCAAATTCACTTTGCAGCCGATTTAGATCAGTATCTTTAGTCTGTGCTAGCGCTATAAATTATTGAGATCATCAGCTATATTATGCGGCGCTGAATAAGGCTAATTTTGCCTGATGCAACTGTGCACTCAACCAGCCCTTTAGCTGTAGTTTTCAGTCTGACTGGGAAGTTCAAACAAGAGGAAAAAAATTTATGGATTTAAGCTACCGTGCTGCGACGATTGATGATCTAGAATTTCTGCTGCAGCTGAGGGTAGAGACTATGGCAGAATATATGCGAAGTGTCGGTTGGCCAACAGATAATGAAACCCATCAAGTGCGCATAATGTACAAATTCGAGCATGCACACATTATTCTCTATGGCGATCAGAGGGTGGGGTTGCTGAAAGCTTATTCCGACACCGATTGCTGGCATATAGTGCAAGTTCAAGTAGGGCGTGAGTTTCAGGGGCGCGGAATGGGTGCCAGTGCGGTAAAAAAAATAATTACCAGTGCCAGCAGGGAAAAAAAGGATGTGGCGTTATCTGTTATTGTCGGTAACCCTGCCAGGGCGTTATATAGCCGACTTGGCTTCAAAACGCTGGATACTGTTGATGATGAAGAACAGATGCGTTATTACTATCACCCAGAATCGTAAATAACAGGTTTATTTACATATTTATTAGTTAACCACCGGAACCACTATGAGCATTGAAATATTAATTGTATTCGTTCTAACCCTTTTTATTACTTCGATTATTCCCGGCCCCAGTATGTTAATCGCCTTAACCCACGGGGTGAAATATGGGGCGAAAGCGACTATGGCTACGGCACTGGGTAATACTTTGGCCTCATGTATTCAGGCGGTTATCTCTATTGCCGGTCTGGGAGTGCTGATCGCGACCTCAGGTGCTCTGTTTTTAGTGATTAAATATATAGGCGCACTGTATTTAGTATACTTAGGGGTGATGCTCTGGCGCAGTGCCAGCTTTAACCTGGACAATAGTTCATCCGCTGGGGATGGTAAGAGACAAGCACCGCTGTTTAAAATGTTCAGGCAGGGCTTTGTGATCGCTGCGGGTAATCCCAAAGCTATCCTGTTTTTTACCGCTTTGTTTCCACAGTTTATCGACCCGGGTCAGGCTTCACTAAGTCAGTATCTGATCATGGTAAGCTTGGTGTGTATCTGTGCCTTTAGCTGTGCGATGAGTTACGCAATCGGTGGAAATTATTTAGCGAGTGTGTTCAAAACATCCAATATCAGTAAATTGATCAATAAAATAACCGGTGGCATATTTGTTACTAGTGGTCTGGGGCTAATTATAAGCAGTAAATAATTACCAGTAGTCAACAAAGCCTGGGCTGATAGCCCGGGCTTTTTTATGTTATTTTTTTCTACCATATTGTCACCCTTTCCTCTTTACCCTTGTCCGTGAAGATTAAGTTACGTTGTTTTTATGTATTTACTTCAGCGCTACAACTGTCTGGTCACTCTTTTAGCAATAAGCTCTGCTGCTCTAGATCTCAGCTCGATAGGTTAAGTTCAAAACAACGGCAGTTATTACTCTTCAGTTTTTCGATCTTTCACCACACATTGATGACAGTTGGCAGTGAATAAAAGTAAAAAATGAGCAGCTAAATAACTGTACATACAAGCAGGTACTGTATTAATATACAGTTATTGATTGTGCTTTATAATGTCATCAGCTAGCTGAGGTAGTTAACATGGAAATTAATGACAGCAGTAGATCCCATTACTGCTTACAGAGAGAGTTAAATACCGCTCTGGGCAGAGCAGGGCAAGTGGCAAGCCACTGGCTGGATGATAGACCTGCGTATATCAGTACTAAAACCACCGGTAGCGGCGAATTTGCACAAGTCATAGAAATAGCACTGCTAGACGCGGACCAAAGTGTGATATACCACTCGCAGATCCAGCCTAGTGTGGCCATAGATAAAGACGCGGAACTGACTCACGGTATAAACTTAAGCTCGCTGCAGGGAAGACCGACCTGGCCGGATATTATTGGCAGGCTGAAACAGCTGCTGGTCGGGCGCAAAGTGATCATCTTTGACGCCATTTTTGAAACCAGGATATTGAAACAGAGCTGCCAGGCTTACGCACTGGATATCGAATGGGTTGATGCGCTATCGGTTAATTGTGCGATGTATCTATCGGCAAACGCCTATGGCAGTGACAATCGCTATGGCACCACCTCGATCAGTCATGCATTGCAAAAGGCTCAAGTGAGTCAGGTTAGCGCAAACAGCGGGGCAGTGGCCAGCTGCTATGCATTGATCAAGCTGGTAGCGATCACTGCTGACTACGCGCGGGTACGCAGAGAAATGCTTGAGGAGCTAAGTCTTAAAATCGCTGTATAAACTACAGAAATACTGGAAAAAATTATTCTTGACGCAAATACTCTGCCATTTCCGGCAATTCAAGTTCTGTAAATACTTTGATCTGGTGTTGCATCAGTAATTTTGCAGTCACTCCGTGGCCAGACACCAGCTGCTGCTGAAATTTACCGTCGTATATTAAATCCCGGCCACAGGAAGGGCTCTTGGATTTTAATAGCACGCAGTCTATATTATGTCGCTGTGCGAGCTGCAGGGCCATTTTCGCGCCTTTAATAAAAGCTTGCGTGTAATCGGTAGCCTGGCTATCTTGCAGCTGTAGTGGTTGCTGTGAAATGATTTCTACGGCGGGTCTGGGAATCGGTAGCCCCGCTGCGACTTCCGGACAAAAGGGCACTATCATTCCACGATCAGACCATTGTTGAATTAATTGGTCACCGCTGGCGCTATGTTTTCCGTCGTAACGTACCTTGTGTCCGAGCAGACAGCTGCTGACTAATATTTTACGCAAAGTGTCGGTATCCCCGGCAATCCTGTTTTACTAGTTAATTTCATAAGCGCCAATTTTAATCAGATTGGCCAGTAACTTAAGGCGTTCAGGTTGCTCTGCTAAATCAGTTGCTAGCACCGAGTCAGACTCAGTTAATTGGATTACAAAAGCTTGCTGCTGTCGGGTAATTTGGCAGCACATGCCATTGACAAAAAGTAACATAGCATCGCTTTGATCGGTATCAGTGTGTTGGAAGGCCAGCCGGGTACCGGGAATTTTACAAATCTGCTCAGCTTGCTGCATTGCTTCAATGATCTCATCGACACTGTTATCTAAATACAGTTCTTGTTGCTGCTGCGCATATTTGTGTTCTGTCATATAGCATCCGAACCATTGCTCAATTGCCCCGGGGGTTTCTATGTATTGCTTTAGAATCTGTTTAATCTGATCAACGGCCTGGGGGTTAATACAAGCACTGTGTTTTTGTATTGCTAGCTCTGGATCTTGGTATCTGAGTTCTGTACTTAGATCCTGTGCAACAAAGTCGCTAAAGTTATGTAATATATCAGCATGGGAGGGGGCTCTAAATCCAATAGAATAGGTAGTGCAGTCATCGCTGATAGCAGTGCCACAGTGTCCCACCTTCGGTGGAATATAGAGTAAATCACCAGGATTTAGCGTCACTGTCTGTTCTGCAGTCCAATCAGCGAGTAACATTAATTCTGAGTTTTCTTGTCTTGGGGAGTGCTCATCGTATAAGCCGCCGTATTGCCATTCTCTGCTACCTGTCGCTTGCAACAGGAAAACATCGTAGTTGTCATAGTGCGGGCCAACGCCACCCCCCTGACTGGCGTAGGAAACCATTAAGTCATCGATACGCCACTGCGGAATGAAATCGAATTGTTGGAGCAGCGCCTGAGCTTGCGGATGCCAGTGATCAACCGCCTGAACAAGCAAAGTCCAATGGCTTTCTGGCAAGTTCGCAAAATCTTCATCAAGCAGTGGGCCGTGTTTCATGGCCCAGTGATTGTCAGCGCTTTCCTGAATAATTAAGCGCGATTCTACTTCTTCTTCACAGGCGAGTCCCGCCAGTTCATCGGCAGAAATTATCGGCTCGAAATTGGCAATTGCGTTGCGAATTAACAAAGGTTTTTTCTGCCAGTAATCACGCAGAAAAGTTTCAAGGGAGATGTCACCTAAAGGCAATTGTTTCATGTTTTCGTTACCGCTGTGAGTGTGGGTATCTAATCTATTGGCTGCAACAGGTTATTTTTGCAGATCGTCAATGCGTTTTTCTATGGATGAGAGTACACCACGTAGCATGCCCAGCTCCTGTTTTTCTGGTCGGGAACGATTAAAAAAACGCTGTAATTTTTGCATGGCTCTGCCCTCGTGTTGCGGAATCAAAAAATGTGCTTTGCGCAACACTTGTTCTAAGTGTTGATAGAACATTGCCATCTCTTTGTGCAGAGGGTATTCACTGCTGGCAATAGTTGTTTGCTCTTGACTGGCGAGCCATATCTCATAGCTGACCAGCTGTATTGCCTGAGAGATGTTTAACACTGGGTATTCAGGGTTGGTTGGGATAAACAGATGAAAATTACATAAACTCAGTTCTTCGTTCAGTAGTCCCTTGCTCTCGCGGCCAAATAAAATAGCTACGTTTCCCTGTGTAGATTCGCCAAGAATTTTATTGGCGCAATCTTTAACATCTAATAATGGTAAATCAAAAGTTCTGTTTCTGGCGCTAGTACCTATGACCAGTTGGCAGTCGCTAATCGCTTCTTGCAAACTACTTACCACCACCGCATTTTCTAATACATCCTGAGCACCTGCAGCGCGGGATACGGCCTCATCATGAGGGAAATCAACCGGATCAACTAAGTACAAATTACTCAGTCCCATGTTTTTTAAAGCCCTGGCGGCAGCGCCAATATTACCTGGGTGAAAAGTATTGATCAGCACAATACGAATATTATTAAGTTGCATAAAATTCATTCAGTTCGAGAAAGTTAAAGTTACCAGCAGCAGCTGCGGGATGTAGCCCAAGGGTACAGGCTTGTGTGAGCAAGTACGGTTGCTATTATCCGGCTTAAAAGTACAAAACAAAACCTTTGTTTTCACAATAGTGATATTTCTGTCAACTTTAGGGCGGCAGTGATTAATCAGTCGCCAAGGAGAGTGTTGATTAGTAGATCTAGAGTGCTGCACAAGTGCGAAAAAAAAGAGGATTAGAGAATAGAGAATAGAGCGAGAGCGAGAGAATCTAGATAAGACTTATCAAGGTTGATAAGTCTTATCTATCGGCATGCTAAATGGCTTAACTTGCGTCTGATTTAGCTTGTTCTTGCTGGCGACGTTTAATTTCTCGTGGATCGTTTGCAGCTCGGGTACGACGGCGAGATGTCTTTGTTGTTGCCGACTCTTCTGCACTTTCTTTAGCAGCAGCGGCTGAATCAAAATTCATCTCAGATTGTACAGATGAACTATCTGCAGCGACGTCTTCAGTAGCAGTTGTTTCTGCAGCAACGGCAGTCTCTGCAACAGTTTCCTCAGTAGCGGCTGCCTCTGCAACCACTTCTTCAGTAGCGGCAGTCTCTGCAACCACTTCTTCAGTGACGGCTGTTTCTACAACAACTTCTTCAGTGACGGCTGTTTCTACAACAACTTCTTCAGTAACGGCTGTCTCTGCAACGACTTCTTCAGTAGCGGCTGTCTCTGCAGCGACTTCTTCAGTAGCGGCTGTCTCTGCAACAACTTCTTCAGTAGCGGCTGTCTCTGCAACGACTTCTTCAGTAGCGGCTGTCTCAGCAACCACTTCTTCAGTAGCGGCAGTCTCTGCAACCACTTCTTCAGTAGCGGCTGTCTCTGTAACAACTGCTTCAGTAGCAGCTGTCTGGGTAACCACTTCTTGAGTAGCGGTCACTGCATCAGGCTCAGACTGGGCAGAAGTATCGTTGGCCAGATTGCTGTTAGCAATGGCAGCTGCTAGCTCTGCTGAAGCTTTAGCGTGTTCTTCAGAGCTTAAGCTTGGTACTGCTTTAGCTTCTGGACGCTTTCTTCTGTTGTTATTAGCCGCTTTTCTACTGTCAGAATTACCTTTCCCTTTAGTTGCGCTCTGCGCTTCAGTTGCTGCTGGTTTAGTATCAACAACTTTTTGCTCAGCAGGGTTTTCAGTTGGGTTTAAAGCATCTGAATTTTCTACTAAATTACGGGCTGCTTTGCGATTGGGATTGCGACGACGTTTACCGCGACCAGTAGGAGCTTCAGTGTAATCCGTGTTGTCTACTTCAGTTGTGCTGGGGCGTTCAACTTTTGGCTTACGGTTTTCATTACCTCTACGGTTGCGGCGACGACTCGGTTTGTTTTCTTCACTGCTCTTTTGCTCGGGAATCACTGAAGACTCTTCTGCGGCAATGGTAATAACTTCATCTTGCCTGCCGCGGCGTTTGTCATCATCGCGATCGCTGCGTGCAGGGCGACGCGAATTGCGGTTACCTCTGGATTTAGATCCGCTATCGCGGCCTTTGCGGTTTTGGCTGGAGCGACGAGTTGTTTCCGCAGGCTTGCGCTTCGGATTTTTGTCATCTTCGAATAAGCTGCCTAAACCTAATAGAGTTAATAGCTTCTGCATTAAGCCGGTTTTAGGTTTGCTACGCACGGGTGCCGGGTTGGCCTCTTTAGGTGAGGCAGTGGCAGTGGCAGGAGTAGGAGCGGGAGCTACAGCATCAGTGGTTACCGGAGCGGGCGTTTTGGGTGCCACAGATTGTACTGCTGCCGCTTCGCGCTTGACCAAGTTCTCAGACTCGCTCTGAGTGAAATGCTCAATTGGCTCAGGTTCAGGCTGCAAGCTGTAGCTGGTATCGTTGGTAGTAGTTACAGAATGATCGTCGCGCAAACGCACTACTTCATAGTGCGGCGTTTCCATGTTCGGGTTGGGCACAATCACTACACGTACTTTTTGACGAAGTTCTATATCGTGGATGATACGACGTTTTTCATTCAGTAAATAAGTGGCAACTTGTACTGGTAAGATGGCTCTGATTTGCGATGTGCGATCTTTTGCCGATTCTTCTTCGATCAAGCGCATAATTGATAGGGCAATGGATTCTGTGTCGCGAATTGATCCCTGGCCGCTACAGCGCGGGCAGACGATACCGCGAGACTCAGTCAGAGAAGGGCGCAAGCGCTGACGGGACATTTCAAGTAACCCAAAGCGGGAGATGCGGCCCATTTGTACTCTGGCGCGATCCAGCTTTAGTGAGTCTTTTAAACGATCTTCTACTGCTCGCTGGTGTTTGATTGGCGTCATATCGATGAAATCAATAACAACTAATCCACCAATATCACGCAGACGTAATTGTCTGGAAATTTCTTCGGCGGCTTCCAAGTTGGTGTTGAGTGCAGTCTCTTCGATGTCACTGCCGCGAGTTGCCTTAGCGGAGTTAATATCGATGGATACTAACGCTTCGGTAGGATCGATAACGATAGATCCACCAGAGGGCAATTTCACTTCGCGCTCAAAGGCTGTTTCTATTTGCGATTCGATTTGGAAGCGGTTAAATAGCGGTATCTCTTCCCCGTAGCGCTTGAGTTTGTTTTCATAAGTAGGCATCACTTGCTGAACAAAGACTAACGCTTCGTTATAAGCGCGATCGGTATCTATAAGTACTTCACCAATGTCGGCACGCAAGTAGTCGCGAATCGCGCGAATAATGACGTTGCTCTCCTGGTATATCAGGAACGGTGAAGGTTTTTGACTGCTCTGCTTAATCGCATCCCAAAGTGTATTCAGGTAATCCAAATCCCACTGTAAATCTTGTGAAGAGCGACCAACGCCTGCTGTGCGAACAATTATGCCCATACGGTCAGGTATAGTGACCCCATCTAAGGCAGCTTTCAGGTTAGTCCGGTCTTCACCTTCGATACGACGCGAAATACCACCGGCTCTAGGGTTGTTAGGCATTAGTACTAAGTAGCGACCAGCCAAACTGATGAATGTAGTCAGGGCAGCACCTTTGTTGCCGCGCTCTTCTTTATCAACTTGAACGATAACTTCAGTGCCTTCACGAATAACATCTTTGATGTTAGGGCGTCCTCCTCGTGCAGGGCTTTTACTGAAGTATTCACGAGAAATTTCTTTGAGCGGTAGGAAGCCGTGTCGCTCTGAACCGTAATCGACGAAGGCTGCTTCTAAGCTGGGTTCAACGCGGGTGATTTTCCCTTTGTATATGTTGGACTTTTTTTGTTCGCGGTTGCTAGATTCAATATCAAGATCATATAGCTTTTGCCCGTCTACTAGGGCTACGCGCAACTCTTCAGGTTGAGTTGCGTTGATTAACATTCTTTTCATTTTGCACTCTCGGTAGTGGAGCGCTTAATAAGACTTTTAAAACAATTACTTGTATTGAGACAATAAGCTTCAAGCCTAAGCCAGAGATTGTCTACTGTGCAAAATCATTTTTGCCATCAATTATTAAGGGCTCATAATTGAGTACAAATATCACTTATATTGCCAAAGCAGTCTTTTTAATCGATGTACCCCGCCCATTGATAGGCAAAAGGAGTTATTCAGGAGTAGACGCAATTAGGCACCTAAATTCATGAATACTCAACTCTGCCTCAAGCTCAGTGCCGAGGGTATTACGCATCTACAGTAGCGGAATCTATTGCCTATATTTTTGTTTAAATTCGCTGTTTCTGGCATGAATAATCAAACCAGGTTCCGGGCAATAGCACATCTCTACTGTCGTCAACAATTTTGGTTTTACTGTGTATCTGTACTCAAACTTTATGCATCATTTAGCCTAGACTTAAGAATACCAATAGAGTGATAAGTTGATTTAACTCTCACTGAGTACTCTGTAACGCAGTAGTGCGAAGTCGCTAAACAATACCTGTTAAATAGGGTATTAAAGTTTGGATTTGTTAAAAGTTATGTTCGCTATTGATAGCTTGATAATGACAATTACAAAAATTGAAACTGCAGTTTTCATTGTTAAACATTTAACTTGAAACACAATCCACTCGGTCCATTGTGCTCTGCAGCTTGGAAATTTTATCCGCTGCTGCTAAACGGGAAATAATTGCATTAAAAAACAGAAAAAAAACACTCTATTAGATGTTTTTATCGCATTTAGCTAAAGCATTACCGACCAAGCAGCGGTAGAATACCAGCTTAGCAACATGCGAACAAGTCTGCTGTGCCTCGTTATGGCCCTACGGGCGAGAAGACACCTGACTTTTAGTCTTTTCCCTAGATTAAACGTATCAATTATGGACTGTAGTTTTTATTAAATATGCCAAGTAAAAAAAGAATGTCGCGACAAAATGCACAACGTAATTTTAAGCGCCCTGCCAAATCTGCGAGTAAGACCACTGCTGCCCCAAACAGAGAAGTAGTTACCGAGCCCGTATTAAAAGATCCCGATCCTATTAATCTTAAAGTACGTTTTTTAGATGTCACTGAAGACCAGGATGGCCAGCGAATAGATAATTTCTTACGCACCGCATTAAAAGGTGTGCCTAAATCAATGATTTATCGTATTGTTCGCAAAGGGGAGGTAAGAGTTAATAAAGGCCGGGTTAAACCTGATACAAAATTACGTAGCGGTGACCTGGTACGCGTCCCGCCTGTGAGGACTGCTCAACAAGGGGATCCGGTTTCTGTCAGCAAAGAATTGTTAGCGCGACTGGAAAACTCTGTCCTCTACGAATCAGATGCACTATTAGTGATTAATAAGCCCTCTGGATTGGCTGTGCACGGGGGGAGTGGTATTCACTTAGGTTTAATTGAAGCATTGCGTCAAATGCGTCCCAGTTTGACCTTTTTAGAGCTAGTGCATCGCTTAGACCGGGATACTTCTGGTTGTATTATGGTGGCAAAAAAGCGCAGTATGTTACGGCATTTGCACGAGGCGCTACGCCAGGGCATGGGTGTTTCCAAAACTTACCATGCGCTAGTGGTCGGACGCTGGGATTCTAGTGACCAAAAAATTGATGCTCCGCTGCGCAAGAACGAATTGAGTTCCGGTGAGCGGGTGGTCAAAGTACTGGAAGATGGAAAAGCTTCTATCACTATGTTTAAAGTACTGAGGCGTTTCGCCAATGTCGCTACTTTAATTGAAGCTAAACCTATCACCGGCAGAACCCACCAAATCAGAGTGCATGCTCAATTTGCCGGCCACCCAATTATTGGTGATGAAAAGTACGGTGTTGAGTCGGTGAATAGTGAAATGCGTAAGCAGGGAATTAAACGCCTTTTTTTACATGCCGCTGCCCTCTCAGTGACTCTGGCAGACGGTGAGAAATTGTTTTTTAAAGCACCGCTTGAGAAAAATTTAACTGTTGCTGTCGATCAACTGGCACAGCAACACAATCAGTATGAGCAAAGGTCTTAAATTCATGGAAAAAGAGCTCGTTTTTACCAGCGCGGAAAGTCTTTTAATGCGCGGAGAGCAACCCACCATTGACAGCATAGTCTCTTCAACGGGACTGTCTGATAGTGTTGTGGAGCAACAACTGCAAAAATGGTGGCATACCATACCAGAGAAACTGAGTTTGAATAATCAGAGTGTCTCTGTGCCTGGGTTACCTCAATCTCTCGGTGGGGCATTTGGTCGAATCTGGCAGCAGGCGGTAGAAGAAGCCGAGACTCGACTGCGTGCGGATTCTCGTACTTTAAACCACGCCAACGAAGAAGTGCGGCAACTGGCTGAAGAGAGTTTAAAAGACAGCCATAACAAACGTGGTCTACTTGAGACCCAGCTGCGTGAAATTAAATTGAAGTTGGAAGATTCACAAACTCACAACCGCTCTGTTGATGCAGAACTCAGTGTTATGAAAGCGGCGATTGTTTCTGAAGCTACCAGCCGCAAGAAAGAAGAGCACTTGAGAGCCAAGTTAGAAAATGACTTAGTGCATTTGCGCAAAGCTCACGAGGATGCCAAGCGCACCTTTGAGCAGCGGATTAAGGAAGACCAACGTCACTCGCTGGATCAAATCAGTAAGTCTGAGGCCGATGCGCGCTATTATCGCAATGCCTCTGAAAAGTTGCGTGATGATGCGGGTACAAAAGAGACAACACTGACCAAGAAGAACCACGATCTGCAATCTGAAATTGCTCGCCATGAAGTGCGCATTGATACCCAGCATACTCTGATTCGCTCCCAGGATGAAGAGCTGAAAGTGTTGAAGCAGTTGGGAATGAGTCAATCGAGAGAGCTAACCAGTAACTCTTCAGCACTGTTGGCAGAAACTAACAAGGCAAAGCGCTTAGAACAAAAAGTAAAAGAGCAAGATGCAGAAGTTAAACGCCTGAACCAAAAGGCCTTAAACAGCGCTACTGAATGGGGCCGCAGAGAAAACTTAATGCGCAACGAATTACGCAGTGTCGCCGACGAGTTACAGCGCGCTCAATTAAAGGTGGTCAATTTAGAGAAGAGAAGCATTTCTCAAGATGAAGAAATTCGTCGGCTTAAATCCAAACTCTAATTTTCAGAGCCAGCAGATCTGAGCGAGAGTCTTAAAGAGTTACTCACCAAAGCAAAGTGTAATGTTTTATTGAGAACGCCTTGGAAAATAGAGGCTGACCGGACTTTTTTATCTTTATAGTAGAATAAAAATACCTAAACAAAACCTGAGAGTTACCTTAAGGGAAATTACAACAATGAAGCTTCAACAACTTAAGTATATTTGGGAAGTGGCAAAACACGATCTTAATGTGTCGGCCACGGCGCTGAGCTTGTACACCTCTCAACCGGGTATCAGCAAGCAAATACGCTTATTGGAGGAGGAACTTGGAGTGGAAGTCTTTGCACGTAGCGGCAAACATTTAACCCGGGTTACTCCCGCCGGAGAGGCGATATTAAAAATTGCCGGGGAAGTTCTGCAAAAAGTTGAAAGCATTAAAAAAGTTTCTCAAGAGTACTGCGATGAGCGCAAGGGGAGCTTATCAATTGCCACAACTCATACTCAGGCTCTCTATGCACTGCCCCCCGCGATCACAAATTTTATTAAAAGCTACCCCGATGTATCACTGCACATGCATCAGGGAACGCCGATGCAAATTTCAGAGATGGCCGCCGATGGAAATGTCGACTTTGCGATCGCAACTGAAGCGCTCAGTCACTTCAGTGATTTGATTATGATGCCCTGCTACCGCTGGAATCGATCAGTTGTGGTCCCAAGAGACCACCCTCTGACTCAAGTATCGACTTTAACGTTGAAGGATATAGCCGCCCATCCGATTGTGACTTATGTATTTGGTTTCACTGGCCGCTCCAAATTGGATGATGCTTTTTCTCAGCAGGGATTGGATCCTAAAGTCGTGTTTACTGCGGTAGACTCCGATGTGATTAAGACTTATGTGCGCTTAAATCTGGGGGTGGGGATAATCGCCAGTATGGCCTACGATGCCAAGGTAGATTCAGATTTAGTGGCGCTGGATGCCAGCCATTTATTTGAGTCAAGTACTACCCAGCTAGGCTTTAGAAAAGGCACATTCCTCAGAGGTTATATGTACGAGTTTATCAGTTTGTTTGCTCCGCATTTAACCCCCGAGATCGTAAAACAAGTGATCAGTTGCGAAAACCGGGTACAAATAGAGGAGATCTTTGCCGGTCAGGTTTTACCGGAAATGAATTAATTTTTGTATTTCAAGGCCGCCCAGCAGAGATTGCGTGGCTATTTCTCTCAACAAGATCTGGTTATTTGCTGTTTTTGCTGTACTTTCCTGTGAGAAGGTCATCAAAAAGTTTTCTGTACAGGCCTTCTTCTTTAAGTTGCGCTAAACCGCGGTTAAAAGCTTCTGCAAATTCTTTGGCCTGAGGGTGCTTCTTAGAGAAAAGTAAATGTCCCTGTGTTTCGGCGATTACCTTTGGGTGAAATGTGAATAATGGGGCTAAGCTGGAATCAAACTGATTGGCAATCATGTTGTAACCCGTAAACAAAGTAGTAGGGAAGAGGTCTATTCTGCCCTTTATCAATTTACGTAAATTTTGCAATTCGCTGGTTACTATTTGTACATTGATGCGCTTTGAGTTTGCCGCCTGCCAAAATTCTTCGGTATAGGTGAAGCCTCTGGTTGCTCCTATTTGAAAATCCTTTAAATCATCGAAGCTTTTCCAGTCGGGTATTGGCTTCACTTTCAGATGAAAAAACACTAGTTTTTCTGAGTTCACCGGCTCGCTGTAGTAAAAGTGTTGTTCACGCTCGGGGCTTTTATACCAATAGGAAGTGGCAGCAAATTGACCTTTCTTGGCGCTTTCATAAGTGCGTTTCCAGGGGAAATAGCTGAATTTAACCTGGTAGCCCTGACGCTTAAATGCTTCAGTTATCAGGTGATTGACAAAGCCACCTTGCCTAAGCGTCACGCCGGTCCAGGGCGGGTATTCGCCTGAGGAAATTGTCACTACCGTCTGTGCCTGGCCGTTGATAGCCGCGAGGCCGCTGAGAAAGATAAACAGAGCGATACATCGACTGATCAGTTTTATTGCTTGTTTTAGTGGCTTCATCAGTAAAGTATAGTTTGTAATTGCAAAATTGTACTGTGCAATTTTGCATACAGATTACTTCAAACAATACTTTGTTACACTTTAAATCTTACCGATAGAGTGCGGTATCTAGCGCTGTCATAGGATGCTAGAGCAGAGTATTTACTCCACCCTAGCTCACGCCTAACTATATCCCAAGCTTGATATACGGATATTTTAGCCGGCACTATAGTATTCGGTAATGGCCGCCAACGTTTTATCGACGTCCGCACGAGAGATATCTAAGTGCACAACGATACGACAAGGCACAGTATCACCGATACAAATCCCCGACTGAAGCAAGAAATCAGCGAGGCTCTGCCCATCTGTTTTACCAGGGGCGAGTGGGAAGTCGATGAACAGCATATTAGTTTCGACACTGGCCAAATCAACGCTCAGTGGCGCGATTTTATTCAGTTGTGTGGCGAAGTAATAAGCCAGCTGATGATCATCTTGCAGCCGTTGCAAGTTGTTGTCTAAGGCATAAATACCGGCAGCGGCGATGATACCCGCCTGGCGCATCCCGCCCCCGAGCATTTTTCTAAGTCTGCTGGCACGGGCGATGAAGCTCTTGCTACCGCTGAGCACTGAGCCCGCCGGTGCACCTAAACCTTTTGATAAACACAGCGAGACTGAATCTACATGTCTACACAGATCAGCCGGGCTGCAGTTATTTTTAATTGCTGCGTGCATTAACCTGGCGCCGTCCATATGTACTTGTAAGTTTTTCTCTTTCGCCAATACTGCGATGGCTTCCTGCTCAGGCTGGGGTTGTACGAAGCCGGACACCGTATTTTCCAGGCAGACCAGCTTGCTTGGGGCAAAATGGGCATCATCGGGACGAATAGCCGCAGCTACTTGCTCAGCAGTGATGTAGCCTTTAGCATTAGTGCTGATGCTCTGCATAACGATACTGCCCAACACCGATGCGCCACCGGCCTCATGGCTGCAAATATGATAGTGATCGCCAACGATAATTTCTTCGCCGCGCTGGCAGTGCGACATAAGCGCCAGCAGGTTACTCATAGTGCCAGAGGGGACAAACAAGCTGGCTTCTTTGTCTAACAACTTTGCTACTTTAATTTGCAGTGCATTGATACTGGGGTCTTCACCGTATACATCGTCACCTACAGCTGCTTCACTCATAAATTGACGCATAGCAGTGCCAGGTTTAGTAACCGTATCACTGCGATAATCTATGTCTGGGGTGATATCTAAACTTTGCCCGGCAACCGGGTAACTACTATTATTCATCTTGTACTCAATATTTGGCAACATGCAAACATGCCTGTAGAGAAAATACAGGACCTATTCGCATCTTCCTTAGGAAATGACTGATACTCAGTAGCACAGTTTTAGCATAATTTAGCACCAATGAGCAGAGCACAATGGCTACTTTTTGAAATTATTTTTAGTTTTTGTTGTTATAAATCATGGTCAATGAGTAATACCATGCAGTTAGTGATTGCTTGTTCAGCACTATCTTCGCTATCTTTAACAGCCTATTAAACCGAACTGCCAGGGAGTGACTGATGCAAGATTTATTACCGGAAATATGTGATATCTATCCGCATAGTGTGAAGATCGTCGAGCCCATGCTGGTTAATTTTGCTGCCATAAAAACGTTTTATGGTCAGATAGTGACAGTTAAAACCTTCGAAGATAACTCTCAAATTCGCCAGCAAGTGGCATTAGACGGTACCGGTAAGGTACTTGTTGTCGATGGTGGTGGCTCTTTGCGTCACGCCTTGCTGGGGGATATGTTAGCTGAAAAAGCCGCCGCTAACGGCTGGAGGGGAATTATTATCAATGGCTGTATACGTGATGTAAATGCGATGGCCGGTATTAATCTGGGTGTGCAAGCAATTGGCGCTCACCCTTTAAAGACGGACAAACGCGGCCTTGGTGATCTCAATGTCCCCATCAGCTTCGGCGGAGTGTCTTTTCACCCTGGAGAGTATGTGTATGCGGATAGCAATGGTGTATTAGTGAGTGCCACTGAACTGGATCTTAAAGAACTTGGCTGGGAAAGCTGAGAGTGTTTAGGATAGAAACAAAAAGGTTGCTACTGAGGGATTTTATCCCCGCTGATACTGATGGCTATGTGGCCCTGAGCGCAGATGCCAAATATCAAAGGTTTTACACTGAGCTGGATTGTAGTACAGCTAGAGCCGTGCAACTGGTTGAGCTGTTTATTCAACAAGCTCGGGTGCGCCCCAGAACAGTATACCAATTGGCCATCACCCTGAAAGGCAACGACAGCATCATCGGTACTTGCGGTTTACGAGTAGAGCCCTATCAACAGGCTTCACTGGGCTGTGGTCTGGCCAGAGAAAAGCAGGTATCAGGTTATGCTCAAGAGTCGATGCACGCTTTGGTTGAGTTTGGTTTTAAACATTTAAACCTGCATCGCGTGTACATGCAGACTCTCTCTGAAAACGCGGCGGCGATAGCTCTGGGCAAAAAATCCGGACTGCGCTGTGAGGCTGAGTTCATCGATAACCAATATTTCAAAAGTCAGTGGTGGAATACATCTATCATGGCCATGCTCAAAAGCGAGTGGCAAGAACAGAAGCAGAACCGCACTGATAGCATTGGCCTCTAGTCCACAGAGCCAATAAAATCATCAAACAGTGGGCTCTGAGGATTAACGCATAAATACTAAATCCCGCCACTTTATATTGAGCGATACACTCATTCGGTATGCTATGGATGCTAAACCTGTTTCAGTGCTGGATGGCTCTGAACGTTTTATCTATGCATATTGACACAATAATCAACAATAAATACTACCGGTAGCTCATCGTCAGCGGCGTTCGCAGCAGATGATTTGTGCCTAAAAACTACCCCTACAGTATTCTCTATAGCAATATTGATGCAGATAATCTGCAAGATTCCTTTGTATCAGGATTAGTGCAGTGACGTAAGTTTTCAATTGAGAGCGATCTCCTTATCTCGGTTGTTGCTTCAACAAATTGGCTGAAATGTTAGCCAATGATTGGACAGGCTCTGTAACTCTGGTTTGATACTTCTATATTAGCAAACTAACTTATTTAGGTAACTTAGTTGATAAATACACCAATAAAAGCGCTGACTAATGGTCAGAAAATTAGTTGTGAACTACATCAGTTGTCGTAAAAAAAGTGTCTGGAAGCGGCATCAGAAAATAGATAAATATCCTATTGGGCTCTAAACCTTGCTCTGTTAATTTTACTGCCATAAATTGAAGAAATAATTTGCCTGCAAAAGCAGCTAACTGCCCACGCTGTTGTTAAAGATCAATTAAGTTGGTTTACAGCAAGGAGAATTCAATGAAATGTAAAAAAGTAATCTTAGCGGCCGTTGTATTATGTTGCGCTACATCGGTTTATAGCGTCGCACAAGAGAGTAATCAGGAAAAAATTGCCCGGGCTATGACTGCTGCACCGATGGATATATCAGCAAATGCCACTATTATGGATGTTGACGGTACTGTCTTGCGCCAGGGGTCTAACGGCTGGACTTGCCTGCCGGGGATTGGCCTTATCCCCGGTGATAAACACCCCATGTGCAATGATGCGGTGTGGATGAAATGGATGAAAGCCGCTGGCAATGGCACTAAATTTTCAACGGATGTTATAGGGATTTCTTATATGCTCGCTGGTGATGCTCTGGTGAATAATGAAAACCCTGCAGCCACTGATCCAAATGATGGTGGATCCTGGGTTCAGGAGGGGCCGCATATGATGATGTTGGTTCCCAATACACAGATGTTAACGGGTCTATCCAGGGATCCATATGCTGGAGGAGCTTATGTGATGTGGGATAAAACGCCGCTAGTACATATTATGCTGCCGGTAGAGAGCAAACAAAAGCCGAGTAAATAGTTGTGCCCAAGACACATCGTTGCTGATGTGAGCAAACCCGATTAGAGTTTGCTAAAAGCTCACAGCAAATTTTACACCTATTAATAGAGCTTTCGCTGGTCGATTCAGATTAACCTGTTAACAATGGGGAGTAATAATGACAACGTCGCACTCAGCATTTGTCGGGGAGATACCGTTTTATTACGATAAATATTTGGGACCGATTATTTTTAATCAATACGCCCGCGACTTGAGTAGCAGAGTACAGGTGCCTGATACCGGGGTTATTCTGGAAACAGCCGCCGGTACCGGCATAGCGACCAGAGCGCTTCGAGATATATTAACAACCGGCGTGCACATAGTGGCAACAGATTTGAACCCGGATATGCTGGAACAGGCCAGGGGCAAGTTTGCCGGTAAGCAGAATAT
>MABF01000167.1 GCA_002163025.1 'Osedax' symbiont bacterium Rs2_46_30_T18
CACACCTCACACCTCACACCTCACACCTCACGCCTCAAAACTTTCTGTACCACCCCGAACCCACCAACTACGACTGCTACCACCATTGTAACTAGCACCCCGGCACTCGTATCTATCCAAATCTCCATCGTAACTAAAAAGATAGAAGCGAGCAGCCAAATAAAATCTCCTATGGAAAAATAGTTAACCAGCATTTTACTTGGTCGCAGCTGTCTCGATGCCCAGAATAAATGCAATCCATTGATTATCAGACCAATCCCTAAGAGAAATAATACTGTATCGGAGACTTGTGAAACTGTCCCTAAAAAATTAGTGACCTGAATGGGAATAGCCAGGAAAACCAGTCCAAAACCAATACAACTTACGGAATTTGCTCGCATTACAACGTTCAAAGTGATCACGGTAGCCTCTTTATGTATACTTGGTTGACAAGAGGATAGATAAAGGAAAAGCCTATGTCAACAAGGTTGACAAAAAACAATACCCCCATGGTTGACAGTGACACTCTTAAATTAGTCTTAGGTGCAGCGCAAGTGCATGAATTAACGGCGCGTTACCTTAGCCGCTGTCTGAGTGATCGAGGCTATTTATCGGTAACGCCTGCTATGCTGAATTTTTTAAGTGTATTAGATTGTGGTGTGAATTATGCCTCTGAGATCGCCAGAACACTTGGGGTCTCTCGGCAGATGGTTGCTAAGACGGTCAAAGAGTTGTGTGCTAATGGCTATTTGCAACAAGAACAGGGGATTGGCAAACAGAAACAGATACTCTTTACTGAAACGGGTGAGTTATTAATCTCAGATGCCAGGCAGATCCTCGCCAATATTGACCAACAGCTGGGTGTAAAAGTGGGCCGGGAATCTATCATTGACACTGTGCAGGGGTTAGCCGATATTAGTGCTTTATTAGCGCAGCTCGATGACGGTGACAACTTGGTGTAGCAAGTCGGCCAGCGCAACTCATCTGTCGGCTTTTTAAATCTTATCAATCTATTAATACAGTGGCTAAACATAACTAGAACTAGCGCTGCGGTTGTTCGCATGTTGCAAGCTGTATACTATATCTTTTTTATCTATATCAGAGGTCACAATGTCGTTAATCAGTAAATTATCTTCCATTGGCAAGCTGGGTGCTATCCTCAGTTTTAGCCTGAGTACTATTCTATTTACTGCTAATGTCAGTGCCGAGCAAATTGGCAGTGTTGATACCAGTTTTAAATTACTCGGTGCCAACCATAAAATCGTTATTGAAGCTTTTGATGATCCAAAAATCTCCGGGGTGTCCTGTCATTTATCTCGCGCCAAAAAAGGGGGGATATCCGGTAGCTTTGGCTTGGCAACAGATACTTCAGACGCCGCAATTGCCTGTCGTCAAGTTGGCCCAATAAAAATACAGGCTGAGCTCAAAGACGGTGAAAAAGTTTTCAAAGAGCGCACCTCAATACTGTTTAAAACCATGCAAGTGGTCAGATTTTTGGATAAAAAACGCAATGTGTTGGTCTATCTGGTGTACTCCGATAAGCTGGTGGATGGCTCGCCAAAAAATAGTATCTCTACAGTGCCGATCAGGCCTTGGTAATAGCATTTATGCAAAGTGTCAATAAAGTGATAGATTTCGTCTGGCCGCAGCACTTGGTCAGTGATCAAAGTGCCCAGTGGATTTTTGAGTGTTTTAACTGGGCGCTGCTCAACTTTGATCGACAAGAGTTTCTTCAGCGCACGGTGTTAGTACAACCTAGTAACCAATTTTTTCCCGGAAATGTCAGCAGTGTGCATGCCAAGGCTGAAAATATATTTAAACACAGTTTGCGTTATGCGGGATTAAATCACTGGCCGTTTCAGTTGGTTGCGCCAACAGATTTATCACAGCAACCCGTTGTCGATTTACAGTTGCAAAACTTTAGCCGAAACTCAGCCACCGCACTGCAAGATGTTGCTGCAGTGCTACCGATTAATATTAGCTACAATCCACAGCAGACCTTAAAGGCTGAAGATCTATCGGCCAGCTTTGCCCATCTGTTTGCGCAGCATTTATTACTGCAGTCCAAACAGCTGCCACCGGGTGATGAAACTCATTTACTGGAAGCCAGTGAAGTACTGGCAGTATTCATGGGTTTTGGCGTGTTACTGGCCAATTCCGCTTATACTTTTCGCGGTGGTTGCGGCAGCTGCTTTAACCCGGCGGCCAATCGTAAGGCTAGCTTGAGCGAAACAGAAATAGTGTTCGCCACAGCACTCTTTGCCGAGCTCAAAGGAATTCCCAAACAGCAGGCCTGTAGGTATTTGAAAAAGCACTTAAGATCGAGTTATAGCATAGCGTTGAGACAAATTCGTAACTTGACTAAGGCACAATCACTGCAACAGCAATTCAGTCTTAAATAGACCAAAACTGCCGCATACAAACTATGGATATTGTAAGTGGACTAATGCTAATACACTGTCACTGCTCCTCTCTCAACAGACCACAGTTACAAGGACATAAAGTGACACTATGGATGTAATCTTTTTAAACGGTGCCAGTGGCTCTGGAAAAAGTAGTATTGCCAGGCAGCTGCAAGAGTTATCACATCAACCCTATTTGCACATAGGCATAGACAGTATTATTGGCATGATGCCGAGCAAGCTCAATAACTTAACTGGCGAGAGTGCCAATAGTGGGTTTTACTGGCGAGAAGTAGCACTTAATGGTGGTCAACGCGGCTTTAAAATCCAAAAGGGCGAGTATGCACAACAGTTAAACACTGCCTATAGAAAGATGCTGCAGAGCTTATTGCAAAGTGGTATCCGTTTAATCATTGATGAAGTCATTGATGGTGATGGCGAGATGCAGATATGGCGACGTTTGTTGCAGCCCTTTAATTGTTACTATGTTGCAATTGACTGTAATCTCGCTCAGTTGCAACGGCGCGAAATCGCCAGAGGTAATCGCAAATTAGGCTCTAGTAGCGAGCAATTTTATCGAGTGCACCAGGGAGTAGACTATGATCTGCGCATTGATACACACGCAAATTCCAGTAGCGAATGTGCAGCGCTGATTCTCTGTGCCATTGAAGACTTAAAGTGTAATCAACTATGAACATGGAGAAAAAGTCGGCGCGGTTTTTTAATATGACTCAAGAAGTCTGGGAGCGCCACGCCAACCCTCTGAGTGTCTACAGCCGCTACTCTTGTCTGCCGCTTCTATGTGTAGCTATTTGGTCGCGCGTTTGGATTGGTTGGTACTCTCTGCTCCCCGTTGCATTGGTATGCCTGTGGGTGTGGTTAAACCCGCGGGTCTTTGGCCGGCCCAATTCAACGGATAATTGGGCATCGCGGGCGGTGCTCGGTGAACGGGTATTACTGGCGCAATCTGAAGAGGGTATTCCACGACATCACAAAAGCGCGATTAGAACTCTTAAATGGGTGATTACTTTTGGTTTTCTTTGCGCTGTATATGGTTTAATATTTTTACATCTATGGTTGGCAGTATTTGGCACCATCATAACTATATTGGCTAAAACCTGGTTTCTGGATCGGATGGTCTGGTTGTATCAAGACTTGTCTGAGACACACCCTGAATATAAACGCTGGTTGTATTAATCTTTGTCGACCAGCTTGGTTAATTTGTTGATAGGATGCTGTTTAATATTGATATTTGATAACAATTTCAGGCTATAGCTGATTATGATGAAAACCCTATCGCAATACTGTGAAAACAACATCTTAGTTATTCCTCAGGCATTGTTCGGGATGCCGGATGTCACTGCGATAATGCAAAATGGCGACAATGCTATTTTGTATAAGTGCCTGCAGCAAGATTTAATCGATGTTGAGTTTTATACCAATGTTCCCTGCCTGGTGTATATAGAAAGTGGCAGTGAGACAATTACCAGCGCCGACAATGAAATTCATCAGTTAACGGCAGGCAGTGCCATTTTGTTACCTCGCGGTGCCAACTTACACTCTGATTTTGTTAAATCCACCGATCATTTAAGAGCCTATCTGCTGTTTTTTGACGATCAAGTGATTAGTGAGTTTCTCAGCAGTTTCAAAGCAGTGGCCAAACACAATACTGCGGATGACGGCCTGTTCAAAGTGCATTGCGAAAATAGTTTAGAGCTCTATTTTAAGTCGCTGCAGCAGCTGTATCGGCAAAAAATACACTCTTCGGCAATACTTAAGCTAAAGCTGTTAGAGATACTGCACCTAATCTATCTGCAAAAACCTGCTTTACACAATGCGCTAACACAAAAATCGCCGGGCAATAAACACAAGCGAAATTTGCAGCGATTGCTGGATAACAACCAGATATTAAACTTATCGATCAGTGACATGGCAAACTTATCTGGAAGGAGCCTGTCGGGTTTCTCCCGTGACTTTAAGGCTTTGTATAAGATGCCACCGAAGCGCTGGTTACAACAGCGTAGAATGTCTCAGGCACACCATTTACTAACAGATACGGATCAGAGTGTCACCGATGTGGCTTTAACCCTTGGCTTTGAAAACGTCTCGCATTTCATCAAGCTGTTTAAACAGCACTATCAATTAACCCCTAAACAAATAAAACTGCGAATCTGACCGATAACCAGCAGTTTTGTAGACTATCAGCTAGTTTGCTTTTGAGATTGAGATTAAATTTAACGCATTAAATTTTACCCTAATCCCAATCTAAAGGAATCTATCATGACAATTCGAGTAACCATAAACTGTGCTTTAAAAACAGAAATCACCGATCAGTTGAAGGTTTTTTTGCAACAAAAGGTCCCTCTGGTAAGGGCTTTTAACGGCTGCGTAAATTGCTGTATCTACTTTGATGAAAGCGCAGCAGAAATGCTGATTGAAGAGCAGTGGGCCAGTGTGGAAATGCATCAACAATATATACAACACATTGAAAACAACGGTGTGTTGCAGCAGCTGGCGGGCTTTTTCAGCGCCCCACCGCAGATAAAGTACTTCACCAAAGCTTCGGTTTAATCGCTATTGTTGCCAATCATCTGATAGTCTGCTTAAACACCTAAGCTACGCACTGACTTACAGCTTGTATCGCAATAGCAGCTTGCGCTAGTCAGCAGCTGCTATTGATTTTCATGCCCATAATGCTCTACCGCAAAACTGAATATCACTTTAAACATAAACAATCCCTGTACTGTCGACATTACTATTGAACTCTCAACAAGCGTATTGATGCCGAGATAGCCAAGGGCCATCAGCGTTCCCGCGTAAAATTTCTGCCCTGCATTATCTCTTAATAGATTAATTATCGATGCTGCAACTAGTGTGTAAAGTGTGACTATAACTGAGCTTTGTAGTGTTTGCTCTAAGGCGAAAGCCAGGATTACCAAGTGCCAGTGGATAATGATAAACCCCCACCTTTTAGCGCTGTGGCGGGCATAAAAGTTATTGGTTGATCGACTGAAGTTGGCAATACAACCCGCGGCGATATCCGCTATCAGGATCACTGCTAATACTGATTTCCATTGGGGGACAGCACTAAAGGACTGAGGATATAAAAGCAGTAGCAGACAGGGGGTTAAGACGCCAAACAGGCTGATCACTAGTAGTTGCAGCAGCTGCTGTTGTTCGCCAAATACATCCTGTAGATGGCGATTAATGGTAATGGGTGCCAATAGATAGTCGCTTAAAACCTTCATTCAGATTGCCTTATATCAGTGTTTACACTATAACTAGACCAGTGGTCTAATTAGAATTTAGACCGCCAGTCTAATAATGTCAAACTAAGATGAATCAAGATGCCAAAAGACACTAAATCTAAAGCCGCTGCCAATGACCGTTTGCTGTTATTAACAGTACAAAAACAGGCCATATTGCTCGATCCGGCAGAGGCAGAGTTTATTCAGTATGGCTTTAATAAAGCTTCACTAAATCGCATTTTAACTGCTGCAAATATGAGTAAAGGTCAGGCATATTATTATATCGATGGCAAAGCGGGCCTCTATCGTGCGGTCTGTTGCAGGGCTTTTGTTCAACTGTATGATGTGGCAAGTTTAGAGCGTACCAGCATCACTAATGCCGATTCGTTTTGGTTACAGGTTCAAAGCATGTTTGAGCGGGTAGTCGCTCTGTTTGTCAATAATCAGAAGTTAGCTCGCTTGGCCCGCGGGATTTATGCCAGTAGCGAAGCACAAACAGCGCTAATTGATTTATCAGAGCAATTAGACGCTTACTTTATCCAGCTGATTGAATTGGGACAAACTGTGGGAGCTATCCGTAGCGATCTGCCACATTCATTTATCAGCTCAGTGTTGTTTGCCACTCTGCGGGCAATGGATTGCTGGTTCGCCGAGCATCAAGCAGAACTCAGTGAAATGCAATTATTCAATATAAACACAGCGGCACTGGGGAT
>MABF01000234.1 GCA_002163025.1 'Osedax' symbiont bacterium Rs2_46_30_T18
TAGTATCCATGGCAGCTCGGTAGTTTTGTGGTTCAGTTCAATGATTGGTCTAACGCTGTTCATGGAGCACTCATGGCGTGAGTTAACCCAGGCGCTTGGCGGGGCAATTTTATTGACTGCCAGCTTTATTAAGGGCATTTTTTCAAGGGCTGAATTAATTAGCGATAGTGAAGAAAAGAACCAAGAACAGAACCAAGAACAGAACCAAGAACAGGCATCAGAAATAGGACATCAGTCGGCTAACATAGAAACAGCAGATTCCATGACCACAGAGAAAGATTCGCGAAAGTCGTCTCTGTTAAAGGTCTTTTCCTCAAAGCGTACAGTTGAGCCTGGAGTGACAGAGGATATTCACCCCGCTGCGAACAGTGCTCATAACACTCCCGCTGTTGAAGCTGGGCCTGCTAGCCTCGATATGGTGACCCGGTTAAAGAGCAAGTTTTCAGCAGATACTCAGCAAGATGCTCCGTCTAAGCTAAATGTGCGGGATAAGCTGACAGAGAGAGTTGAACCCTCATTAGAGTTGCGCGCAGAGGATATCGAAATAGCCGCGCATTTAGCGCAACCTCTACCTGCATTAAGCGCTTCGCACTCTCCTGCTCGTTCTGCAGTTGTGGCTTCAGGGCCAAAATCAACTGCTGATAGTGTCACAAATGTACCGACAAAATCAGCACAGGTACTGGGCGAAAGCGCTGAAAAGTCTATTGGCAAAGAGGTGCAGAGCGACTTACACAAGCGCCAGGTTAAGATTGTGCCTTTATCTGAAACTCACCAGTCCACCTTAGATGAAGAGCCTGCTTTCAGTAATCAGTCATCGCCTACTAAAATTATTCCCAAGGCAACAGTACCATCAGTTGGCTTGCTAGATCCCCCGGAGCTACAGACTGAGATTGGCTATACTGAGCAGCAACTTGAGGATATGTCACGATTACTGGAGGTCAAGTTAAAGGACTTTGGGGTGGTAGTCGAAGTTGTCGAGGTTAATCCTGGTCCTGTAATTACTCGCTTTGAAATCCAGCCAGCACCCGGGGTTAAATCCAGTAAAATAGTTAATTTAGCCAAAGACCTGGCCCGCTCGCTGGCAGTAATGAGTGTCCGGGTTGTGGAAGTCATACCCGGTAAATCAGTGATGGGGATTGAAATTCCGAACATAAACCGCAAGATGGTGCGCCTGTCTGAAGTACTGACAGCCCCGGTTTATCAAGATGCCGCATCACGCTTAACACTGGCGCTAGGTAATGACATCGCCGGCAACCCAGTGGTTGCCAATCTCGCAAAAATGCCGCATTTATTGGTTGCCGGTACTACAGGTTCCGGTAAGTCTGTTGGTGTCAATGCCATGATCTTGAGCTTATTGTTTAAAGCGGGGCCCGAAGATGTACGCTTGATGCTGGTTGATCCGAAAATGCTCGAGCTTTCGATTTACGAGGGCATTCCACATCTACTAACACCTGTTATTACCGATATGAAAGAGGCTGCAGGAGGCCTGCGCTGGTGTGTTGCTGAAATGGAGCGCCGCTACAAGCTGATGTCGAAGATGGGGGTGCGAAATTTAGACGGGTTTAACGATAAAGTACGCGAGGGGATAAAGAACGGTAGTCCTCTGTTGGATCCACTTTGGGACCCTCAAGAGCAAGGTGAGAGTCCGGGTACACCCGCACCTGCATTGGAAGTTCTACCCTATATCGTGGTGGTAATCGATGAGTTTGCCGACATGATGATGATCGTCGGGAAAAAAGTCGAGGAGCTTATTGCCCGAATCGCTCAGAAAGCGCGTGCGGCGGGAATTCACTTAATCCTGGCAACCCAGAGACCTTCAGTCGATGTTATTACCGGATTAATTAAAGCCAACGTGCCGACACGGATAGCCTTTCAAGTATCGTCTAAGATAGACTCACGGACAATTTTGGACCAAGGTGGCGCCGAAAACTTACTGGGTAATGGCGACATGTTGTATTTACCCGCAGGTACCAGTGTACCGAGCCGGGTACACGGGGCATTTGTCAGCGACGATGAAGTGCACAGGACAGTAGAGGCGTGGAAGCGTCAGGGGAAACCTGAATTTATTGATATACAAGTAGCGGAAGAGGGCAGTGCTGGCACCACCGGCAGTTTGTTCGAAGACGACGAGCAAGATGCACTCTACGATGAAGCTGTCGCCTTTATTACCTCGACCCGAAAAGCATCTATTTCCAGTGTACAGCGAAAATTTAAGATAGGTTACAACCGTGCGGCAAGAATAGTTGAATCAATGGAAGCGGCAGGTGTCATAACTTCTGCCGGCACTAATGGCCAGCGAGAAGTGCTGGCCCCACCTCCACCTAGGGATTGATAAGAGATTGAAAATGATTAAAAAGATTGGTTGGTTTCGCCTGCTAGTCAGCAGTTGCCTGCTAGTGACATCAGTGCAGTTGTCGGCCGCGAGCCCGGTGCAGCAGTTAGAAAAACTAATGGCTGGGTTTTCCAGCTATAGCGCACAATTTGAACAATATACTACCGATGAATCAGGACGCAAAGGCGAGGTTTCAAAAGGTAGCATGCAAGTACAGCGGCCAAATAAATTTCGCTGGTCAACCGTCAGCCCTTTCCCTCAGTTGATCGTCAGCGATGGTGATTATATCTGGGTGTATGACCCGGATTTAGAGCAGGCGACACGTAAGAAATTGTTACCAGGAGAGGCTAATGGCGCGGCATTAATCCTCAATGGGGATGTCGAAGCATTAACTAAAAAGTTCACTATCAGTCAACTGGTAGATCAGAAGCGGGAAAAATTATTTGAATTAGTCCCCAGGCAAGAAGGCAGCTTTGAAAAAATTCAACTTTTCTTCGCCGATGATATGATGCAAGAGCTGAAGTTGGTGGATGTTTTTGGTTCTCAGACAACTATTTTACTGACGGATACAAAATTAAATCCAAAGATAGCGGCTAATATTTTTGAGTTTACTGCACCTAAAGGTACCGACATCATGATAGACGGCGCAGATAACTAAACGATGGCTGATTTATTTTCCGAGATAGCGCCCAGTTATCAGCCGTTGGCGGCAAAAATGCGGCCGGCCTCACTGTCTGCCTATATAGGCCAAAGCCACTTGCTGGGAGCGGGAAAACCACTGCGACTTGCCATAGAGCAGGGGGCGTTACACTCCATGATTCTCTGGGGGCCTCCGGGGGTCGGGAAAACCACCCTGGCAAGACTTTTGGCGCAAACAGCGAACGCACATTTTATGAGTATTTCGGCGGTGCTCTCTGGAGTCAAAGAAATTCGCGCGGCGATTGATGAAGCTAAGCACGTGGCGATTAGCAGTGCCAAAAAGGTTATCCTATTTGTCGATGAAGTGCATCGATTTAATAAATCGCAACAAGACGCCTTTCTACCTTATATCGAAGACGGCACTTTTATCTTTGTCGGAGCCACCACCGAAAATCCTTCGTTCGAGTTGAATAATGCACTGCTTTCTCGCGCCCGGGTGTACTTGCTACAGAACTTAACCGAGAGCGACATCGGCTCAGTACTTAAGCAGGCGCTGGAAGATAGCGAGCAGGGGCTTGCGGCCATGGAACTGCAGTTTGAAGGTGAGGCACTGCAACAGCTGATCGAGGCCAGTGGCGGGGATGCCAGGCGTGCGCTAAATTTGTTGGAGATCGCCGCAGATTTGTCGGTAAAGGCTGAACGCGGTCGGGTCATTGGTGAGCGGCAATTACAGGAAGTATTGCGTCACAGTGTTAAACGCTTTGATAAACAGGGCGATATTTTTTATGACATGATCTCGGCATTTCACAAGTCGGTACGCGGCTCTAGCGCCGATGGCGCTTTATACTGGTGCTGTCGTATATTAGAAGGGGGAGCAGACCCGCTGTATATTGCCCGCAGATTAGTGGCTATTGCCTCTGAAGATATTGGCAACGCCGACCCAAGGGCTATGCAAGTAGTATTGTCCGCCTGGGATGCGTTTGAGCGGGTTGGGCCCGCTGAAGGGGAGAGGGCCATAGCTCAGGCCGCTGTTTACTGTGCCTGCGCCCCCAAAAGTAATAGTTTGTATCTCGCTTACAATCAATGCCGGGCCGATATTAAAGCAGATCCCGAATTGGAAGTGCCGCATCATTTGCGCAATGCTCCAACTAAATTGATGCAGGAGCTTGGCTACGGTGATGAGTACCGGTACGCCCACAATGAGCCAAATGCCTATGCGGCGGGTGAGCAGTATCTACCAGAGCAGATTGTCGATCGTCGTTACTACCAGCCCACTAATCGCGGTCTGGAAATAAAGATTTCAGACAAAATGCGTTTTTTGGCCGAGCAAGACCAGTGCAGCAGTAAAAGACGATATTTAAAGAGTCGCAGCTGATACCCCACGCACTAGTGCATACAGATTAATCTATGTTACCCTCAGCTATTTTATAGACGGGGGCAATGCATTGTTTAAATTGAATATTGTACTTGGTGTGATGTTAGGTGCGTCTCTAGGTGCGCTATTGCGCTGGTGGTTAAGCGTCAAATTTAACGCTGTTGTCGATCATTTGTATCTTGGCACCTTAATAGCGAATGTTATCGCCTGTTTCCTGATGGGGTTGTATTTAGGTTATGATGCTGACACTAGCGCTTTTAGCACTGCTGTACGTATTGCTTTCTTAACTGGATTTATTGGCTCTCTGTCCACTTTTTCAACTTTTATTGCCGAGACCCACAGTCATTTTGTGTTACAGGAGTGGCTCAAGCTTGTCCTTGGCTTTAATTTACAAATAGGCTTGGGGTTATTGGCTTTTCACTTCGCAAAAGTTTTAGGAAACTCCTGGCAGTAATTAAACTATTTTGAGCAAGACGCGTTACAGGCTTAATGACAGAGCATATAATGGCACTGAAATTATTGAGTCAAATCGAAAAATTGCTACATGCAATTGTCTGTCGATACTTTATACTGCCTCCATCAATATTAACTACAATTATTGCCACTTAAGGATGTTGTGAAACCTCATGTTAGATCCAAAAATTGTCCGCGCCAACCCTGAAGCAATAGCAGCGCAATTGCTTACCAAGAAGTACGTATTTCCCGTTGATCAGTTTCAAGCGTTGGAAGCTCAACGTCGTGACGTTCAAGTGAAAACAGAAAATTTACAGAGTGAGCGCAACAGTCGATCCAAATCTATCGGCAAGGCTAAAGCAGCAGGTGAAGATATAGCGCCTTTGCTGGCACAAGTGAGCGACCTGGGAAGTCAGCTGGATGAAGCTAAAGCTGCCCTGAACCAGATTAATCAGCAACTGGATGACATTCTCTTAGGGGTGCCTAATCTTCCGCATCCTGATGTACCTCAGGGAAGCGATGAAGAAGACAATGTCGAAGTGCGTCGCTGGGGGGATATCGCTGAATTTGATTTTGACCCGCAAGATCATATAGAGCTTGGTAATCGCGAGCGGGGCATGGATTTTGAAAGTGCCGCTAAACTGACCGGGGCGCGTTTTGTGGTGCTTAAAGGCAAGATTGCCCGTCTGCACAGAGCATTGATACAATTTATGCTCGATACACACATCGGTGAACACGGTTATGATGAAATCTATGTCCCTTATATGGTAAACAGAGATTCTCTGATGGGAACTTCGCAGCTGCCTAAATTTGAAGAAGATTTGTTTAAAGTGCCCTTTGGCGATCGCGATTACTATCTGATCCCAACAGCGGAAGTACCAGTAACGAATATGGTACGCGATGAAATTGTCGATGAATCTACACTGCCTTTGAAGTTTACCGCCCACACACCTTGCTTCAGATCCGAGGCGGGTGCCTCTGGAAAAGATACCCGAGGGCTTATCCGTCAGCACCAGTTTGAAAAAGTTGAAATGATTCAGATGGTCAGGCCCGAAGATTCCTGGCAGGCACTAGAGGACATGACCTCTCACGCTGAGAACATTCTGCAGAAACTAGAGCTTCCCTACAGAGTGATCACTTTGTGTGGCGGGGACTTAGGCTTTGCTGCAGCTAAGACTTACGACATAGAAGTATGGTTGCCAGGCCAAGATAAGTACCGTGAGATTTCTTCCATTTCTAATACCTTGGATTTTCAGGCGCGCCGCATGAAAGCTCGCTGGAGAAACACTGAAACCGGCAAGCCTGAATTATTGCATACCTTGAATGGTTCGGGGTTAGCTGTGGGCAGAACCTTAGTGGCAGTACTTGAAAATCATCAAAATGCAGATGGTACTGTTAACGTGCCTAAAGCTTTACAGCCTTTCATGGGTGGGATAACAGTTATTTAGCACTGAACCAGATCAGCAGCAATAACCACAAGGCATTTAAGCATTAGCGCTTAAGTGCCTTTTTTGTTTAAGCTAGATAATCTACTGCTGCTATGGCG
>MABF01000173.1 GCA_002163025.1 'Osedax' symbiont bacterium Rs2_46_30_T18
AAAAATAGTCTTTTGTCGTTTTCTTATAACAGACAATGAATCGCACTAATCCATTGCCTGACTCTGGTGCTAACCGAGCGTTAGTAGCCGATTACCAAACCGCTATCAGTGAAGCGCATAGGCTAAATGTGGATATTGAGAAGAATATAACGCCCTACATCGATTAGTGAATAAACAAGTGCATCCAGCGAGTGGGTGCCCTGGCAGGAATATCAGAGGCAAAGCGAATTCCATTGAGTTTATTCAGCTTCACTGGAATCTGCCCGCTTAGATCAACTGCCTACGATTGCTGTTAAATGCGCTTTAGTAAATCAAGTAATTGATCAATCTCTAATGGTTTAGCTAAGTAATGATTGGCTCCAGCTTCCAGGCATTTTTCCTTATCACCGGGCATTACGTTTGCTGTGAGGGCAATAATAGTGGTTTGCTGGCAACGTTGAATTTGTCGTATCAAAGCAATGGCTTGATAGCCATCCATTTCAGGCATCATGATATCCATTAATATCACGTCAATATCAGCGTGCTCTTCTAACAGTTGTAAACTCTGCTGACCGGAGGAGGCAATCCTCACCTCGTAGCCATATTTGCGCAGAACCTTTGCCAGTGAGAATAAATTGCGCATGTCATCGTCGACCAGCAGAATATTGGCTTTAGGCTTAAGCTCTGAGTCGTCTGGCTGTACCTGCGGGGCTGAAGGTGTGGGAGAGGTAGAGAGGAAGAGGGAGGTTGAGAATTGCTTTGTTGTATCGGATTTAGGCTTAGATTCAATTTCTGGCTCAGACTGTATTCCCGCCTTAGTTACCGCTCTACTATTGAGCTCGAAGTCTGTTGTTTCGGCTGGAGGCTGTGAATCTATCAGATTTTTAACCCCAGAGTGTGCACTTAACTGATTAGCAAACTCAGTCACAGCTGTTAGTAACTCCTCATGGGAGTGGTCTGATTTTAGAATAATTTTTCCGCTAAAGGGCGCAAGTTTTTTATGTTGTTTGGCAGAGAGCTCCATACCAGAATGTATGATGATAAATATGGATAAGTCCACGGATTCATCGGCAGATAATTTATCCAAAAGCGCAAACCCGGATATGTCAGGAAGGCCAAGATCCAATATTACAACATCGAAATTTTTCTGATGGATGATGTCAAATGCAGCTTGGCCGGTATTAACACCTGTAATATCAACATCTAATGATTTTAGCAGTTTCTTGATAGCAAACAGCGCGGCACTATCATCCTCTACGATTAACACCGCTGGCAAATGTTGTTTGTTTTCGGTCAATAAATGGATTATCGATTTTAATTTATCACTACTAACGGGCTTACTGGACTGACCTGCCGCGCCTAATTCACGCATATTTCTGAGATTATCCAGAGCACTAATCAAATGCACAGGGATATGTTTTGTTTTCGGGTTAGCTTTTAATTTGGCTAACACGCCAGCGCCATCTAGCCCGGGTAACATGTAATCAAGAATAATGCCGCTAAAATCGTGTTCAGTGGATAGCTGTACCCCCGTTTCCCCATCTGATGCGACTATTGCCTGACAGTTTTGCGAGTGACAAGTGTCATAGAGAATTTTTGCAAAGTGTCTGTCATCTTCAACGATCAACAATAGTTTTGTGCCTGTTTTCAATTGATCTCTATCATCGACAAAGGGAGGGAATGAATGGCCAGTGAGCAACTTTTCAGTAACCGGATGGTCCTGCTCAAAGGTAAGTGCCACAGGTGTATCCTGAGCTTGTATTTCCTTTAACTGGCCTTGTGCGTAGGGCTTGTCGTTCTGATTCGAATGGCCTACAGCTGCATCATCTTGCTCCTCGCGTACCGGTAAAATCAGCTTAAATATAGACCCTTCGCCTAAACGACTCTCCAAGTGTAAATCGCCACCGAGGAAGTGAGCAAAGCGCAATGAAATTGATAATCCCAGACCTGTGCCACCGTGCTCTCGACTGGTTGAACCATCGGCCTGTTTAAAGGCCTCGAAAACATGGCTCTGCTTTGACTCTTCAATGCCTATACCGGTATCTTGTATGGCAAAGATAAAGATATCTTCAGTTTCATCCAGTAAACCTACTTGCGAATGCGCGCTGATGTCTAAAGTGACTGAACCTTGCTTGGTAAATTTAATCGCATTACTGAGTAAGTTAGTAACGATCTGCCCTAATTTCATGCTATCTGTGAGGATAAATTCCGGTAAATTTTCTGCAAGCGCGATGTTAAAGTCGATCGATTTATCTTCTGCCATATGCCTGAATCGACTTGCCATTCCATGTGCGAACTCAGTTATCGTCACCTGTTCCTGGTGAAATTGCATTTGTCCGGCTTCGACTTTGGACAAGTCTAAAATATCATTAATTAAGCCTAACAAGTGACGCCCACTATCATGAATTACTTGCGCCGATTCAACATCATCTTCGGATAGGTTTCCATCGGGATTTTCAGCCAGTAACCGCGCTAAGATCAACAAACTATTTAAGGGTGTTCTCAGCTCATGGGACATATTGGCCAAAAATTCAGATTTGTATTGGCTAGCTTGCGCAAGTTCTTCTGCTGATAATTTGAGTTCCTCTTTCTGGATCTGCAGTTCTGTTGATTTGCGTTGCGAATCATTGAGTAAAAGGTTTAATTGCATTCTATCTTGAGAAGATTGCAGAGAAATCGCAATAGTGTCAGAGACTAAGTCCAGCAATTCGAGTTTGTTCTCAGGGAAGTCGCAGAGCGAACCTATTTCTAACAGTGCTTTGACTGAGCTGCCGATACTAAAAGGGCAGAGCAAGATTTGTTTGGGTTGGGCATTGCCCATAGTGGTTCCGATCCTTACATAGGCCTGGGGAATATCAGAAATCATTATTTTTTTATTTTCTAATACAGCCTGGCCCAAGAGTCCTTCGCCCTTTTTAAAGGAATGAATCAAAATGTCTTTTGAATTCACGGCGTAACGGCCCCTTAAGTGGAACACCTTCGAGTTAGTATCATAGACATATAGAAAACTGAGCGGACTACCCAGGTAACTTGAAAGAAAAGTAGTGACTCGGGAGGCGAGTTCATCGACCTCCAATTGGCCGCGAATCTTCTCGTAAAGTATGTTTTGACCTGACTTCGACCACTGCTGTTGCTCGTTATCAGATGAAGATTTCTTCAACTGCTGGGTCATGTTTAGTAGGGCTATCGATAATTGATCCTTATCTGTACGCGGGTGAATGTCGTCACTGAAATCACCATTGGCAATACCGGTAGCGATTTTTGCAATATCAGCTAAAGAGCGAGTCATATCATTAAATAACTCGGCAAGTTGCACTAGCTCATCATCACCATCAATAGGTATTTGGTAATCTAAGGCACCTTGTTGAACCGCTAATGCCCCTTTTCTGATGTTGGCAATTCGATTCAGTATTAGCCGCGAAATACTGATGTGGAGCACGAAAAAAATAAGGGCGGCAATGATCAAAAATAAAACTAACATCAAACGTGATGCTTTATTTACAAAGCTAAAAACTTCTTCGCGATTAAACTCAAGCACAATTTTCAGACCACTTTCAATAGCGCCGATATCTCTGCTTGCGGATAAAATATCGATGTTACTCAATGGTTTATCTTGTAATATGGTCTCAAGTAGCAACTGCTCAGTGTCATGTATTTGCAAACCCACTATGGGCATGCCGGCTAGCTGTATGTTTTTACCGCTGGCATTCAATAACTTCATCACTTGCGCTTCCCAATCGTAAGAAACCAAGATCCAGCCAATGACTTCATCTTGATACTTTACTGGGGAGATAAACCATTGGGTACGAGATAAAGGTAAGCCCAATTGGGTAAGCCAAGGATCTTCTAAGGGCATAACCGTGCTGCTTTGTTCATGCATATTGTCTGCAAGTTGTGGGGTATCACTAGTGCTAGTCCCCAATAGGTTCTCACCGGGAATTCGATTACCTTGGTTATCGCGAGTTGTTACTGCGAAAACTTCACCGTCTTTGTCAATTATAATAACGTAGTGAAAAAACGGATAAATTGACACCAGTCGATTTATCGCCTGAGAAATACCACGGCTTGAATATTGGTTTAGTGAGCGGGTGATTGTGGGCTCGCTAGAAATTATCGAGCCAATATTTTCAATTTCTTGATGTTTGGTCTCAAGTTGTATAACAACAGAATCAAGCTGATTTTGTAAATCTAATTGAGCTCGATTGGATACATAGTCTTCAAAATATGATGTGACCAGCCAAAAAAGAAAGCCAAAAGAAATCAGAATAACTGACAAAATTAGCGCATTTATTCTAACGCTGAGCCGGTTGAATTTAGCTATTTTCATAACAGACTGCTTAATCAATCAATATATTTAATGTTAGCAATACTGGATGGTATTTGTATGCCCAGCAATTCAAGGCTCACCCTGTTCACCAGAATCATCGGTGGCTGGTGCAGTTTGCTTTGCATTTTTGTTGGTTTCACCTTATTGACCAGTATATCAACGGCCATCTTGCCAGACATGTATCCCAGTGTGTAAAAATCGGCAACAGGCCCAAAGGTAGAGCCAGCTTCTACGCCGCTTTTATTGGAACTTAGGATAGGGACTTGCAGTTTTTGGGCAACTTTAATCAGCATTGCTTCGCCACCGCCTTGCATTAATGTATCAGTGGTAGTGACAAATGCATCAATCTTGCCTGCAAGTGCCTCGGCCATCTTTTGAGCTTCCAGTACATCTTTGGGCTGTTGATCGATAACTTCTAATCCCTTTTTACGCAGCAGTCTACTCAAGTTAACGGCTTGAATTTGCGAATTTGGCTCCCCTTTGCGATGAAAAATTGCAACGCGTTTAGCATTGGGAAGTACCGTGGTTAATAAATCAACATATAAATGAAAAGGCACAAAGTTACTTGTCCCCACCAAATTATTACCAGAGTAGTCAAAAGAGTCGATAAGTCCGCTATCGGCCGGGTAGGTGACTATTGAAAAAACAATTGGCGTAGAGATTGGCATAATATCTTTAACGATACTGGTGCCGGGAGTTGTGAGAGTATAGACAAGGTCGACTTGCTGTTGCTTAAAAGATTCAGCAATGTCTTTCTGTTTTAGTTTGTCACCTGCGCTTTTTCCATAAATGATGGTTAAGTTTTTGCCTTCAATAACACCAGATTCTGCAAGTGCATCTTTAAAACCTTTTACATTGTTTGGGTAACCGCTCCAGACAGAGACACCAATTGTATGTTCGGTTGCCTGTTCTGCCGAAAGGATAAGGGTACTGTTGAAACCAGCCAATACGACGCTGCTAATGAACAGTTGCTTGCACTTCGTTTTCATTATTTAAATCCTTTAAAACAATAAAATAGTGTTGGACGTTGCTAGCTAAACCACTGCGGTGTTATGCATATAGTAAAGTATAGTATAGATTTTGATTTTTTAAGTTATCAACCAAGTTTCAGTTTTAACTACAGATTTGACTACAGAATAAAAAATTATAAGCGCGATTTTTTGATTTGGGATTCTGGAGAAATTGCAAAAATAAATACAGTGAATCCGATCGGTGTATTTCTCTAAATAGTGAGACACTTTTAAGGTGGTTCAAAGTAGCTCGACTATGCAAGCTTTCGCCGCTTGATAGTAGCCCACACTCAGATTTTAGCGCCAGCTTGTAGTTGCTATAGAGGTAAGGCAGTAAATACGAACTACACTTGTATTACTCCTCTACTCGAATGAGTATCCTAAGAGCGAAATCATCGAATCCAAAATACATCATTAATGGTTTTATACATGAGTGATAATTTACGTCCCGCGATACTGATTGTGGACGATATGTCCGCCAATAGAGTTGCGTTAAAACGCCTGCTTAAACATATGGATACTGACCTGATAGAAGCTGAGTCAGGTCAGGAGGCGCTGTGTAAAGCCTTGGATTTGAAAAGGCTGTCTCTGATATTACTCGATGTGCAAATGCCGGAGATGGACGGTTACGAAACAGCGGAGTTCCTGCGCGAAGAAAAACTCACCCGGCATATCCCGATCATCTTTGTTACAGCAGTTCACCGTGATAAGTCCCATATTCTTAAAGGGTATACCTCTGGGGCTATTGACTATATTACTAAGCCTATAGAGCCAGAGATCTTAGTAGCTAAAGTTTCATTATTGCTGGAGTTATGGCGGCTCAGGTTTGGTCTGGAACAAGAGATAAAAGTACGAAGTGCATTAGAGGCGAAAAATAGATTTCTTGCTGAACACGATGCACTTACCAAACTGCCTAATCGGCGCTATTTATTTAGCAAAATAGAGACAGCGATATCGATAGCTAACCGAAAGAATAATGAATTTGCGCTGCTATTTATCGATTTAGACGGATTCAAATCTGTCAATGATAGCTGCGGACAAAAATACGGTGACAAGGTGCTGATCACCATCGCCGAGCGCTTTGGTAAACTGATCCGAAAAAGTGATACCGTGGCACGTATTGGTGGGGATGAGTTTGTCATTTTATTCACCGACATATCTGATGCAGGCCTTTTAACAACACGTATAAATCAGGTGCTTATAGCGGCAAAAAAGAAGATAGTCATGCAAAATAACATTGTCAATCTCAGTGCCTGTATAGGTATCAGTGTCTATCCAGATAAAAATGACGATGCCGAAAAATTGCTGTACTTTGCAGAGGTAGCTATGGGTAAAGCGAAGGAGGCGGGTAAAAATACCTTCAGGTTCTTTTCTGAAGAGATGGATGTAGCTGCCCATAGGCGGGCTCAAGTGGAGAGATTACTGCAGTATGCAATAATAAATAATGAGTTGAGTATACATTTTCAACCGCTTATTGACCTCAAAACAACCTTACCTATTGGGGCGGAGGTATTGCTGCGCTGGAACAACCCAGAATTGGGATCAATTTCACCTGAATATTTTATCCCTATCGCCGAATCAACCGGGATTATCTATGAAATAGGTGCCTGGGTCATAGAGCAATCAATAAGTCACTTTGAAGAAATACGCAAATTACCCTTTTGTGATAACAAGATGAAATTCAGGGTCGCAATTAACGCATCAGCGATACAATTTAAAAATGATGACTTATACCAGACACTGCAATCTGCTATCGACAATGAAAGAATAGCACCGCAGCAAATAGAAATTGAAATTACCGAGGGTCTGTTGCTCGATGATACAGAAGAGGTTAGAAAGCAGTTACAGTTAATATCTGAGCTTGGTGTCGGCCTTTCAGTTGATGATTTTGG
>MABF01000127.1:0-2207 GCA_002163025.1 'Osedax' symbiont bacterium Rs2_46_30_T18
CAGAAGATCATCGCTGAACAACTTGGCTAAAAGCGCTCTAGACTAAAAAAGGGGCATCAGCCCCTTTTTATTTGCAGTATTAAATGAACCAGACATACTGCCTCACACCTCACACCTCACACCTCACACCTCACACCTCACACCTCACACCTCACTATCACTGCTCAATGCCAGTATTTAGCGATGAAAACTCGAAAAATAACGATTATTCTTTAACAGATAGCAGTTGGCCGCTAGAATCACTCACCTTGTTATTTTTAAGTAATAAATTGGAGCGACGATGGCGTATATACTGCTGGTATTAACAGTACTTTTTTGGGCGGGTAATTTTGTATTGGCGCGCTCACTGGTTGATTTATTACCCCCTGTTAGTATGGCAAGCATGCGCTGGTCACTGGCGTTTATATTGCTGCTGCCCTTTGTCTATTCTAGGCTGTGGCGCGATCGACTGCTGTTAATCAAGCATTGGAAAATTATTGGTTTACTGTCGGCTTTTGGGGTGGCTGCATTTAATACTAGCGTCTATTTAGGAGTGCAGCACACAACAGCGACTAACGGTGCGCTCCTGCAGTCGTTTATACCCATTATGGTGCTGATCCTCTGTGTGATCTTTTATAAAGAAAAAATTTCTACAAGACAGCTGCTCGGGGTGTGTTTTTCGTTTGTCGGTGTGTTAATGATTATCGCTAAGGGACAGCTGGGTATGCTATTGGCCTTCAGCTTAAACCAAGGAGATGTGTGGATATTGGTTTCAGTAAGTTGTTGGACAATCTACTCAGTATTGTTGCGCTACAAGCCCACTCAACTGGATGGTTTGTCATTTCTGGCAGCCAGTATATTTATCGGTAACTTGATGCTTTACCCGCTAGTGTATTGGGAACTGCAATACGTAGACATCAATAGTTTTACCCTTAATTGGGAAATAGGTACTGCGGTGATGTACCTGGCCATTTTTCCTTCGCTGTTGGCCTATTTCTTCTGGAATAGGGCGGTTGCTGAAGTTGGAGCCGCTAAAGCCAGTTTGTTTATACATTTACTGCCAGTGTTCGGTACTTTGCTGGCCACTCTACTGCTAGGTGAGACCATGCAGTTATTTCACTGGATAGGGATAATATTGATCTTCATCGGCATTTATCTGGCAATAATTACTGATATACTGCGCCGCAGTAAATCTGTTTAAGAGGACTCCTATAACATTCACCTTGTGGGTGAGGGCAGAGTACTTTTCGGCAATTTTTTAATTTTTATGAGGGTTTTATCAATATGCGCAATATGTTGTTTGCTTTATTAATCGCTGTAATATCGACCAGTTTTGTTGTACCAGAAGTGCAGGCGAAACGTTTTGGCGGAGGCTCCAAAATAGGTAAGTCTTTTTTCTCCAGTAAAAAAACAGCGCCGGCAGCTAAGAATACTAACCAGAGCAGTAACAAAAGCTCTGCAGCGAAGAAAGCCGGATTTGGCGGTTTGATGGGCGGGTTGTTAGCGGGGGGGCTTTTAGGAGCAATCTTTCTGGGCGGCGGTTTTGAAGGTATTCAGATGATGGATATTCTGTTGCTGGCGCTCGGCGGTTTTGTCATCTTTAAGGTGATCGGCATGCTGCGGGCCAGGCAATCGACTAGCTACGCTACCCCAGCTGGGACAGTGAGAATGAACAGTAACGAATTTGCTGCAAATTCGGCTAACAGTGTACAGTCCAGTACTGAGATCCAAGTGCCAGCATGGTTTAATGAACAGCAGTTTGTAAAAGGTGCCGAGTCGCATTTTGGAAACTTACAACAGGCCTGGGATGCTAAGAATTGGGATGAAATTTCCGGATACACTAATGCCGATGTATTGGCTGAGTTAAAGCGTGAGCGCGAGCAGCTCGCTGATGATTTGTATACAGAAGTGGTCAGTGTCCAGGCTCAGCTAATTGGCTTTAAAGAAGAGCAGGGCTTTGTAGTAGCCGGTATCGCCTTTACTGGCCGGATTAAAGAGGACTCCTCTCTGGTGGCTAAAGAGTTTGACGAAACCTGGCACATGACCCGCGACATGCAAGTTGAAAATGCAGACTGGGTAATTGCAGGTATTGAGCAAAATATCTAATTCCCATTGCATAAATACTGAGTTACTCCTTTACTCAGCGATTTAGCAATGCTCTACAGGCCAGCCACTACTTTGTGGCTGGCCCGTTTAATGGACTTCAGTAACATTGACTGCAAGCCCTG
>MABF01000127.1:2218-6176 GCA_002163025.1 'Osedax' symbiont bacterium Rs2_46_30_T18
ATAGCAATTCAAGGTTTGCTTCTCTCTAATAGCAGTACGGTTCTATGGGTTACCCACATAGTCACTAGCACAGCTGCCGCAAACCAATAAAGTCCCGAATGCACTTCTACGCTGGCGATTGCTCCGAGTTTTACAGACACTAATAATATCGCGACTACTAGCACATCTAACATAGCCCAGCGCCCATAATTGTGGATTAAATCGATCAAGTTATTGAGTTTTGCTGCACGGCCGTTGTTATGTAAAACCCATGCTAACAACAGTATTTTGCAAAAGGGCAGGGCAATACTTAATCCTGATATCAGTATAAATAATAGATAGTGACCTTGTTCTAATAAGTCTTGCAGGCCGGATAGGATAGAAAAACTACTCTGTAGAAAGATCAGTTTAGAGATTGTCATCATAGGGGTGGCGATACCCGCGATAAACATTGCTAAAGCGCCGAGTAAAAATAGCTTAAGTAGTTGAATTTCTAATGCGGGATTCGTTTTTTCTGAGTTCATAGAACAAGCTGCTGTGATGGCCAACGAAAGCGCAACAGCTTAGCATAAAGTGCGGCGGTTAAGTTAAAGGCGGGCTCTGAATAAATGCAGTAAATTAGTCTGAGCGGTAGTTTTGGTACCAAATTTCGAAATCTTCAGCACACATTGGCTTGGCAAACATATAGCCTTGGATTTGCTCGCACTGTTCGCGGCGTAAGAAGTCTAGCTGCAGTTGGCTCTCGACCCCCTCGGCACATATGCTCATCCCCAGACGGTGGCCCAGCGCGATAATTGCGCCGACGATGGCATTTTTCTTATAGTCAGATTCTATGTCTTGGACCATAGAGCGATCAATTTTTAATTTTTGTACTGGAAGTTGCTTCAAATAGCCCAGTGAAGAGTTACCGGTGCCGAAATCGTCCAGTGCCAGACCGATACCCATCTCTCGCAACTTTGTAAGCAGCGGAACCGCTTCTCCCGCATGCTCCATAATGACTGTTTCCAGTATTTCAATCTCGAGTTTCTGCGCCGGAATCTGGTATTTAGCTAACATACTGGCAATATGCCCAGCCATATCCCCCTGAAGTAACTCCTGGCTTGAAGCATTAACTGCCACTTTAAATTCGACAGCGTATTTCTGCCGCCATTGTGACAAGTGGGAACATGCCTGCTCTATGACCCAGCTACCTACTTGTGGCATTAAGCCAATGGCCTCTAAAATAGGCAAAAATTTGTCAGGGGTCAGCAGCCCCTGTTCGGGGTGCTGCCAGCGGATTAAAGTCTCTACACCACTCACAGAACCGTTGGCAGCATTGATTTGCGGTTGGAAAAAAACTTTGAATTGGTTGTTTTTTAGGGCCTGACGTAACGCAGGCTCCATGCGCACCCATGACTGGACAGTTTGCGATTGCTTATAGTGGTAAAATACATAACTGTTACGATGGCTGTCTTTTCCCTGATGCACTGCTGCATCGGCGTTCTTGATCAGTATTTCGCTATCACCACCGTGCTCTGGATAGAGCGAAATACCAATAGTACCCGTTGTGTAAAAATCATGATTTTCCAGGGCAAAAGGCAGTTCCATGGCCCTGATGATTTGTTCCGCAATTATTTTTACGCTCGTTCTATCGGACATATTCGTTAATAAAATAGCAAATTCATCCCCGCCAATTCGGGCGATTGTATATTGGTTGTCCAGTGTTTTATTGAGTCTTCTGGCAACCAGTTTTAACAGTTGATCACCGGCGCGATGCCCCAATGATTCATTGACGTGTTTAAAGCGATTCAGATCCAGCATTAAAATAGCCACTAGCTGGTTTTTACGGCATTGTTTTATCTCGTATTCTAAGAGAGATTTAAACAATAAACGGTTTGGCAGTTCGGTTAGCGGGTCGTGCTGCTGCATAAACAGTAATTTGGCTTCAGAGTCTTTAAGTTGCGAGAGATCGGACACGACATAGACAAAATGCCTGTCGTTATGGTCCTGGCTGATAACAGTGTTAATAGTGACCCTCTGATAAAATGACTCTCCATTTTTTCTGCTGCTGGCTACCTCTCCCTGCCAGTGTCCTTGCTCGGACAATGTTGCCAAGCTACTTTTGCGCTGCCATGGGCAAATGAGGGAGCTATTCTTAGCAATTAAATCGCTTTTGTTGTAACCCGATATGCGCAGATAAGCAGCATTTAAATTAACGATATTATGCTGCTGATCAGTGATTAATATTCCTTCATCGGTGCTGTTAAAGGCTATGCAGGCTAAATCAATCTTTTCTCTATCAGCGTGCTCTTTGGTGGTTTCGAACAACATGCAGTTTAAACAAATTTCATCTGCAGGTGCGAAGGCGCTCTCAGTTGTCTCTTCAATGGTCGCGGACAAGTGAAACCATTTCTTTTTACCTTGTTTGTCGTGCAGGTAAAACTCTTGGTTGTAACTGCTCTTAGCGAGGTTGTTTTTCAAGAAACTCCGCATCAGGCGTCGCCGGCTTATATCGTTAAGTTGTTGCCAGAACAGTGGGAAATCATTTTCGCTGCCGTGCTGGGCATTAAAGAGGTTCAGTAGCCCTTGGTTGAAATAACTGATACTCGGTAGCTTATGCGCACTCAGTTTCAGCTGTACTATTGCCACCGGCAGAGACCGGGTGATGTTATGCAAGTGTGCCTTAGTGTTTGCCAGTTTTTCCCTGCTCTGTGCACTGGTGATGGCAACCCCTAAGATATAGGCGGCTGTCTCTAATAGCTGGGCGACAAATGGGCTGGGGTAACCTTGATGTTTGTGCAAGATGCTGATGGATCCGATTGCTGCGTTGCCGTGGCCGAAAAGGGGGTAGCTCCAACAGGAGGCAATAGCTAAGTTACTACTAAGTTCAGAGTTTTCGCTCCAGTCGGGGTCAGAACATACATCTTTACAAAACAGCGGCTGCGCGTTTTTGATGGCGCTAACGTAAGTGCAATTATTTTCTCTGTTTAGTCGCCCGGTACTAACTTGAAACAGTGGATAGAGCTCTCTGGATATTTTTTGGGTACTGTAGATGGCGTAGCTGTCGTCTTGTTTACCGCCGACTAAGGTGACTGCGTAGCTATTTGTGGACATCTTTTCAATGTTTTCACACAGGAAGTTAGTTATCGAGTTTAGGTTCTCGCAGTTGGCAATCTTTGCCAGTAGTTGGCGTTGTATCCCCAGCATAAACCTGAGTTCTTGAGCAGTAGGTTGGCTGGAGTCGCTTGGCGGCGTCTTTTTTTGTGTGGCAGCCGAGTCCTTCGATTCAATATGTTTATTATCTATATTGTAATTAGAACTCATATCTTATTATCACCTCCAAGGCTGCTGTTGCAAAAGGCCTCAATATTTGCGCAAGTAAACACTATATTAGATGTAAATGTACCTAAAATTAATGGTTTAGTGAAATTGTAAATTAAAAACTCTGTTTGTTACTTTCCCAGGCTAAAACTAACGGCTCACTGTTACCCAGAGATCTTGGCTATAAATCTGCTAACTTGTCTGGACTTTAAAGCTGGTCTGAGCAGCTCAGCTGTCCGGCAGACAGTATTTTGGCCAGCCTTATCAGTAGTGGCTAAAGGGCTGATTTTACTTGCTGAATTAAAGAGTGTCTGTTGGCTATGGCGATTGATTAATAAAATAGTGGCTGCAGCAGAGTCTGTAGTTCAATCAAGTGTAGTGCATAGAAGTTAATCGGCAATCTGAGTGTAATTGTAGTTGGCGCTGGATACAAAAAAATGCCGAAAATGTGTCTGCAGTCAAATGTTTTTCTCGGAATCTATTGTCAGGCAAGATCGCACTGGGCTGTTTGTGGCTAACTGCAGTCGGCTGAAAAAAACTTCAATCGTTCAATGGTGGCTACTGGTCCGGACAAATAGCAGTTATCTAGCAGGCCGGCAGCTATATAGAATTTTGCCCTATTGTGTTATTAAATTTGCAGTATCATGAGTAAACAAAAGACGGTAAAGTAGATGTCTAA
>MABF01000335.1 GCA_002163025.1 'Osedax' symbiont bacterium Rs2_46_30_T18
CTTACTGGAAATAGTCTCTGAACCCGATATGCGCAGCGCCGAAGAAGCAATCGCCTACGCCAAGAAAATCCACTCCATAGTCACCTGTATTGGCATCTGCGATGGCAATATGGCAGAGGGATCTTTTCGCGTCGACTGTAACGTCTCGGTTCGCCATAAAGGAGATGATAAACTTGGCAATCGCACCGAAACCAAAAACATAAACTCTTTCCGCTTTATTGAAAAAGCCATTAAAGGCGAGATAATCCGCCAGATTGAAATCCTCGAAGACGGCGGCCACATTCCTCAGGAAACCCGCCTTTACGATGCGGAAAAAGACCAGACTCGCACTATGCGGAGCAAGGAAGAAGCGAACGATTATCGATACTTCCCCTGCCCTGACCTACTGCCTATTGTCATTGAAGATGACTACATAGATGCCATTCGCAGCAAACTCCCCGAGCTGCCAGACGCCAAAAAACAACGTTTTATTGACCAGTACCAACTGAACAAAAAAGACGCCGGCGTCATCAGCAGCAACACCGCTCAAGCCGACTATTTTGAAATTGTCGCCAAGGGCATTAAAGACGCAAAACTTGCCGCTAACTGGCTGCTGGGAGAGGTAGCTAAAACACTTAATCAAAATGACCTGCAGATCTCCGAGTCCCCGGTAGATGCCGATGCTCTGGCCGCTTTGCTGATCCGCATAAAAGACAATACTATTTCTGTCAATGCAGCCAAGCAAGTATTTGAAGCTATGTGGAATCGCCAGGGAAGTGCCGATCAAATCATTGCCGACAAAGGCTTAAAGCAAGAAACGGACAGCGGCGCAATCGAAAAAATTGTTAGAGATGTGATTGCCAGCAGCGACAAACAAGTTCAACAGTACATTGCTGCTGAACCTGATAAACGTGGCAAAATGCTTGGATTTTTCATGGGACAAATAATGAAAGCATCCAAAGGCAAAGCAAACCCGGGACAAGTTCAGGGACTGCTAAAACCGATATTAGACAGCATGTGTGACTAACAACCAAGCGCTACCGGAGCCAGTCTTCGGTAGCCTCTTTAACAAGCATAGAATCTAACTGCTTAGCGTCATTAGAATAGCGGACAA
>MABF01000253.1 GCA_002163025.1 'Osedax' symbiont bacterium Rs2_46_30_T18
AGCTGATAAATTAGTACGGCGTATTGCCTATGCTGAAGTCCCTCCAAGAGTTGAGTATCAGCAAACCGAACTGGCTAAAAAGCTCAATCCGGTGCTGGATTTATTGTGTCGCTGGGGTGGGGATTTACGCGATGCCAAGTTAGCTGATCTATAACTGTGTGGGCAACAATCAATAGGCTTCTTAAGTTCTAAGCCTCTTGTTGAAGATCATTTTGAAGCTGTAAGTTGAGACAATCCGCACGTCCTGTGGCTGTAGCTGTTACCTGGCAATCGATAAACAACTTCGGGTCAAACTCGTGCGCAATTTGATTATCAGTTCGGCTCAAAACAATCTCAACAGAAACTGCCCCAGCCGCTTTCGCCAGCTTTAGGGCACTCTCTCCCACCAGTGCTTGCGCGCAGCTCAACGCCGCCGCAAAAGTATCAAAACTCTGTGGTTGCTGTTGATGGTAAAGCCTGAACAAGCCAAAACTCGGCTGGCTAATGGTTATGTGCGCCCGCTGCACTACGCTGCCCATCACTGCTCCAACCGCATTGGCTACTTCACCGTGTCGCGGTAATATCAGCTGCTGGTTCAACTGTGTTGCCACCGTCGGGTAATAGCTGGAAGCGGGAGCACCTACCGCTACTATTGGATAATCACTGGCAAAGGCGATGCTAAATAACCCCTGCTGTTGAGGGTTGATAATTAACTCGCTCAGTAGCGCCGTCAGCTTAGAAGCTTGTGCCTGAGCCAGTACCCCCAGCTGATTCAGACTTGCCTCTATTAAAGTGGCTGAGATTTTGCCAATCACTAAATCGTAGACCTGTTGGCTCGGCTGGGTGGCATCGTCTTTTTTAAAGGCTGGCAGACCGTATAAACTGCTCATCTGCCGCGACCAGATTTTTGCCGCCAGGATCGCCGCCTCACTGTGCAAATGGTCACTTTTCCCCAACACCTGAGCCGCATCTGTCGGGGTAAAACCGCTGTAAATAGCCAGTCCGGCCCGTTGCAGTTTTGCCAGTCCGCGGCCCAAATTACGGCTCTGTTCGCTGGCCCACTCCAACTCCAGCGGTCCATTTTCCAGCTGCTGCCAGGCGTACACAGCCTCTTCTCCCAACTGCTTAACTAGCAACTCATCTGTGCCTAAACGCAGCACAAACTTATTATTCCTGGCATTGGGGTAACTCGCCAGTTGCGCTTTGAGCTTGGTAATAATATCTGGGTATTGCTGCGCCAACAGACACAGCGGAATGACGCGCCTGGGGCCGATTTCCAACCCTTTAGCGGGACTTATACGCACTTCACTGTCACCGCCCAGGCCGGTGCAAAAGACTTTAACGGCCTCCACCATCGGCTGCCAATCCCCTACTTTGGCGCCATTACTGCTAAGCTGCGGCTGACCGTTAGTAACTATTGCGATGTCTGTGGTGGTGCCTCCCATATCGACTACTAAAGCATTTTTCACGCCGCTTAATGCACATGCGCCTACCACACTCGCCGCAGGGCCAGAGAGTACCGTAGTAACAGGTTGCACAAGGGCGGTAGCGGTATTGATCAGCGACCCGTCACCTTTAACGATCATCAGAGGTGCCACTATCTGTCGTGTGGCTAATATCTTTTGCACACAGTTGAGCAGCTGCGCAATATAGGGAATCATGCGGGCATTTAAAACGGCGGTCAGCGCCCGCTGTGGGGCACCTAAACTGCTGGCCAGCTCGTGACCACAGGCAACCGGCTTACCGGTTAGCTCTTCAACCAAGCTACGCAGCTTAAGCTCGTGAGCATTGTTGCGTGTAGCAAACATACTGGAGATGGCAAAAGCCGACACTGAATCTTTAAGGCGCATAATACTCTGGCGGGCGGTCATTTCATCCAGAGGCTGGGACTGCTGACCATCGGCATCGTGACCGCCATTAATCATCACTGTTGCGGCCTCTGAAACTATTGTTCTCAGACCACTTTTATCTAGCTGGCGGGCGTTATATCCGGCCAATAAAACCGCGACTTTGGCGCCTCGCCCCTCGACTACTGAGTTAGTGGTTAAAGTAGTAGAGAGCGAGCACAGCTCTATATCTAATAACATTTGTGAGTCTAGGCCTGCAATCGCCCTGTCAATGCCTATACTCAGATCTTCTCTGGTGGTTAAGCTTTTAAAACTAGCCACTACCTGCTGTTTCTCATCTACCAGCACAGCATCCGTGTAAGTGCCTCCGGTATCTATCCCCAGTCGATACGCCATAGTCTTCCTCTAGAAAGGTGCTGTTTGTATAGTTATCTGTCGCGACGGCCGCGACGGCTGGTACCGCGCTCTGCTCTTCTACGCTGCATGGTCTCTTCAACCCGAATGATCAATTGCTCGTGGAGCCCGGCACGCTCTAACTCATCGTATCCCTGCCAGTGAGATATTTCAGAATCGGTACGACCGCAGCCAAAACACCAGCCGGTTGTCTGATCTGTTTTGCAGACACCGACACAGGGGGACATCTCTGCATCGGCAATCAGTTGTGCATTATCCATTTCAGCTTTCCTTCTAGAGAATCATATTGTCTGAGCAGGCATTTATGACTGACTCGATTTACAGGCGATAATGTGCCCAGCATCTAAAAACTGTACTCAAGAATGTTGTCTGCCGAATTGTTGCTAGCGACTAAATACTATGTGATTGCGACTTGTTTACTTCGGGGATACATTAATGGCCTTTGAAGCGTTTTAAAGGCCATTAATGGAAGGGCGACAGCAGTGTCACGAGATAAATCAGAGCTCCGCCATTTCCCGGCAGTCAGCGATGGCCATTTTGAACTCTTCAGGCTGCTGTTTTGCACATATTTTAAGACCGTGTCCGGGCTCAACCCTTTTCCAGTCTTGATCTTCGACATCTAAAGGTTCAGATGCGATCACTACTCCACTGCCGTTACAGCGATAGTAGAGGCTAGGGGCACGACAGTCCGAAGAGTAGCGAAATGCGTAGATGTGCTGGCCATCACTCAAGGTTGCAGTAAAACGGAACGCTGCTTTAATGCCTTTGTTTTGCATTAACTGGTTTACTTTATTGCAGAGTTTGGAGACTGCCGCTATCGGGTCTTCATTTAAACCGAAGGCGAACAGGGCCAAGAACAACGCTTCAGAATCAGTTGTACCCTCACGGCCGATGTAGTACTTATCGGGAATCAAATTTTCCAGATCCCGACGCACTTTGTCGTATTCGGCAATTTGACCGTTGTGCATAAACATCCAGTTATCAAAACGAAACGGATGACAGTTTGCCCTGCTGGTATAAGTTCCAGTAGAGGCCCTGACATGGGCAAAAAATAACCCTGAACTTATTTGCTGACACAAGCTCATCAGGTTTTGATCGGCCCAGGCTGGCAGTATCTCCCGGTAGATCCCTGGAATCTTCTTTGAACCGTACCAACCCAAACCGAAGCCGTCTCCGTTAATTGCAGTTTTTGATTCCGATGCATTCAAACTTTGTTTGATTAAAGAGTTAATTGGATTTTCAATTAGCTCTTCTAAAAATATTTCTTTACCTGCGTAGGCTAGCCAACGACACATAGTTACCTCTTAGTTATTAGGTATGTAGACGAACCCTATAGGAAACTTCGTCATATTTGAGCAACATTTTTACATATTTAATCCTTTATGTACGTATATTTCAAAAATCACTACCTCTTGTTACAATAGTTATTTAGAATCTGCGTCCAGAGCCTCCCTGTGAATACCAGTTGTTTAAAATTATATATCCAATTTTGAGACTAGTACTTTGACCGCCAAAATATCTGTTAATAATTTACCGACCAAAGATCGCCAGCATTGCTGTAATTGCAACCTCAATTCTCTGTGCATGGCAGTCTCTCTGGATACGCGTGAAATGTCGAAACTAGATGAGATCATCGCCAGGGGAAAGCCACTGTCTAAAGGTCATCAATTGACTGTTCAGGGAGATCCCTTCAAGTGTGTCTTTGCGATTAAGACAGGAAGTGTTAAAACGGTTACTACTAGCTGTAATGGAGACGCACAAATCACCGGCTTCTATTTCCCCGGTGATTTAATCGGTTTAAATGCCATTGACTCTGGCATTTGCCAGGATACTGTAAGCGCTTTAGAAACCACCACGGTTTGCCAGATCCAGTTTGAACAGCTGGATGATCTCTCTGCACAAATGCCTAAGTTGCGCCGACAGATACTAAAGACAATGAGTAAAGATTTGTGCAATGAGCAGCATATGTTGCAGCTGCTGGCCAACAAAAATGCCGATCAGCGCATTGCTACTTTCCTGTTGCGCCTCTCGAACAGGTTCAAAGCTCGCGGTTTTTCAGAGTCCAGGTTCCGCCTCTCTATGTCCAGAAATGAAATTGGTAATTACCTGGGCATTACCGTAGAAACGGTCAGTCGGGTATTAACCCGATTGCAGAAAAATGGATACATCAAGGTAGAAAATAAAGAGATTGACTTAATTAACTTCAAAGCTCTGTTGCAGCTCAGTCAAGAGTCTGAATAATAGTCTAAAAACCGCCCGATACTGAATATCACCCGAGCTCCGATTTTGGACAAAGTTAAATTCTACCAACAGGTCAGAGACTCAAGTGAAAATCTGGCAATGCCAGCTCAGTTGTGTATAGTGCATGGGAACATGCGTAAAATCTCTGCTATGTTCCCCATGCACCATAGTTACTTAATATTCTGGTGCACAACATTTTTCTCTTAGATTTAAGGCCAAACCATGTCTTTTGACGAATTTTATGTAAAGTCTGTTGTCCGTTCTGTCGACAACTGGCCAGAGCCAGGTGTCATGTTTCGCGATATCACCCCTATTTTTAAAGATCCTAAAGCATTACGGATGGTTTCAGACGCTTTTATTCAGCGCTATATTGATTCTGACATTACGCACATCGCCTGCATTGATGCTCGCGGCTTTTTGGTGGCTTCAATCATGGCTTACCAGCTGGGCCTACCTTTGATACTGGTGCGTAAAAAAGGCAAGCTTCCAGGAGAGACTATCTCTCAAGAATATAATCTGGAGTACGGCACTGCTGAAATAGAAATGCAAGTGGACGCTCTTGAAGCGGGTGACAAAGTGTTAGTGTTTGATGATCTTATCGCCACTGGGGGTACTTTATTAGCCGCCTGCACTCTAATTAAAAAGTTTGGGGCAACCGTCGTAGAAAGCGCTGCCATCATCAACTTACCGGATTTACAAGGCGCTAGCTTAATCGAAGATGCAGACATACCTGTATTTACCTTGCTCGCATACGAAGGCCTTTAAATCAATCTGCTAGGAGCCTATGCTCCTAGCTCGCCCCGCTTTGGGTTTTAGTACTATCACTTGTCTCCACTGACCTGCGCAGGTCTTCGCTATACCTTGCTTTAACACTAAACATCTTGTTTTTTCTATTTATACAGCTAAGGGTTCGAATATTATGATCTATCAACTCGCCGCGCTAGGTGCCGGCCTGTGCTTTGCACTCTCGCCTTTTTTTTCTGTGAACGCAGTTAGAGCTCTGGGCTCTGTCAGATTTAACAAGTGGCGCATGTCGGTTGTATTTGTAATGTTGGCGGCAATGGCTTTTGCCACTGGCGGTTGGCGCGTGGATTTGCTGGACTGGTGGCTGGTGCTAGTAATCAGCTCTTTAGTGGGCATTTTTCTTGGGGATACCTTATTATTTTTGGGCCTGAAGAGAATGGGGCCACGCAGAAACACCGTCATCTTTGCCTTAAATGCCCCTATGACCGTTTTTCTTGGCTGGATGTTCCTGGATGAAAAGCTGGCTCTGTCAGCATTGATTGGCGCTCTTATGATCACCAGTGGGGTTATTACAGCAGTCGCATTTGGCCGTGGCAAAAAGCAGCAACATAACTTAGAGGAAACCCAAGGCAAGCTGTTGGTGGCGGTCTCTATTACCTTGGCCTCAGCACTGTGTCAGGCGTTTAGCTTAGTTATCTTGCGCCAGGCGATGGAATCCGGAATAGACCCGGTTGCCGCCAGTGCTGTGAGGGTTGGTATCGCCGCTCTATGCCTGTTACTGGTCGCCTTTATCGCCAATCTTAAAAACCCTGATAGCGCTGAAAATCAGGTACCTATGACCGGGCTGATATTTCTACAAATCAGCGCCAGTGGATTTTTGGCCATGGGACTGGGTATGACACTGCTACTGTTTGGGCTCAAGGGAGGCGACACGGGTATCATCTCGACCTTGTCCTCAATTTCACCGGTGATTGCACTGCCCATACTCTGGCTACTGATGAAACAAGCTCCTGCTGCCAACGCCTGGGTCGGTGCAGTTCTGGCCGTCTGCGGTACTGCCACCCTTTTCTTGCTGTAACTGATTAAGCAGACTACTGCTGCCAACAAATGGGTCGGTGGCTAGATAGGTGGATAGGTGGATAGGTGGATAGGTGGATAGGTGGATAGGTAGATAGGTAGTCTTGATCGATTGCGCTGCTAGCAGCGTTTTTATTGATAAAATAAAGTTATTAGCTGAAAAGCCCAGCTATCAGCAGGTAACGTGCCGCTTTACCTATCACTATAAACAAGCTACACCAGTAGACATTTATCTTTAGCCAACCGGCGAGCAAGCACAATGGATCGCCGATTAACGGCAGCCAGGACAACACTAAAGCGGGGGCACCGTGATGCTGTAACCATTTTTTAGCACGCTCTTGCCGGGGGTTATTTAACACTCTGGCCGGGTAGTATTTGCTGATAAACCTGCCCAATACCAAGGTCAGTATGCCGCCAGCGCTGTTTCCTGCGATGGCCACGCTCAATAATTGCCATAGCGGAATCTGCCCAGCATCGACCAACCAGGCCAGAGCAACCTCTGAGCCGCCGGGTAACAATGTCGAGGCAATAAAGCTACTGGCGAACAAGCCCCACAACTCCAACGCCATTAACAACAACTCTCAGTAAAAGCCGTCGTGTTCATGTATTCGCCAACCCCATGCTGACACAACGCATCATATAGACTCCACCGCTATTAAAAACAACTCTACTGTAACAGCTACTGTGCTCATTTATTCGCCAGCCCCATGCTGACGCAGCGTATCACCGCCAGCTCATAGACGCCGCCCAGTGCCTCATAGACTGGCTTAAGCGCTAAACCATGCACTGCCTGAGATTGAATAATTTCCTGTTCAATTAACTGTATTTCCTTCTCTGGCAGCTCGACGACTTCATCGACCGTTAATTCACCCCTGGAAATCCCCCCGGCCAAGTGATTATAAATAACCGCTACCGATAACTTTTGCATACCCGCTACCTGGGTGACTAACATGCCGGTTTTAAACAAGGTGATGGATTCATCCCCCTGCTGATCAACGCTCAACTGCGCACCGGGCTCTTCATTTAAAACAGCCAGGAATTGATCGCCATACAAATCTAATTTTCGCTCGCCGACGCCGCTAACTTTCTGCATCTGGTTTCTATTAGTGGGGCGATACATCACCATTTCCATGAGTGTTGCATCGTGAAAGATAATGTAAGGGGGAACATCTTGCTCTTTCGCCAGCTCGGAGCGCAGTGCTCGCAACGCCTCCCATAAAATGTGTTCCTGCGAATCCAGCTTGTGTTGTACCGATTTCTTTTTATCGTATTTTGTACGCGCCGTTTTCTTACGCAAATCTTCGCGCAACTCGATACTCTCTTCACCGCGCAATAGTGGCCGACACTTTTCAGTCAAGCGCAACACCCCAAAGCGCTCATAATCCACTCCCAAAAAGCTCCTGGCGACTAGCTGGCGAAAGACCGAACGCCACTGTTGCTTGTTGAGCTCAGTGCCGATATTCCAAATTGACAATTTTTCATGACCGAACTGCTTAACTTTTTCTGTCTCTGAGCCGGTTAGCACATCGACAATGTGATTGACGCCAAAACTCTGACCAGTGCGATACACTGCCGACAATACCTTTCTGGCAGCTTCGGTGCCATCCCAGACAGGTACTGGCTGCAGACAATTGTCACAGTTACCACAGGCGGGATGCTCGCTCTCACCAAAGTAACCCAACAACACCTGACGCCTGCAACTGGTGATTTCGCATAAGCCTAAAATTGCCTCGAGTTTTTGCCGCTCCACTTGCTTGATGTTATCAGGTGCCTGCGACCCCTCGACCATTTGTCGCAGAAACACCACATCTTGGAGTCCGTATACCATCCAGGCATTGGCAGGTTGTCCATCGCGACCTGCACGACCCGTCTCCTGGTAATAGGCCTCAATGCTCTTGGGCAGATCTAAATGGGCGACAAATCGCACGTTGGGTTTGTCGATACCCATACCAAAGGCGATAGTTGCAACAATAATGACTTTGTCTTCGGTTAAAAATCGATGTTGGTGATGCTTTTTTATATCTGAGGAGAGCCCGGCGTGATACGGCAATGCATTCAGACCTTTAGTACATAGCCAGGCCGCCGTCTCTTCTACTCGCTTGCGCGACAGACAGTAAACTATACCTGCATCGTTAAGATGCTCTGATTGAATAAAGGCCAGTAACTGCTCGCGAGCCCGGTCTTTTTGACCGATACGATAACGTATGTTGGGCCGGTCAAACCCCTGAATAAATATGTTTGCCTGACGCAACTCAAGGCGCTGTTCTATTTCCAGTTGGGTGCGACTATCAGCGGTGGCTGTCAGAGCAATACGCGGCACTTGGGGGAAGTTATTGGCAAATTGCGCTATCTGCAGATATTCAGGTCTGAAATCATGCCCCCACTGGGATACACAGTGCGCTTCATCAATAGCGATCAATGCTAACGGGCACTGGGATAAAAGCTGAAAGGTTTTTGGCTGCAGTAACCGCTCTGGGGCAATATATAACATATCCAGTTCGCCGCGTAGCAGTTGTTGCTCTACTTCATTTTGCACTTGAAAATCTAGCGAGGAGTTTAAGTATGCGGCGTTAATTCCCCACTGTGATAGCGCGGTCACCTGATCATGCATCAAGGCTATCAGCGGAGATACCACTATAGCAGTGCCCGCTCTGAGTAATGCCGGTAACTGGTAACAAATCGATTTACCACCGCCAGTGGGCATAATAACGAGAGTATCCCGGCCATCGAGCATACTCTCAATGATCTGCTGCTGTCCCGATCTAAAGCCATCGTAACCAAAAACATCTTTCAGAACTTTTAGCGCTTGCTCAGCCATGTCTACCCTACATAAGAAACGAAAATCAATATTGCATCCCAAAGCTCAAGTGTGAGACACAACAAGCGGCCAATTATCCTCAAAGCATCTGCTACTGTCATCTCATATTGCCGCTTTGATGCTTTTTTATCACTCTGGCTATGGGAATTAAAACAAACTGTCTATGTTTATAACCTCAGTTGGAGTAAACTACGCCCTGTTATTTTTCCAGGATCTGCAGCCATGCAACAAACTCAGCAATTTGCGACTATTACCGACTCTGAATTAGACCAGCTAGAACACTTCATTTTCAGCGATGCGGTATCTGAAGAGTCCCTAGATTTAATCGGAATCCACGGTTTTCTATGTTCATTAGTCATCTCGCCAAGCTCGACAGACGAGCAACAGTGGATGGAGATTCTGTTTGACGGCAAGCCCGAATGGCAATCAGAGAAACAGCAAAGTGAAATTCAGGTTATTTTGCGCAACTGGTATTCAAGCATTCGCTCTGACATGGAAAATGATCGCGAATTAGAAATGCCCTGCGAGCTATCATTAGTGGTAGAAAAAGGTGATGAAGTTGCTGACATTGAAACTTGGGCTCAAGCTTTTATGGAAGGCGTCTTCCTTAAAGAGCAGGACTGGTATCAAGAAGGATCGGCTCAAGAGCAAAAAGTCACTGAATTGATGCTACCGATTATGGTGGTCTCAGATCTATTTGACGCTAAAGAATTTCAAGAAATTCGCCGCAATCCAGACGTCTGTGAAGAGATGGCCAATGAGATCCCGGATATCCTGGTAGATTTGTACCTGATTTTCCAAACCCCTGAAAAATAAATATCATTTGATTATTTTCTCTGTACCTTCAGGGTCGTTTTAGACCCATAAAAAAACCACTCATGAGTGGTCTTTTTTTATGGGTCTAAAACAGTTTGCCTGTTACATTTTCTTTAACGCTTGCAGTCCTTTAGTGAAACCGCTGAGTGATACGGGGAAGTACACAGCTTCACCGCTCTCTTTGGCCAAGAACCCCAGCACTCCTCTGGCGCCGCGCTTAAATTCAGATAACATACGCTTATCAAGCGGAAAAGCTATGGCACATTCTTTTTCACTGCACTGCGCTTTTAAGTGAATAGATTTATTTTTATCTACTTTAAACTGGATATCTTTAGTGGGGTCTAGCTTTGTTGTTACTCTTAAAGTAACGACCGGAAACTTAGGATGCTGCGCCAGATCAACGGTGGTAATCATCAGAGGTGTTCGACCATCGGAGGAGAAACCTTGCAGCAAGAAGCAAAACTCTTTACTCAAATCTACCTGACAGCGCCCCTGCCAGTCTTTAAACTGCTGGCCGTCTATTGCTCCGGCGAAACTAAACTGCGTCGTTATTGAGAGTAAAACGCCCATCAGCGCTAGCGTAAAACTGCTTTTTTTCATTGCTAATTCCCTTTTTAATACAGACAAAAAAAGCTGGAAACTTATTATCCGCTATATCAAGTAACTGTATAGACTGTCTTTTATCGACATTCGAAGTAGTAGAACCACACTATAAAGTAGTATAGGGGATATTCAATAAAAAGTTATAACGATCTTCTCAAAAGACCCAATCTGAGCGCGCCGAACTCGCATACTTACGACTTGCTACTATCAGTTTTACATCCGATAAATAGTAACGCCATAGAGCAGACTAAAGGCAAACAGTGCCAATACCACTAGCGGCCTTACACTTAGCAACATTGAGGGTAACTTATGAGAATGAGAGATATAGGCTGCCGTTATCAGCATTAACAATCCAGACATCAGGGCGGCATTACCCCACCTCTCTCCCAAATGCTGACTGGCATACCAGAGAACATTCCACAATCCGGCACTAAAAACCAGTACCGCGACCCCTTTAATGATTACCTGCGGCAGTTTCTGAACTAAGCTAACCACCGGTAATCTAGTGGCGAATATGACCCCGAGTAACATACTCGCAGCCATTATCGTTCCCATTGGTAACATACTGTTCTCCAAGATAATTAATTTTTATACCTATCCTTACGCAGTCGCTGCAAGCTTAGATTCGAAAATAGTGAGTTTTGTACTGTACATAGCGACGCTTTTAAATATGATGACAGACCAAGAAAAGCAATATTAATATAATTTAAGGTTTAAATATGCGCACACTCACTGTAGGTATTTTAGAAATGGGGATTCCCCCTGAAGGCTACCGAGAAAAATATGGCAGCTATCCAGATATGTTCAGCCAATTATTGAGTGACAGTGATGACCAATTGGATTTTAAGTTTTTTCCGGTATTAGATGGCCATATTCCCAGCGACCCTAAAGAATGCGATGCCTGGTTGCTCACTGGATCAAAGTATGGGGTCTATGAACAGCACTCGTGGATTGAGCCGGTCTCGGATTTGGTTCGCAGCGCCTACAGCGCAGACATTCCTATGATTGGTATCTGCTTTGGCCACCAGCTCATTGCTCAGGCGCTGGGAGGAAAAGTGCAGAAATCAGACAAGGGCTGGAGTTTAGGGGTCACCGAGTATCAATTACAAACCAAAGCTGACTGGATGACTGATAAGAGTGACTGTTTTGCTATTCAAGCCTACCACCAGGACCAAGTAATAGATCTGCCCGAGAAAACCCAAGTCGTCGCTGCTTCTGATTTTTGCCCTTATGCAGCACTTAATTTCGATGACCGCGCCATTAGTTTCCAAGGCCACCCAGAATTCGCCGCAGATTATACCCAAGCCCTGTTAACCAACAGGCGCGATCTGAAGATGTTGCCAGAAGAACTGAGCACCCAAGCCATTGAGAATGTTAACCAACCGATAAACCGAAGCTTGGTCGCCACCTGGATCTGCCAATTCCTACGCCATAAGCTGAGTTAATAAGTTGAAATACCTACTCACAATAAGTTCCGATATATTAATTATCTGCAATTGCAACACAGCAGCTACGAACTAGCGCTGGGATAAACTGCTGATGATCGGGCACTGCTGCGCAGCTTCGCTACTCGGGCAGCGCTCGATCAGCAGCTGCAGAGCACTAGACATAGACTTTAAATCTTTTATTTTATTGTTGATAATATTTACCTTGGAGACCGCTAACTGTTTGGTCTGGGCGCACTGCTGTTCACCTAATTGCAGCAGCGCTGCTATGTCTGCCAAGCTAAACCCCAACTGTTTAGCCTGACCAATAAAACGCAAATTATCTAAGCTGGCTTGAGGGTAGACTCGATAACCTGATATTGGCTTTTCGGGCTGAGTAATCAAGCCTATGCGCTGATAGTAACGCACTGTTTCAACACCCACATCTGCTTCTCTGGCAAGCACGCTGATGGTTAATTTTTTTTGCCTCATACACCCTACCCAATCCTCGGCAACTTACCTGCTGATGCAGGCCTTTTGCTGCTCTTTTACAACTAAAATTAAAGAGGCCGAATTTTTGCAACTGCTCCCCCTAGCTGCTATAGACAAAAAATAAGGCTTTAAGTTTGAATATTTCCCTGCTGCTTCATAAATGCCTGTATTGATACCGTCTTCTTTAGAGCTCTTTAGCGACGGATGGTGGTACTACAGATTTAGGATCCTGGTGGATGAGCACGTCAGATCCAGGAAATTCACCAATAAGCAGTTCTTCAACTCTGTCGGCAATACTATGGGCTTCGATCAATAATAGATCATCGTCCAATTCTAAATGCATTTGGATAAAGCGAGTCGCCCCGGACATTCTGGTGCGCAGCTGATGCATTCCAGCGACTTGCTCCACAGAGAGGGCGATAGCACGAATACGCTGCAGCTCCTGTTGCGGCAACTGATGATCGAGTAGAGATTGTATGGCCTCATAACCAATTCTTGCGGCACCGTACAGTATATAAAACCCTATTGCGATGCCAAATACGGCATCCGCAATCGGCCAACCTAAGCTACTCAGTATCAGTGCCAGCATCACGGTGGAGTTCATCAGCAAGTCCGATTGATAGTGCAGTGAATCTGCTTTTATCGCCAGTGAGCCGGTTTGTTTTACTACCCATTTTTGATAGCAAACTAAAACACCCGTCAATAGGATCGCAAACAAGCTCACCCAGATACCTAACTCGGGAGAGACCAAGTCTTGCGGATGGAAGAAACGCTCAAACCCGGAAAGCACTAAAAACAATGCAGAGCCGGTGATAAAAGTCGACTGTACCAGAGCGGCCAGCGACTCCGCCTTGCCATGCCCGAAACTGTGTTCTTCATCAGCGGGTTGCAGCGAATAACTCAAAATCAGAAAACTGCTCAGGGATGCCGCCAGATCCAACAGTGAATCAACCAGAGAAGCTAACAGAGCCACTGACCCTGTCTGCCACCAGACCAAGACTTTCACTATTAATAAGATACTGGCCACCAGCATGGCACTTAACGCTGCGCGCTTTACCAGCACTGCATATTGCCGATTCATTTACTGCCTCTAGGTAAAGTGTAATGACTGAAATTTTACGCCTTTAAGCCAGTGTTTTCCACGCAGTTATCAACTTTTTAGCTAATGACAAACCAACAGGCCCTCTAACAGGTGCTATTTATTCCCTTTTTAATCAGGACCTTGATTAACAAACGCAATGTATATTGACATTTATATAAATACCAATATACTTTCGGTATCATTTATACTCGGAATTTTTTTATGTCAGAACTAAACAACAGTGCCAGCTTCTGCGCTGACGAACTTGCCAACCGTCTCACTTTCAAATTACACACTGCCTCGCGCTTAGTGCAGCAGATGTCCCAGCAGAAGCTTAAAAGCCTGGAACTCAGCCAGGCACAGTGGCGGGCACTTTCTGGCATCTGCACTCAACCTGGTACTACCTTGCAACAATTGACCACCTTTGCTCAGATTAGTCAGCCACTGATGAGCCAGGCCGTGAAAGCTTTAGAAGCGCGAAATTTGGTTACTAGAAAAACACCCGAGAACGACAAGCGCAGCAGTGTTTTGAGCGCTAATCAACAAGGCTTACAGCTGTATCAGCAAGCCTATGCTGCAATGCTTCAAGTAGAACAAGAAATGCAACTAATGCTCAGTGACACAGGCGCACAGCAACTCAAAACATTACTTGATGTCGTCGTTACAGGCATCAATAAGAAGGGAAAGTAATATGAGTGAATATAAGATAGGACAGTCCATTGATGATGTGCGCGAGGCGTCGGGCGACATTAACATCTATAAAATGTCATCCAATGAGAATCCCTTTGGTCCCTCCCCTAAGGCCATCGGGGCAATCACAGAACAACTTTCGCAATTGCATTTCTACCCACAACGCGATGACAGTAAAATCACTCAGGCACTGGCTGATCATTTTGGTCGAGGCTTGTCTGCTGCCAACTTTACCACCGGCAATGGTGCTGTCGATCTGATCAATTTATTAGAGGCAGCTATGTTTGTTGAGGGGGAAGCCAACAACATTATTATTTGCCCGCCCTGCTTTGGCTCCTACGCTGCCACAGCCAAACTCAAAGGCGCCACAGTCATAGAGCACCCATTAGACCCTGAAACCTTTGCCATTGACAGCGCCGGGCTGGCTAGCTCCGTCACTGAAAATACCCGTTTAGTGTATATCTGCAACCCCAACAATCCGACCGGTAGTTATTTTGACCAGAGAGCTCTGCAGCAAATACTGGATAGCCTTCCCGAACATGTGACTCTGGTATACGACGAGGTCTACTACCACTTTGCCACGCAATTTAGCCTGCCGGATGCAATACAAAGTGTTTTAGACAAGCGCAATATCGTTATTTTACACAGTTTCTCCAAAGCTTATGGTTTAGCCGGACTACGCACTGGCTATGCCATCGCCAGTGCGGCGATCATTGCGCAGTTACAAAAACATAAACTGACCTTTCAAAATGACAGCGTCAGCATGGCGGCGATGCCGGCGGCACTGGCCGACAAGCAGTTCCTCACTCAGGTAATAGACAATAATACCCAGCAGCGCAGCTGGATTATCAGCAAATTTGATGATCTGGGCATTCAATACTGGCCCAGCCAGGCCAACTTCATCTGCTTTAAAGCCCCCAATGGTAGCAGCGCTAAGCAGTTGGTGGAACGGCTACTAAGTTACGGGGTAATGGTAAGGGCTGCGTTTTACCTGCCCAACCACGTGCGAGTGAGCGTCGGCCAGGCGGATGCAAACCGCCAGTTTATTTTGGCAATGGGCGAAATAATCAACAATACATCGGGAGATAACACTTAATGGATAAGCTAGTTACCGAGAAACTCACGGGCGGAGAAGCGGCAGTTAAGAGCTTGCATAAACATAAGATCTCCACCTTATTTTGTATCCCCGGAGTGCAAAACGACTGGTTCTTCAATGCACTTTATGATCTGGGAGATGGCATCCGGGTGATTCATACCCGCCATGAACAAGGCGCAGCTTATATGGCAATGGGATACGCACAAGCCAGCGGTGACGTGGGGGTGTTTAGTGTAGTGCCGGGGCCTGGATTGCTAAATGCCTCTGCGGCGCTGGCCACGGCTTACGCTCTCAACGCCAAAGTATTTTGCCTGACCGGTCAGATCCCCTCGCACAACATAGGCAAAAAATTGGGGGTATTACACGAAATAAACAACCAGCTGGATATTCTCAAGTCACTGACTAAACATGCCGATCGCGCCAACTGCCCGGATGATATACCCAGAATGATCGATGAAGGCTTCAGGGCGATGCATTCGGCAATGCCACGTCCGGTTGCCCTAGAAATCCCCATGGATATATTAGCCGCCAAAGCATTGGTCAACATGAGCAGCGAGATTACCCCGGGCTTCCAGCCTCCTGTGGATAGCGAGCAGCTAGCAGCAGCAGCCCAACTGCTCGGCAGTGCAAAGAGACCGATGATCTTTGTCGGCTCTGGCGCTGCGGATGTCAGCCCACAAATTACTGAACTGGCCAATCAATTACAAGCACCGGTGATCGGCTATCGTACCGGCAAGGGAATACTGGATGCCCGCCATTATTTATCGCTGCAACAGCCCGCTGCCAAAGAGTACTGGATGCAGGCCGACGTGGTCATCGCGGTGGGCACCAATATGCGCGTCCCAGTACAAAAGTGGGCCAAAAAGCACCAGCCGAAGATCATTCGCATCGACGTCGACCCCACCAGTCACAACAAATTTATCAAACCGGCACTGGCTATTACTGCACAGGCGCAGCAGGCTTTACCACTGTTACTGGAACAGCTGGCACACTGCAATATGGAACGCGCTTCAAGGGAGCCTGAAATGACAGAGATTCGCAGCGCCTGGGATAAAAAGGTCAGTGTGCTTGAACCGCAGATGACTTACCTAAAAATTATTCGCGAAGAGCTGGGTGAAGAGGGCATTTTTGTCGATGAGCTGACTCAGGTCGGTTTTGCCAGTCGTATCGCCTACCCCGCCTACAAACCACGCACTTACATAACGACTGGCTATCAGGGCACCTTAGGTTACGGTTTTCAAACGGCGATTGGCGTTAAGGTCGCCCGCCCCGATGTGCCGGTAATCTCAGTCTGTGGCGATGGCGGTTTTATGTTTGGGGTACAAGAGTTGGCCACCGCGGTACAACATAAAATTCCGGTCTGCGTATTGCTGTTTAACAACAACCAATACGGCAATGTACAGGAGATGCAGCGCAACGATTACGAGGGACGGGTAATAGCCACGGATTTACACAACCCTGACTTCATAGCCATGGCGGCAGCATTTGGCGCTCAGGCTATCAAAGCCAACAGTTTTGATGAGCTGCGAGCCGCCATTCGGGCCAGCCAAGAGGTCGATGTACCTACCATTATTGAAATACCAGTGGGCGATATGCCCAGCGTCAATCAATTTAGATAGGCCGGGAGTAAAGTATGCACAAGGACATAATTTTAGCGCCTGATTCAGATATGTACCAGGCGTTCCAACAGGCATGCAATAAACGCATTGTCTTTTTTACCGGGCTCTCTGGGGTCGGCAAGAGCTTGTACATCCAGCAGTTTTCGAGGATGGCAGAGCGCTCGGGAAGAGTCGTGCATTTATTGCAGTGGGATGTCACCCGCGAGGCATTTCAAACCCCTGATGCACTGCAAAAGTATCCGGAAATCGAAGGGGTTACCCACGCGATGATCCGCAAGGCCGTCGGTCTCTGGACCCGGCGCGGGATTGCCGACTGGCACGCGCAGTACAGTGATGACAAACACCTATTAATTGGCGAGCTGCCACTGATCGGTAATCGTTTAATGGAAGTAGTGCAATCCCTGGATGATCAGGTAGAGCCCTTATTGGCAGGCAATTGTGTACAGTTTTTTCTGCCGGTACCCTCCAAAAATGTAAGAGCGCACATAGTGGGCTGTCGCACCAGCAGTATCGATGACCCCAACCATGAGCGCGAGGCCGCAGATGCTCCCCCTTCTGTGGTCAACCTGCACTGGCAACAAATCCGCCAGCTAGCTATCGACTTAGGTCTGGCCGCTGCCGATTGCGCTGCAGATTACGACCCGAAAATCTACACAGCTGCCTACCAATACTTGTTGCAGCACAGAAACGCACAAACTTTACCGGTGACTGAGGTATTAGACACTTGTGGTTCGGTCTACGAACTGGGAGCCATAGCGTCTGAAATAGCCGCATCAAGTGACCAGGTAAAGGCCATTTTTAGGCAGGTCGAAAGCCAGTACAGTCTGCTGCAAGTTGAGCAAATGATTGACAACTGGCATCAGATATAAACACCCGGAGCTACTTAGATATGCACCATGAGAAAAAAACTGCAACAGCACAGGCACTGGTACTAGATTTTGGCAGTGTTATCTCCCTTACAATGTTTGAAACACACGCCCAAACTGAGCGAGAGCTGGGGCTCAAACCAGGCACCCTCACTTGGATGGGCCCTTTCGATCCTGAAAATGATCCCTTGTGGCAACAAATGGAAGCCGGGGAAATCAGTCAGCGCGATTACTGGCTAGTGCGCAGCAAAGAAGTGGGAGCGATGGTTGGCGAGCAGTGGAGCACTATGATGGAATTTGTCAAGCGCGCCCGCGGCAGTGACCCTATGTCCATTATGCGCCCCTCGATGCTGGAGCTTATTGCTCTGGCGCACAACAGTGGCTGTAAAACAGCGATACTCTCCAACGAACTGGATCTGTTTTTTGGTGATGACATCCGTGGCAAACTGCCGTTTCTCAGTCAAATTGACCTGATAGTAGACGCCACTTACACGAAGATTTTAAAACCTGACCCCAAAGCCTACCAGCTGTGCCTGGATCAGTTGGGGCTGAAGGCCGATCAGTGCGTCTTTATCGATGATCAATTGAACAATGTTCAAGGGGCTAACGCCGTCGGTATGCACGGCTTACATCTGGATGTTTTTAGACCGCAACTTTGTATCGACGACGCCAAATCACTCTTGGGCTTAACATAAAAAGGCTAACGAAATGCTAGATCAAGCAACCATTGATGAATTACGCAGCAGAGTAATTCCCGATCAACACAACTTTATCGACAATCAGTTTGTCAACAACCCCGCGACTAAGCGCCTGGACGTGGACAGCCCTATAGATGGAAGAGTATTTACCAGTATTTGTGACTCCAGTAACGAAGACGTCGACAGTGCGGTGTTGGCCGCCAGGGGCGCATTCAATCGCGGTGACTGGTCAACCTGTGCCCCCGCTTACCGTAAAAAAATTCTGTTGAAGTGGGCTAAGTTAATAGAACAGCACGCCCTAGAAATCGCGGTATTGGGTGTTCGCGATAACGGTACTGACATTAATACTGCTCTCAAAGGCGAGCCATTGGGCGCCGCTAATACGCTTCGTTATTACGCCGAGGCCGCCGATAAGCTCTACGGAGAAATAGCACCGACTAGCGATACTGTACTGGGGTTAATCCACAGGGAACCCGTTGGCGTAGTAGGCTTGATTATTCCGTGGAATTTCCCGTTGATGATTGCTGCATGGAAGTTGGGCCCCGCTCTGGCAGCCGGTAACTGCGTCGTGTTAAAACCAGCGGAGAGTGCCTCGCTAACATTACTCAGAATCGCCGAGCTCGCCGCCCAGGCGGGCATGCCAGCCGGGGTGCTGAACGTTGTCACAGGATTGGGCCCAAGCTGTGGAGAGGCTATTGCCCTGCATATGGACATAGATGTGCTGGCCTTTACCGGATCCGGCCCAGTCGGCAGACGCCTGCTGGAGTACTCGGCCAGGTCTAATCTTAAACGGGTCTATTTAGAGCTAGGAGGTAAATCACCGAACATCATTTTTGCCGATGCTGCCAACCTCGACCGAGTCGCCAAGGAGACCGCTGCTTCTATCTTTAGAAACTCCGGCCAGGTCTGTGTCGCCGCCTCCAGAGTGATAGTAGAAAACAGCATCAAAGCAGAACTGTGCGAAAAAGTACTGAGCTACGCAAGAAGCTATCGGGTGGGTGACCCATTGTCGCTGAGCCACAATGTTGGCGCTATCGCCAACCATGCTCAGTTGCGAGTTATCGAGGAAAAAGTGCAGCTTGGCATTAGTGAGGGGGCCACACTGGCTCTGGGTGGCAAGCGTATTTTAAGTGATTGTGGTGGCTATTATTTTCCCCCCACTGTCTTTTTGGATGTCGAACCAAGTATGTCTATCGCCACCGAAGAGGTTTTTGGCCCGGTACTGGCAATCATCGGCTTTGACACTATGAATGAGGCAATAGAGATAGCCAATAGTACCCAATACGGGCTCTCTTCTGTGGTTTGGACGGCCAACTTAGCTACCGCTCACACTATGATTAAATCGATCAAGGCGGGAGTCGTACAAGTCAACTGCTTTAGCGGTGCAGATCTTACTGTGCCACTCGGTGGCGTCAAGCAGTCCGGAAATGGCTCGGACAAATCCTTGCATGGCTTTGATAAATATATCAATGTAAAAACCGCCTGGATCTCACTGGATCCAAATTAGTCGAATCCGAGACTCTGAGTGAGCCTTAGCGATGCACAAAGCACTGCAGAGATCGCCGGGGCTGCCATTAAGTCACAGGCACAGCATCCAATAGACTGAGCCTTGGTTTAAATAGCTATCTGATCTGATTGTGCATACTGGAGCACCCGTGGAAACTGGATTTTAATTTGCAAACCGTTATTTTGTGGGCTGCTGGCAGTAATTTTTCCCTGCAGTGAATGGGTTGCCTGGTTGTAAATCAGATGGGCTCCCAATCCGCTGGCCCCCGTTCTGCGGCTAGTGGTATAAAATGGATCAAACAGTTGTTCTAGTTGCGACTCCTGCATCCCGGAACCATTGTCCGTGTAATCCAAGGTGATGCTGTTTCCATGGCAACGCAAAGACAGGTAAATCATCACATCCTGGCTTTTGTGAGGCGCGTGTTTAATCGAGTTGGCAATCAGCTGCGTTAGAATCTGCGCCAGGGCATCCACATTCGTCTTGATATTTATTATCTCATCACAACTAAAAATAATTTGCTGGCCGGCCAGTTTCAGGTCGGATAAGTTAGAGCTGATCACTTTTTCAAAGTAGGACTTAAGTTCGACCTGCTGCAGTGCATGAGAGGATTGAACTGCTGACATTTGTTTAAAATTTTTCATCAGCTTATCTGATCGACGCATATTAACAGCGATCAGCTCGCCTATTTGCCGCCTCTCACCGGCGTATTTTGCAAGCTGGGCAGCCGTCAATTTTTTATCCAGCAACTGCTGTTGAAACAGCTTATCAATATTTAACAAATGACTCACTGCAGTGATACAGATGCCCAGTGGCGTATTTACTTCATGAGTAACGCCTGCCACTAATCCTCCCAACGCCGCTACTTTTTCGTTTTCCAACAATTGCTGTTGAGTACTGTGTAAGTGACTTAATGCCTCGAGCAGATGTTGATGCTGATCTTCTACCTTCTGATGCTGAGCGGTAATTTTCTGTTGCTCAATCAAGGTGCGCTCGGTTTTTAAGTGTATTGCTAAGGTGCGGGCGACATGATTGGCAACAAATTGTAAAATTTCCAGGTCAGCTTCAGTGTAGATAATGTCGTCCTCATAACTCTGTAATATAATCACTCCATAAACGTTACTGCCGGAGATCATCGGCGCGCCTATCCAACTGTTAAACATGGCATTGCCTATAACTGCCTTTAGCTCTCCGATAGCCATTTGTGCTTTCATCGAATCCTGATCAAAAAGAGCTCCCTTACGCCTGTTTATTAAGTAGGAAGTCATACTCTCTCTCATCGGCAATGTCAGACCCCGATACTGTTCCATATCATCCGAATCTACAATATAGGCATAGGTTAAGGTATTTTCAGTTTCGCTGTAGCGGGTAATTAAGATATTACTGGCATCAAAAATAGTATCGAAAATAGCATGCACTTTTTTATACAAATCGTTCAGTTTTATATGGGTACGAGTCAGTGAGGCAATATCAAAAATGGCCTGCTGGACTCTGTCAGATTGAGTTTCTTTTTGTAATTCGTGCTGCAGTGTTTGGGTCCTGTTTAAAACTATTTGCTCTATTTCATCAACCCTGGTGTATTTTGCCACCGCACTGGCAACCAACACTGAAAATAGTCTAAAGACTTTCTGTTGCTGTTCATCGTACAACTGCTCACTGGCATAACTTTGAATAACTAAAGCGCCGATACAAATGCCTGCCTGACTCTTCAAAGGCATGCCAACCCACTGTTCAGGGTGAGCCCCCCTGCCCCAAAAGTTGGCTAAACTAGAATCAGCGGGAACATAAATCAGTTCTTGGGCATGGATGATAACCCAGGCGGTGGTGGACTCTTGCGGATCAGGCAGCGGTTGCTTATCAGCGCTGTGCACATCGGGATCCTTTTCATCAACCTGATAGATGAACTCAATACTATTATCAGATGGCTGATAGACCCAGAGCAAAAAATTAGTAGCTCTCATGAGCTTAGCTAATAATTGATGCGCCTTTTTAATGTAACACTCTAAGTTAGGTTCGCTTTTATACGCCTGCGATAACTCCCGTAAAACCGACACACTCGCTGTTTTATCAAAGGTCTTGACTAATTTACTCAAGGGCATTCATTAAACCTGTGTTAATAGCATCTGGGTCATTAAACATATGGCACTTAAATATAAAATAACCGCTATATGACAGCTATAGGAACTTATTGTAGTTAGGGAGCATGCGATTAAGTCTAGAAAATACTATCAGTATTGAAGATGAACTGGGAAAGTGATGTAGAAGGCAAGCCCCCCGGCTTTTTGATTTTTTACTTCAATTTTTCCCAGTAGAGATCGGGTGACTAAATTGTAAATCAGGTTAGTGCCTAATCCTGCACCGCTGTTTTTGTTGCTGGTAAAAAAAGGATCAAACAGATGTTCAAGATCATGATCGTTAAGCCCTCTGCCATTGTCGGAATAATTTATAATTAGATTACCGTGAAAGAGCCCGATAGAAATATTGATTTTTCCCTGTGCTCTTTTTTCAAAACCATGTTTAATAGAATTTGCCACTAAGTTCTTTAAGACTTGTGTCAGCGCAGTACAGTTAGTGGTAATTACTATCGCGCTGTCACAATGCAGTAAAATTTTGTGGCCCTGAATATCAATACTCTGCTCAATCCCATGAACAGTGTCCCGAAGATAATTTTTTAAATCGATTTTTCGCAACTCATGCCTGGATTGGTCAACCGCAATTTTCTTGAAATTATTAATCAATTGCGCGGCACTGTCTAAATTCTGCTGTAAGACTACTTCAACTTTCTGCACATCTTGCACATAACTGATCAAGCTCTGCTCAGTCAACTGTACACTCTTAAATTGGCTTTGAAACTGCCGATCTAAAGCCTCAATATGATTAATACTCTCAAGACAGTTATTGATGGGTAGATTCACTTCACTGGCCAGGTTCGACACTAGTGACCCCAGAGATAACATCTTCTGTTTTTTTATTAGTTCTTGCTCGGTAGTATGCAATTCCGTGAGGGCGATATCTAATTGTTGATTTTCTTCGGCTAACAAATGATGTTGCTCAGCCAAGCGCATTTGCTCTTCTTTTAGCTGCGCAGTTCTGATAGTGATTTCTATAGCGGTGGCAACGTAACTGGCAACAAACTCTAAAATATCTAAATCGCCTTGGTTGTACAATAAGCTGGCTGTGTAACTTTGTACATAGATAACACCATAGACCTTATTAGCCGAAATTAACGGCGCCCCAATCCAAGTGCTGAAATTTTGAGCCCCTAAAACCCCCGGCATTTCTCTGGACTTTAATTTAGCTTCAACTATTTGCGGAGTAAAAAGGCAGGGGTGGCGCTCTCGGATCACATGAGAGCACATGCCAGGCCCAAAGGGGATCGTCGCACCGCCCAAAGTTTCTTTGTCATAAATGTCTACTACATACTCATAATGTAACTGACTTTTACTCTCGTCATAGAGTAAAATCCCAACATTTGAAGCGTCTAATAATGTGCTAAAAATAGCATGTAGTTTAGGATACAACTCCTTTAACTCGATAAAATCACTGGTCAGTGAAGTAATTTCAAACAGCGCCCGATGTAATTTCTCATCTTTTATCTTTTTCTGCAGCTGCATTTCAAGACTCTTAGTTTTGCTGCCTACCTTTTGCTCAATGCGTTGGCAAGTAGCGAACTTGTCCAGATCAATGGCGATATAGATGGCTATCAGTGCAAATACATTTTGCTGTTCACTAGTATAGTTACAGCGCTTCTCAAAGCTGGTCACCACTAATGCACCTGTACAATCTTCTGCGCTACTCAGTGGAAAACCTAGCCACTGCAACAGTGAACTATCGCGGCTAAACTCACTAAAGTGTTGTGTTTTGGCTCCCTGATCACAAATCAGCTGATGATTGTCAGACAATAGTTGATGAAGAGCAGAATGCCTTAGTGCCGCCAGCGGTATCGACGATCTATTTAATGCAGTGGCATGCTGGAGCTGACCTTTTTGCTCGCAGCCAAATATATAATCAACACTAGTGTTTTGGGGATTATAGAGAGCCAGAAAATAATTTTGCGATTTCAGTAGGCGAGATAACAGCGAATTTACAAACTCAAGATAATCAGATGCATTAGAAGACTTCTCATAGCTTTGGGTTAGCTCAGACAACAACTCAAGACTGTTATCCGGATCTGATATCTGTGTCGACATACGGCTATTCCATTAACTTTGATTAAAATAGTCCATTCGTTTTTTGCAGGTTAGAGAAAACCAAAGCTGATCAAATCTTACCCAGCACCGCCCCTATGTTAAACACTTGACCGATTATTCCTATAAGATAAAGCAGTATTTGCTCAGCGCACATCGGGGGGCATATACAGTTGTCCGCAAGCCTCTCAACTGACTTATTGTAGTGGGCCATTGAGTTACCCAATATCAGGCCACCTTCTGCCCTGAGTTTTTCAACCAGCGGTAATAGCAAAAGTAACCGCTGCTGCCAATTCAAGCGCTGCGTTTGGCTGTGCCAGTTTTTTTATATTTGCGTCGGGTATTTTTTTTAAAACTCACCTTCTTTCCCTCTCCCTTTAATCCGACGAACGAGCGAGGGTCGACAGCTTGCGACAACTGCTGAACAACTTGTTGCAAATCCTGCATGAACTGCTGATAGTTGAATTGACGCTGTGCCATCATCGACAATCTGGATTCCCAAAGTGCCGTCATATCCGGGGTAGTCGCCATATCAGGTAAACTTGAGATTAATTTTTTGCCTATAAGAGTCGATTTAATCAGCTTGCCCTCTCGGACTAAAAACTGACGTTTGAACAGTAATTCGATGATACCGGCGCGGGTTGCCTCTGTGCCTATGCCATCTGTGTCTTTAAGAATCTTTTTCAACTCACTATCCTGGACAAAACGATTGATACCGGTCATCGCTGCCAGCAGTGTGGCATCGGTAAAAAATGCGGGCGCGCTGGTCATTTTGTCGCTGATGCTGGCATCAATACAAGACACAATATCAGCCACTTTTAAACTTGGCAGGCGTTGCTGCTCGCTATTTTGCTGGGCTTTTTTGCTCTTGGTCTGCAGTGCTTTCCAACCTTGATCTGTTGCCTGCACTGATTTAGCAGCAAACAATCCACCGGCAATTTCTACCTCTAGTTGCCGCTCATCAAAACAGTACGGAGGATAAAATTGATACAAGTAGGACCTGGCGATCAGCTGATAAATTAGCGCCTCATCTTTACTCAAAGAGCCTGTTGCACGACTTTTTTGTGTGGGAATGATGGCGTGATGTGCATCAACTTTAGCATCATTCCAGGCTTTAGATTTACGTGAGAAATCTGCCTTTTGCACCGCTGGGTCCAATGTTGCATCCACTGCAGCGATCGCTGCCCCGACACTGCTACCCTGGGAAAAATGCTCCACAGGTAAATAGCGGCTATCAGATCTCGGGTAGGTGATTAGCTTGTGCCTCTCATACAAGCTCTGACAGATTTCCAGCACTTTTTTTGCGCTGAAAGTAAAAGCCTTTGCCGCATCAATTTGCAGTGTGGATAAATTATAAGGTAGCGGTGGCGGTTGCTTTTTAGCTTTGGTCTGCGCCCGCAACACTCTACCAGGCTGACCTTTAATGCGCCTGGCGACGTTTTCCGCCAGCGCTCTGTTAAGTACTCGCCCCTCTTCATCTTGGTAGGGAGCGCAGTTGGCACTCGGTTTCCACTTAAGGCTAAAATTTTCACCACCCAGGCTTTGCAGCTGTGCCCAGACTTCATAAAAGTCCCTAGATACAAAATTGGCTATTTCCAGGTCTCTGCGCACGACTAACCCCAGTAGCGGGGTCTGTACTCTACCCACAGAGAGTACTCCCTGAAAACCTGCACTGCCGCCGTGTATAGTGCAGAGTCTGGTCATATTCATGCCGTACAACCAGTCGGCACGCGAGCGCGCCAGTGCTGAAGTAGACAGGGGTATAAACTCGCTGTTGGAACGTAAATTTGCCAGTGATCGACGTACTGCCGCTAAATTGAGGTCGCTGATCAAACAGCGCTGGGTCTTGTTGAGTTTTCTCACACCCACTTTTAGATGTGCCAATACTTCATCTACCAGCAACTGGCCCTCGCGATCAGGATCACCAGCGTGCACTATCGAATCAGCCCTTTTTAACAGCCCACGTAAAACACTCAGCTGTTTAGCCGTGTCTTTTTTGGCTTTTAACTGCCACTGCTGCGGCACTATCGGTAAATGTTCTAATTTCCACTGTTTGTACTTGGGATCGTAAGCATCGGGTTCTGCTTGCTCTAGCAGGTGGCCAATACACCAGCTGACAATGTCCCCATTACCTACCTCAATATAGCCCTGCTGCTTTTTGTGTGGTTTAGGTAGCGCATCGGCGATGGCCCGCCCTAAACTGGGTTTTTCGGCAATGTATAAAATCATTTTAGTTTAAGCAGTGCCCGGGCCACTTGAAAGCGATAATCACTGGGCATCCATTTATTGATCAGTAATACAAAGGGCTGCCACTGCTGGTTTTTATCGACGACATAGCCTGCCAGTGAATGGTTATCAGAGAGGGTACCAGTTTTTACTTTGAGTCCCTTACGTCGCTCCGGCAATAAATCTATCCAGGGCTTAAACACTTCTAAGACCTGCAACAGTTGCTGGCTGCTGATTTGATTTTTTCTGGATAATCCGGCGCCATCGACAAAGTTGGCACCTTTAAATGCGAACTCTCGCTCGAGCAGGCCTGTATAATTTTTCTGCGCCGCCAGCACGCTTAATTCAGCTTGATTCTCACTGGTCTCTGGCAGCATTAAAAACAATTGGTTGGCAATAAAATTGTTGGAATATTTGAGCATCACTGTGAGCAGCTCAGAGAGTGTTTTTGAGCTTTGATGACGATAGATAAACTTGGCAGACTTTGGCAGTTGAGCAACGCTGATACTCAAGTTGCGTTTGAAATGCAATTTGGAAAACACTTGTGCAAAATAGTTTGCCGCCATGTCCCGCCCACCGGGAAGGGATATACGCTTTTTACCTAGCGCTAATTTTGCTCCTAAGCTCAGAGCCAACGGGGTGATCGGTGTCTGTGCTTCAGCGCTGCTAACACCCTTCTCTGTTTTATCAAGAAAGAGGGTATTAAAATTAACCACTAGGGCAGCATTGCCGGCATCGTAGGGATTGTCGCTATTGCCGCGTCCGTCTAAGCGCAACTCTGGAAAATAGCTATTATCGACTTTTATAGAATTGATTTTGCCAAGTTTAAGTTTTTTTAACCCAGCACTCATCAATAAAATCTCTTCAGATGTCACATAGGGATCACCAAAACCTTTAATCCATAACACTCCATCAAGATAGTAGAAGTCTGTATAGAACTTATGCTCTAAACCCCAACGCTTGATTGCCAGGTAGGCGGTGACTACTTTCAACGTGGAGGCGGGAACCAGTAATTGATCAGGTCGAATACTAATGCCGCTGACATCTTTCGTTTCTGCTAACAACAGAGAAGCATGGGGTATAGCGGAAATGATTTTATCGTGTTTGTCTATTGCGCCGGCCACAGAGATAGAACTCAGACAACCCAAGACAATGAAACTGAACAGCTGAGTTAGCAATTTAATTTTCAACGACATCACTGATTTGGCCATTATATTCCTCTCATCAATCAGAGCCCAAGCACCCTCTGATAATTAATCTGCTGCGATAGTATTAAGATTATAGACTCTGATAGCTGCACATAAGTCCGCTATCTTCTCGGCGAGTTAACACTGCTGTGTCAATCTTCCCAGGCAAACACTGCTTCGCTTATGATGCATTAAAACGTATTGAAACTCTTGTTATTTTTAAGCCGATTAAGTGCTGAAAAGCTAAAGCCTGTGGGTAGTTACGTAAAATTAAAACAAAACCTTAGCTTTTATACACTTTAGTGCAACGACCCTAGCGATGTAAAATTAGCGCAATACCCACTTACAATCTATACAATTGTTTTTGAAAGATTTTACTTACACTTGCATAATTCTCTCAGATGCTGTAAATATTTAAATCATTTGTTTAAATAATGATCTATAGTCGGTCGTCAGCGCGATGTCGAAAATACTTGGTACTGATCTTGCCTTGTTGTTTAAAGATGCGCTGAGACAAGCAGTTGTTAAAAAATAATTTAGCCATGTTCAGTAATTTTTACTGGTTTGCAAGCTAACTTTTGGCAGTAATATTTACTCACTTTTCCAATAATAAAAATAGGAAAAACCTCTACACCAAGGAGTAGCAAATGGCTTTACTTATCTTCAACAATGGAATGTTGTCTGCCGGAACGTCCCGTAACCAAACAACGAACATTAATGTTGCAAACCAGTCTTTAAAACAGATGGATCTGTCGCTTCCTCTGGCAAACAATTACCAACCTCAATACCAATCCCAGGGACGCCAGCAAGCTCAGTCGCAACAGAGAAAGCCCGCCACTTTGGCAGCTCCAGGGCAAACCTTGAGCTATATCAATACCGGCAAGTCGGCCAACACTTTGGAGAACCGGCGGCGTTTAAGTGCTGCTCATGTCATGAGTTCTCCAGTAGTCACTGCTGTGTCACATGATCTGGTTTCTCATGCGCAAGCGCTGATGAGAGAGAATGATGTTTCACACATTGTCATCATCGATAATGAAAACCATCCGCTGGGCATGATCAGCGCAAATGACCTGCTAAAAGTTGAATCTCCGCAAAGCAGTTTTATCCAGAGCATGCTCGGGGCGAAAGTATTAGCGGTCTCTGAAGATACTTTGGTTCGCGATATAGCCATCACTATGATGAAGTACAAAGTGTCTGCTTTTTCGGTAGTGAATGCTCGCCATCAAGTAACTGGAATCATTAGTCGCAGTGATTTACTGAGTCTTTTAGTTCGAGGTCCCAATCAGCAGACAACAGCTTAGTGCGGGTATGTAAGCATGCTGCTAACACTAAGCACAGGTATTATTTAAAATCCGCGCCCTTAGCAAGCCCACAGACAAGCGCTGAGAAACTGCAAAAATGGCAATAAGCCACTGCAATTACAGCAACTTACACAAACCAAGGCTGAGATCATGCGCATCTGAAGTGAGATAGATCTCACCCGCGCTAATAGACACAGTCAATTGCATTTTACGTTCGACAAATTGTTCCAGTTTTGCCGCTTGCTTATGGTCGAATTTATAAACTTCAATATGCGGCAGAGCCCGATAGGCATCCTCGGCTTTTTGCCACCAGATGTCCGTTTCACTACCGTAGGCATACAAGATCACTTTAGGTGAACGACTAACGCCCTTGCGCATTCGCTCAGCACTCGCCTGACCTACCTCTATCCAACTCTCAACTTCCAGACTCGGTGATATTTGCCACAGATCGGGTTCGTCCTGGGATGAAAGCCCTTTAGTAAATTGCAGATCACTGTGGTAGTTGAGGGAAAATACCATCAATCTAATCATCATTCTAATCTGGGTTTCTGAAGGGTGCTGAGCGATGGTGAATTTGCAGTTGTCATATACATTTCTATCGGTATCAACTAACTGCAAATCAACTTTGTATAAGGTAGGTTTTAATGCCATTTATGAAGTAGTGTCCAATTTTACAGGGGAGGTTAAAATACTTTGCAAACGCTCGAAATGATCCGCGGCGTCTTTTCCTAAATCAGTGAGGTAACCTCCGTCATTTTGAGATATTAAGCCTTTGTCAAATAGTCTTTGTGCTGCATCTATTAGATTTTGCGATGCCTGGGTGTGAACTTTAATGCCCTCAAAAGTAGAGCTTAATTTAAATTGAGAAAGTAGTGATAATTCATCAATAAGATCTGCACTTAGTTTCATCTCTGTATCCTTTTATAATTTTCCCTATTTGCTCAAACACCTTACTCTGGCAGCAACATAGTTTCAAGCTTAGCCCAGTTAATTCAGCCTGACAAATTAAACAGTTGTAGTCATTGACTGATAATCCTGACATTTTCAAACAGACAAGCCGCTGGACATTTTTTCGCAGCGCAGGGGGAGAGTTATCATATTCTCACACTGTACAAAGACCAACATCTAGCTTCAATGACTAACAGCTCTGTGCATCGGTTCAGAATTTTTTAGTCTCGCTCCTGGACGGAGGTAGCTGAACTGGCTTTACCTGGACATGGCTTAGCTCAATTAAGGACTCAATATCCGCATAGATCTTGGCGATCAGCTCAGGTCCCCACGCCTGTTCAATAAGATGATATTGCTGTTGCACTAAGGGAATTATCTCGCGGGACAATTCTTCGCTTTTTGCCGTTAACGAGATCAGCACACGCCTTTTATCACCCTGCAGCGGCTCTCTGGATATCAGCCCCATTTCGCCTAAACGCTTTAAAATCCCGGTCATACTCGGACTTAATATTTCACAGCACTCACACAGATAACAGGGCTCGGCTGTCCCCTCTTCGAACAGCACTCTGAGTACCCGCCACTGCTGTTCGGTCAGGCCAAAGTGCTTGAGAATAGGCCTAAATTGAGAAATGATCGTTTCCCTGGCCTTAATTAGCAGTAGCGGTAAGTTTCTCTGTGAAATATGTTGATCCATACTATTTTTCCGATTTTTATTTTAATAGTTAACACAAGTGATTTTAACAGGGGAGCCTACAAACCAACCCGTAAGCCACTGGCTTAGAGAACAATACTAAACCAGTCTGCTATCTTATCAGTTGACAAATTAACATGTTAGCGATTATATTACTAACATGTTAGTGAATAGCGAAATTGCAGGAGTTTACAATGTCCCTAGTTATTGATCAATTAAGACAACAGTGCTTACCAGAGGTCATGCGCTCTCTTGGCAGCGCGGTATACGGGGTTGTGTTAAACGACCAGAAATCCGTAGCTGCCCTGCAACCGCAGCTGTACGCTGCTCCTTATAAGGTTCCGCCTGCTGCACCTGTATTGTACATAAAACCAAAAAATACTTTTACCCAAAATAATGCCCAAGTGACACTACCCACTAATGAGCGCAGCGTTGAAGTTGCCGCCAGCCTCGCGCTAGTGATTGGCCAGCGAACAACCGCTGTCACCGCTGATCAGGCGCTGGCACACATCGCAGGAATAGGTTTGGTCGCCGATTTATCTCTGCCCCATAATAGCTATTACCGTCCGGCGATTCGCGAGAAATGCTTTGACGGCGCCCTGCCGATTGCCGATGCACTGATTAGCATAGATGATTCAGCCGCGATTGGTCAGCTGTGCCTAGAAACTTATATCAACAATACGTTAGTTAAAAGCCACAAACTGGACAACTTAGTACGCAGTGCTGAACAGTTACTGGCAGATGTCAGTGCCTATATGAGTCTTCGTCCCGCAGATATACTGCTGCTGGGAGTCAGTTATCAAGCACCACAGGCCAAAGTCGGTGATAAAGTGACGGTCTCTATTGCGGGACGCTCTGAAGTGTCTTTCACCATTGAGCAGGGAGAGCAACGATGAAACACGGACGCATTTATCACAACGGCGGCATAGTGCAAGTAACAGAAGAAAATAGTCGGGTGCGGTTGGCCAGTGGTCGGTTACTGGATGAAAAATACGTGCAGTGGTTACCGCCGTTGGAGCCTGGTACTGTATTCGCCCTGGGTCTGAATTACGCAGATCATGCCGCTGAACTGTCCTTTAAAGCGCCCGAAAAACCACTGGTTTTTTTGAAAGGTGCCAATGCTATTACCGCTCATCGCTGTATTACTCGTCGCCCTGCAGACGTCACTTATATGCACTACGAGTGCGAGCTGGCGGTAGTGATAGGCAAAGAGGCAAAAAATGTCTGCCGCGAAGACGCCTACGATTACGTCGCCGGTTACACTATTGCCAACGACTACGCCTTTCGAGATTATCTAGAAAACTATTATCGCCCTAATCTGCGAGTAAAAAACCGTGATCACTGCACTCCTCTAGGTCCTTGGTTAGTTGATCGTCAGGACATTGCTGATCCGATGCAGTTAAATTTGTATACCTATATTAACGGCGTAAAAACTCAGCAGGGATCGACCTCGGATATGGTGTTTGATATACCGGCTCTGATCGTCTACCTGTCAGAATTTATGACTTTAAGCCCAGGTGATATCATCTTAACCGGCACCCCGACCGGCATTGCAGATACCCAACCCGGCGATGAAATCATCACCGAAATCGAGGGATTGGGGCAGTTAATAAACACAGTTGTAGATGATAAAACATGGTTTGAGAGTAACTAACAATGATTAAACATATTATCAATGGCGAAAAAATTAGCTCCCAGCAGAGCTTTGACACTATTAACCCGGCAACCGGAAAAGTCATTACCCAAGTGGCACTTGGCGGCCAGGCTGAAATTGACGCTGCGGTAGCTGCAGCCAAAGCCGCATTTGGCCCCTGGTCGAGGCGCCCCCCCGCCGAGCGCGCTGCTCTAATGCGCAAGCTCGGGGAGCTCATCGATCTACATGTGCCAGAAATAGCCGCCATGGAAACTCAGGACTGTGGCCAGACAATCCACACCACCGGCAAAGTGCTTATTCCGCGCGCCTCACACAACTTCAACTTCTTTGCAGAAATTTGCACCCACGTCGATGGCGAGTGCTATCCAACCGATGATCATCTCAATTACACAACCTATGAGCCGGTAGGTGTCTGTGCCCTGATCTCTCCTTGGAACGTACCTTTCATGACTGCTACCTGGAAAGTTGCCCCCTGCCTGGCACTTGGCAATACTGCAGTGCTGAAAATGTCTGAACTGTCTCCCCTTAGTGCCAACCGTCTGGGCGAGCTGGCGCTAGAGGCGGGAATCCCGGCGGGAGTGCTTAACGTCGTTCACGGCTATGGCAGCACTGTGGGAGATGCATTGGTCACGCACCCTGATGTGCGGGCTATTTCATTCACCGGTAGTACCGCCACTGGCGAGAAAATCATGTCCCGCGGCGGACTGAAGAAATACTCTATGGAGCTTGGCGGAAAGTCCCCGGTCATCATCTTCGAGGATGCGCACCCAGAACGCTCGATGGATGCGGCGCTGTTTATGGTCTTTTCAGTCAATGGAGAGCGCTGTACAGCCGGATCACGGATTTTAGTTCAACGCAGCATTTACGATGAGTTTGTGGAGAAGTTTGCCGCTCGCAGCCGCAATATCAAAGTGGGAGATCCAATGGATGAAACCACTAAGATAGGCCCAATGATCTCCAGAGATCATCTGAAAAAAGTCAAAAATTACATTCAGATCGGTCAGTCAGAGGGAGCAAGATTAGTGGCCGGTGGCGGCACGCCGGAACTGCCCGAGCAGCTGCAAGATGGCAACTGGATTGAGCCGACCGTATTTGCCGATGTCGACAACAACATGCGCATCGCCCAGGAGGAGATTTTTGGCCCCGTTGCTTGCCTCATCCCCTTTGATGATGAAGCGCACGCGATCCGCATCGCCAATGACATCAACTTCGGTCTGTCTTCTTATGTCTGGACTGAGAACAATGCCAGGGCACTGCGTGTGTCCAAGTCGATGGAAGCGGGCATGGTGTTTGTTAACAGCCAAAATGTACGTGATTTACGCCAGCCTTTTGGCGGGACTAAAGGCTCAGGAGTAGGCCGTGAAGGTGGACATTGGAGCTTTGAAGTATTTTGTGAGCCGAAGTTTGTCTGCATGAGTTTAGGCGAGCACCGCATTCCTAAATGGGGCGTATAAAGGCATTCGCATGCGCGTTTGTAGTGTAACTATAAGGTTATAGAATCCTGACTGTGGAGAATAAAATGGGCACTTTGGCACTGGCGGCAAAAATTACACATGTACCCTCGATGTATCTGTCGGAAATGGACGGCCCGCACAAAGGTTGTCGCACGGCCGCAATAGAAGGGCACAAAGAAATTCGTCGCCGCTGCATTGAACTCGGGGTAGATACCTTGGTCGTTTTTGATACCCACTGGCTAGTCAATTCAGGTTTTCACATCAATAACGCCGCGCATTTTTCCGGTATTTATACCAGTAACGAGCTGCCACACTTTATCAAAAATATGCCCTATGAGTATCAGGGTAATACTGAGCTGGGAAGTTTGATTGCCACAGCGGCCACTGAAGCAGGAGTATTCACCAGAGCCCACAGCGACACTACCCTGCCTCTGGAGTATGGCACTCTAGTGCCAATGCGCTATATGAATGAAGATCAGCGCTTCAAAGTCGTGTCTGTGTCGGCTTTTTTGACCGTGCACGATCTGCTCGACAGTGCCAAGTTTGGAGCCGCGCTGCGCCAAGCAGTTGAGCAGCAATACTCGGGAACAGTGGCCATCCTGGCCTCGGGCTCGCTGTCGCATCGCTTTGCGCAAAACGGCGTCTCAGAGCAGTACTTACACAAAGTTTGGTCGCCTTTTTTGCAACAGACCGACGCCAGCGTGATTGAAATGTGGCAAAACGGTGACTGGCTCACCTTCACGCAAATGCTCGATGAGTACGCCACTAAATGTCACGGCGAGGGTAATATGCACGATACCGCTATGTTATTGGGGGCGCTGGGTTGGGAGCAATACCGGGGCAAAGTTGAAGTGATCACCCCCTACTTTGGCAGCTCAGGTACCGGCCAGATCAATGCAATATTCCCGGTTATATAAACCTAAATCAATCCACTGCCCCGTTAATTAGCAGGAGATATTTGTGCCACATTTTGTAGTTGAATACACAGACAATATCAGCGATGAGCTCAACATCCGAGCGATGTTAGTCAAAGTTAACCAGATCATCATAGCCCAGCAGGGCCTGTTCCCGATAGGGGGCATTCGCTCCAGGGCAATAGAGTTGAAAGACTATGTCATGAGTGACGATGAGGAGGATTATGCCTTTGTGCACGCCTCGCTCACCGTTGGCGCCGGTCGCAGCCAGCAGCTGATAGATAAAACCTGTAACGAAATTTTCGAGATGATGAAAGCCCATATGGCCGAGCTGTTCGATAAGCGTTTCATCGCTCTGTCTATGGAGTTCAGAGAGTTCAGTGAAGCTGGCACTTATAAACACAACAACGTGCATGCTCGCTTCAAAAACAAGGGGTCACTATGATAGATTTAAATACCGCCAGGCAATTAGCGCAAGAGTTACATCGGGCGGAAAAATCCGGCGAGCAGTTGCAGCAGATCTCGCTGCGCTATCCGGATATCAGCATCGATGAAGCTTATGCTATTCAGCGCCAGTGGGTGGCAATCAAGCTCGGGGAAGGACAGCAGATTAAAGGCCATAAAATAGGCCTTACCTCGCGTGCCATGCAAATATCCTCGCAGATCACTGAGCCAGACTACGGCACTTTGCTGGATGAAATGTTTTATGCCGATGGCAGCGAGATCCCCATCAGCCGCTTTATCGACCCTAAAGTTGAAGTGGAGCTGGCCTTTATTTTAGGCAAGCAGTTGCAAGGCGAAAATATCACTATTTTTGATGTACTGGACGCTACCGACTACATCACCCCCGCGGTAGAAATTATCGACGCCAGAGTACATAGGGTGGATCCCAGTAGCGGCAGAATGCGTAAAGTGATGGATACTATCTCTGACAACGCCGCCAATGCCGGTATTATTTTAGGTGGCCGGCCGATCAAACCGCAAGAGGTTGATTTGCGCTGGGTCAGTGCACTGTTATATAAAAATGCAGTAATTGAGGAAACCGGAGTGGCCGCCGGAGTACTTAATCATCCGGCTAATGGAGTCGCCTGGCTGGCCAAGAAGTTTGCTGCCCACGACATTGCTCTGGAGCCCGGACAGGTAATACTGGCTGGATCTTTTACCCGCCCGGTAGCGGTATCGGCCGGGGACACTATACATGTCGACTACGGTCCACTGGGAAATATTAGCTGTCGTTTCGTCTAAAGCCCCTGTCACTAAAAATGAGAACAAGCATGAGCACACCAACAAATACGTTCAAGCAGGCACTAAAGCAAGGCCAGACGCAGTGGGGATTTTGGCTGGGACTGGCCTCCCCTTATTCGGCTGAAATATCCGCAGGTGCCGGATTTGACTGGCTACTGATTGACGGCGAGCATGCACCTAATAATATCCAATCGGTACTCGGACAATTGCAAGCCATTGCCCCCTACCCGACGTCAGCCGTGGTTCGACCTGCTGAAGGCACTACCGCCATCATCAAGCAACTGTTGGATATAGGTACACAATCACTGTTAATTCCCATGGTTGAATCAGCGGAACAGGCAGTAGCATTAGTAAAAGCTTGCCGCTACCCGCCCGAAGGGGTTCGCGGAGTTGGCACAGCGCTGGCTCGGGCAGCGCAGTGGGGACGTCACCAGGATTACTTGGCCAGAGCCAATGCTGAAGTTTGCCTGTTGCTGCAAGTAGAATCCCGTGCCGGGTTGGATGCACTGAATGAGATAGTGAATACTGAGGGTGTAGACGGTGTCTTTATCGGCCCCGCTGATCTCGCCGCCTCCCTAGGCTACTTAGGCCAGCCAGCACACCCTAAAGTAAAAGCGATTATCGAGCAGGCACTAAAGACTATTCGCGCTGCAGGCAAATCGGCGGGAATTCTCGCCACCGATAAAACGCTGGCCGAACAGTACCGCGGCTGTGGCGCGCAGTTCATCGCCATAGGTGTCGATACACTATTACTGGCGAACGGCGCTTCCGCACTGGCTGCATCGGTGAAAGACGACCTAACAGCACCAGAGAAAGGCAACGGCGGCTACTAATTAAAGGAATCCTGCAGCAGTCTGCTGTCTGGATAATCTAGCGGTGCAAAAGGCTAGCAACGACGCTTATTAAACATGCTGTTTAACTGTATTAAGCAACATATCAGTTTTGATATTTTCCCGGATGATACGTTTATCACCCTGATATTGCTGATAAAACTGTTGGTGAGCGCTGTGTGAAAAACAGTCCTCGCGGCTGTTATAATCAGTAATCCAAGCCAATAGCATCGGTAAATTCTTATCCTGAGCTTGCCTGCTCGGGTATTTATGTGATTCCCAGGGGCGGCTTTTGGCATTTTCAATGCACTGCTCGACGCTCAAGTCCAAAAATATTAACTGATCACTGACGCCTTGGGCAAAAACCATAAGATCGGCATAGCAACCCTCAATCACCCAGCTATTGTTAGCACGCACAAAGGCATCAATTTGAGCTTTAGAATCAGCCAATGGTTTTCTGATTGGGGGAGTACAGTCCTGCCAGGCCAGAGTGTCCAAATCTAAATGCGCCAGCTTATACTCAGCACACAACTGCTTGGCCAACGTTGTCTTACCGGATCCGGAGTTACCAAGTGCTAATATTCTGGGCAATTTTATAGTCCTTATTTTCTGATCAATAGATCTTTATTAGCGCTGAGGAGGAATAGAATAAGTCCCCACTGCATGGGCAACTGGTCTGTCATCACCCTCACTAAATAACTCAACTTCTCCGACCACCAGAGACCTGCCTTGTTTTAGCAATCGACATTTAGCGATAAGTGCAAAGTCGGCATTAGGCTTGCGCAAGAAATTAATGGTCAGCGAGGTCGTCACTGTCATAGCCACTAAGCCAATCTCACCCAGAATCGCCACGTACAAGGCAACATCGGCTACTTCCATCATCACCGGACCAGACACTGTACCCCCTGGGCGCAGCTCAGCTATACCTATCGGGTGGCGAATAGTCGCCCCCTGACCACCCACCGCTTCTACTACACATTTTGTCTGTGGATATTCAGCGTCCAGAAACTCAATTATCTGGGTTTTGTTGGCCATAGTGACTCCCGAGGAAATAGATTAATGTGTTAGTGATGATAAGGGTAAAAT
>MABF01000055.1 GCA_002163025.1 'Osedax' symbiont bacterium Rs2_46_30_T18
CGCGCCACAGTTTAACTTTTACCCCGTCGATCAGCACTTCAACTTCTTCAAAGCTATCAATGCCATCGGTGGGCATTTTTGCCTGGTAAAAAGTGTAAACTTGTTTAGTGTCAGCGTGTTGAAGTTTCAATTGAGCGGCAATTTTACCGTTGATGTTACAGTACCGCCCACCTATCAGATGCAGTTTTTTACTGTCCAACTTGGACGAGGACACTAAGTTAAATCCCAGCCGGTTGAGGCGCCCTTTGACATCATTAAGTGCCGGACTCAGTACTTCCATTTGCATTTTACTGTTGTGGTTATAGGCGATTTCTCTGGAAATATGGGTGAAATCCGGGGAGTTGAAATTGAATAAGTACAGGCCCAGAGCAAAAATTATCGAGGCGGCGACAGCCGTTATGCCTCTGACATAGTGGCGGTTGCTCTGTGCTTTTAAGCCCTGTAATTGCTGCAGTTGTTTCGAGGATAACTGCTGCTGCAAATAATGAGTTTTCAGTTGCTGTTGCAACTCCTGGGAGTCAGTATCGTTTTTCATACTATGAAACCTGCTCTATTAAATGCCCGTAGTCTTGCCTTAAGCGATTCTTTAATCGATGCAACCGAGACAACAAAGTGCCTCGTGGAGTGTCAGTTTGCTGGGCGAGCTCTTGTACAGTGCGGCCTTCAACAGCCCAGAGGTAAAGTAATTCTCTGTCCTGGTGGCTAAGCTCTTGCAAAATTAATGCGACATGTTGCTTATCGATCATTATTTTTTCAAGCTCAAGCAAACTGTTTTGCTCTTCAGTTTCAGTGTGCTGCGCCAGTTCGCTATCGACGACTAGTTCAAGTTTAGTGCGTCGATATTGATCGATAAATTGATTGCGAATCATCCTTAGCATATAGGGCTTTAGCTGCTTCATAGCGCCCGGTTTTTGCAGTACTTTTTCGCAACAGCTCTGCAGTAAGTCGTAAGCTTGTTGTTCATCATGCGTCAGAGATAAAGCATAGCGATACAAATCATTGAGCAATGCTTTATCAAAGGTGATTTTTTTGGTCGGCCAAATTCGCTCAAACATAAATAATAGGTATCAATAAATTAAGACAGTATTTTAATGATTAAAGAACATGCGAACAAGCCCGAATTAACGCTGTCTTACAACGAAGTTCAAGTATCAGGCAACACGCAACAAGGAGGTATTAGTTGCCTGATTCAACACATTCGAGTGGAATCGAAGTTCGTTGTAAGCCCCCTCAGAGAAAAAGCGGACCTGTTCGCACGTGAGTAACAATCAATAGCAGCAGTGGCTAATCTTGAGTGAGTAGCTCAAGAACTACATGCCTGTGCAGAATTAATTGCTTTAACACTCTATTAACGAAGCAGGACAACTTTTGATTGCATAGAATTTAAAATAATCTCGTATATAAATATTCTGTTGCTGTTATTGCACAGCAAAGTTCTGATTAGTGCTTAGGTTGAATGTCTCTTTTCACCCTTCTAGTTGGCTCTAAACACCATTATGTATGTTTATAGAAGTTGCTAAGATACTTTAATAACTTAACTAGGAGATTGAAAATGCTAGAGATTAGATGCTGTTGTGAACATTGCAATATTGATTTGCCAGCGGCTTCAAAGGCGGCTAGAATTTGCACCTTCGAATGCACCTTTTGTGTCGGCTGCGTCGAGAATGTTTTACAAGAAGTCTGCCCTAACTGTGGTGCTGGTTTTCAGCCACGCCCTATAAGACCTGCAGTAAACTTTATTAATGACAATTTCTTAGGTAAATACCCAGCGGCAACAGAGCGCTTTCATCGACCTGTAGATCTTGTTAAACATGCAAAATTAGTCACTAAAGTTCGAGCTTATTGGCAAAGCTTAAGTAATTAGAGGAAGTTGTAATGACATTAAGAGATTCATTGTTGGCCCTGGTCATTATTTTGGTATGGGGAGTGAATTTTGTGGTCATTGCCCTGGGGCTTGATGGCATGCCCCCACTGTTAATGGGTGGGTTACGATTTTTGCTGGTAGCTATAATCGGTTGCTGGTTTGTCGCCCGACCTAAGGTGCCTCTAAGTTGGGTCTTTGGCTACGCACTGACTTTAGGTTTTGCTCAGTTTGCCTTTTTGTTTACCGCAATGGCGGTGGGGATGCCGGCGGGATTGGCGTCACTGGTACTGCAGTCACAGGCATTATTTACCCTTATTTTTGCTTTTTTAATTCTCAAGGAGCAGGTCAGAGCTCCGCAAGTATTGGCTATTTTGGTCGCCGGCGCGGGTCTCGCGCTGATAGGGTTAAGCAACAACAATGGGGATATGACGGTCATCGGCTTTACATTAACCTTAGTGGCGGCCTGTAGCTGGGCTGTCGGTAACTTAGTGACCAGAAGTATTTCCCAGCGCGGCTACAAAGCCGATGTTAATTTAGTGATCTGGTCTGCCTGGGTTTCCTGTGCGCCTTTTTTTATCTTGTCGTATTTTATCGAGGGGCCTGATTTGATCATTCAGACGCTGGTAAATATCAGTTGGGTGTCCGTCGCTTCACTGAGCTATTTGGCACTGATCGCGACAATAATTGGCTATAGCTTGTGGAGTTATTTATTAAGTCGCTATCCCGCGGGACAGGTGGCACCGCTGACTCTGGGAGTGCCAGTGGTGGGGTTGGCCAGTGCATCTGTGTTTCTCGGTGAGCAGATCAGTCAGCTGCAGTTACTGGGGATTTCCATTGTTATGTTGGGGCTGGTTATCAACATGCGCTTAGATAAATTGCTGAAGAAACTGCTTTTTAGTACCAGGAGTGCGGATGCAAGCTAAGATGTTGCCACCCCCCTCCATCATCAATATTTACGTATTGCTGTTACCTGAACTATTGATGCTGGACATGGTGGGGCCGGCTGAAGTTTTTAACTTTGCCAATCGCTATAGCCAGCAAAAATTTAAGTTACATTTTATCGGCCCATGTAGTGATATTGAATCGGGAATGGGGCTGAAGTTGCAAGTGACTCCTCTGCCAAAGCAGTTGGAGGAGGGCAGCTGGTTATTGTTGCCAGGCTTAGAGGGAGCGGATATCGATTTTGCTAGTGACGCGTTAAAAGCATCCGTGCAATGGCTGGGAAATGGTCAGCAGTTCTGTAAGATCGTCAGTGTCTGCGCAGGTACATTACTATTGGGACACGCTGATATGCTACAGCGGCGATCCTGCACAACCCATCACACTCATTTAGATGATCTGCAAAAATTGGTGCCCAGTGCCAAAGTACTGCGCGATCGGCTGTTTGTACAAGACGGTAATCTTTATACCAGTGCCGGGGTGACTGCGGGTATAGATTTGGCGCTGTATTTGGTTGAACAAGAATGCGGGGCGAGCTGCGCAGCGGCGATTGCCAGAAACTTAGTGCTTTTTTCACGCCGCTCTATCAACGACCCGGCCGAGTCCCCCTGGTTGACTCATCGCAACCACTTGCATCAAGGGGTGCATAATGTGCAAGATAAAATCCAAGCAGATCCCAGCAGGGACTGGAGCATCGCCGAACTGGCGAAGGTTAGCCACTGCAGCCCCAGGCATCTGGCCAGGTTGTTCAAACAGCACACTGACATCAGTTGTAAGGGTTATATTCAAAAATTGCGCATGAGTCTGGCCCAGCAGCTGTTACAGAACCGTCACCTCAGTGTCGAGCAAGTGGCACTCCAAGTAGGGTTTAATGACGTGAGACAGTTTCGCAGAATATGGAGACAGCACAGTGAAGTATCCCCAGGAACATTGCGCAGCCTGACGATCAGTTAAGGTTGTTAAGGGCATAAAAAAAGCCTCTTATCGAGGCTTTCTGGGGCTGAGCTAAATAGTTTGCAGTTCAGCTGAGTCTGTGTAAATTACAGAGATTCTTGGTACGCTTTAGCGACAGCTTGCTTAGCGGCAGCGGTATCTCCCCACTCTTCAACTTTAACCGGCATGTTCTCTTCCAGTTCTTTGTGGTTGACGAAGAAGTGCCCCAGTAGTGCTTATAGGTATAAAGGTATATAGGTATATAGGTATATAGGTATATAGGTATAAAGGTATAAAGGTATAAAGGTATAAAGGTATAAAGGTATAAAGGTATATGGACCAACTTAGCTTTGTTAGGCACATAAAAAAAGCCTCTTATCGAGGCTTTTATTAGGCTGAGCTAAATAGTTTGCAGTTCAGCTGAGTCTGTGTAAATTACAGAGACTCTTGGTACGCTTTAGCGGCAGCTTGAATAGCTTGCTTAGCGGCAGCGGCATCTCCCCACTCTTCAACTTTTACCCACTTGCCTTCTTCCAGTCCTTTGTAGTTCTCGAAGAAGTGCTTGATGCGCGCCAAATCCAATGCCGGAAGATCAGCTAGATCTTGAACATGGTTGTAAGCTTTGCTCAGCTTTTCATGGGGAACAGCGATCAGCTTGGCATCTTCACCGGCTTCGTCTGTCATGTTCAAAATACCTACCGGACGGGCGCGGATAACAGAGCCGGGAATGACCGGGTAGGGAGTGATAACTAATACATCTAAGGCATCGCCGTCGTCTGCCAGGGTGTTATTGATGTAACCGTAGTTAGCAGGGTAGAACATAGGGGCAGCCATGAAACGGTCAACGAAGATCGCATCTTCGTCTTTTTCTATTTCATATTTAACCGGCGAACTCTCAGCCGGGATCTCGATGATAACGTTGATATCGTTAGGTAAATCTTTACCTGCACTGATTTTTGCAAAACCCATGATGTTTTCCTTGTGTATAAATAGTTGCCGTTTGCTTAAATCTGCAAACGGCTGAGAAATTTAGCTTTTTTTATCGATGATGCTATCGATACGCTGGTGGTACTCCAGCAGTGTGGCCACTTCAGCTTTGGAGCCTAATGCGACTGATACACGCTCGTGAATATCTTGTGGTTCAACATCCATAATGTTGCTGTAGCAGTTAGTTGCCAGGCCACCGGCCTGCTCGATAAGCATGCTCATAGGGTTGCCTTCGTACATCAAACGCAACTTGCCCGGCTTTTGCGGCACCCGGGTATCCCAAGGGTAAATGAAAATACCGCCTCGGGTTAATATGCGGTGTATTTCTGCCACCATAGCCGCCACCCAGCGCATGTTGTAGTTTTTAGTGCGAACCCCATCAACCCCTTCTAACAAATCGTCGATGTAAGAGCGCATTGCTGGCTCCCAGTGGCGATAGTTAGACATATTGATGGCAAATTCTTGGGTCTCTTCAGGAATCATGACCTTTTCGCGGGTCAGTAAGAAATCGCCGGTCTCAGATAAGGTAAACATGTTGACGCCGTTACCGGTAGTCAGCACTAACAGAGCAGAGGGGCCGTACAATACATAACCTGCGGCTAATTGTTTACGACCATTTTGCAAATACGGCGCTTCATCGTGGTAGCCCTCTGCAGGGTTCGCTTCCAGGATAGAGAAAATAGTACCGACAGTGACATTGATATCGATATTAGAGGAGCCGTCCAGCGGGTCAAACACGACTAAGTATTTACCGTTGGGGTTAGCCAGTACCGGCTCACTCTCTTCTTCAGAAGCCAGGCCCGCAACAGTCATGTGCCCCTGTAAATATTTCTTCAAGATTTCATTGGAAATGACATCGAGCTTTTTCTGCGTCTCCCCTTGCACATTCACATCTGTCGTTGTTCCTAAGACTCCGGAGATTGCTCCCTGGCGTAACTTGAGAGTGATTTCTTTGCAGGCGACCATCAATGTGGCAATTAGGTCAGTGAGTTCTTCGTCGAGCTGTTCGCGACGTAAAAACTGGCTTAGCAGTTGCATGGCAAATTTACCTTTGAGATTTAGTAATCGATAACTGAGGTTAGATTTCAGTGCGGCATTTTACGCCAATGCTCAACAAAAATCATATTTAGCACTAAAAAATTGCCATAAAGTTCTCTTTTATTAATATTTAGGGCTGCTTTAGCAATCGATAAGATAATTTGTTGTATCATAGCGCTTTTGTTTTGGCGCTGAAATTAGACCAAAGGTTGAGTGAGAGTTTACAAGCCAGCGGCTACTCTCGTCACCCGTTGGCGCTCACAGCCCTAAATTTTTGGAAGGACAGATTACGTTGCATATTCACATTTTAGGTATCTGCGGGACCTTTATGGGGTCCATGGCAATACTGGCGCGCCAGCTCGGCCATACAGTGACTGGCTCAGATTTAAATGTATATCCTCCGATGAGTACTCAACTGCAACAGCAGGGTATTGAGTTAATGCAGGGCTACAAAGCAGAACATTTACAGCCCGCGCCAGATCTAGTGGTTATAGGTAATGCATTGAGCCGTGGCAATGAAGCGGTGGAATACGTGTTAGATGCGGGGCTTAACTACACCTCTGGGGCACAGTGGCTAAAAGAGAATGTGCTCTGCGATAAGTGGGTGCTAGCGGTCGCCGGTACGCACGGTAAAACCACTACTGCCTCGATGCTGGCCTGGATTTTGGAATACGCTGGTATGGCTCCCGGTTATTTGATCGGCGGAGTGCCCACGGACTTTTCAGTGTCGGCGAGACTCGGAGAAACCGATTTCTTTGTTATTGAAGCGGATGAATACGATACCGCCTTTTTTGATAAGCGCTCTAAGTTTGTCCACTATCAGCCGCGCACTGTTGTTTTAAACAATTTAGAGTACGATCACGCCGATATATTCGATGATTTAGCCGCGATTCAGCGCCAGTTCCATCATTTACTGCGCGTGGTCCCAGCCAGCGGTCAAGTTATCTATAATGCTGACCCGGCATCTCTAACAGAAGTTTTACAGATGGGCTGTTGGAGTGAACAAGTCAGTATGGGAGCCAGTGTCGACAGCGATTGGCACTATGAGCTGCTAAGTGCCGACGGATCGCACTTTGCCCTGTATTTAAAAGGTCAAAAGAAAGGTGAAATTAACTGGCAGCTCAGCGGAACGCACAATGTTTACAACGGCATGATGGCGCTGATAGCCGCTCGCCATGTCGGTGTTGAAATAGCGCATGCGATAGCGGCACTGAACAGTTTTAAAGGCGTGAAACGGCGCATGGAATTGCTGGGACAGCACAGTGGCGTTGCAGTTTACGATGACTTTGCCCATCACCCGACGGCCATAGCGACCACTTTAGACGGCTTGCGCAAAAAAGTTGGTCGTGAACGCATTATCGCCGTGATCGAGCCCAGATCAAATACAATGCGCCTGGGCTGCCACAGCCAGCAACTCGCTGACTCGGTCGCTTTGGCCGATGAGGTGATTTGGTATCAGCCTCCGGGTTTAGAGTGGCAATTAGATGAGATAATAGACGCTGGCAATCATAGAGTAGAGCAGAGTATTGAGGCCGTGATAGCAGCCGTCATTCAAGCGACGGGCATTGATAATGCATTGCACACTAACAGCCATGTAGTGATTATGAGTAATGGTGGGTTTGGTGGAGTGCACCAGAAACTGTTAACAGGCCTGCAGCATTTAGCCAATAGCGGTGGGGAAGCGAGATGAATGATTTTAAACAATGCATCACATTGGCGATAACTGGCGCCTCAGGCGTACAGTACGCAATACGTTTATTGGAAATATTGGTGGCTGAGAATATTCAAGTCCTAGTGATGATATCCAAAGCGGCGCAAGTTGTAGCGGCCACTGAAACGCAGTTAAAATTGCCCTCCAGAGCGGGTGAGCAGCAGGCATATTTAACTGAAGTATTTAAAGCGGCACCTGGGCAGATAAAAGTATTTGCTAAAGAGCAGTGGATGGCCCCGGTGGCATCCGGCTCTGGCTCACCTAATACGATGGTGGTCTGCCCTTGCAGTACCGGCAGTTTGTCGGCAATAGCCACGGGTGCCAGCAACAATTTAATTGAACGCGCTGCCGATGTTGTGTTAAAAGAGCGCAAGAAATTGATCTTAGTGCCCCGAGAAGCTCCCTACTCAGAAATTCATTTAGAGCATATGCTGAAACTCACCCGCATCGGAGCGGTTATTTTACCGGCTAGCCCCGGGTTTTATCACCAACCGCAAAGTATTGCCGACCTGGTGGACTTTGTAGTGGCACGGATATTGTCGCAGATTGGATTAGAGCAAAACCTGGTCAAATCTTGGGGCAGTGAATATTTACAGACAAAAGGTAATAATGAAGATGGCTAAAATATTGGCCTTAGATACATCCACTGATGCCTGTTCAGTGGCGCTAGAGGTAGACGGCGAACGCACTGAGATATTTAAAGTGATTCCCCGTAAGCATACCCATGAATTACTGCCGATGGTCGAACAAATTCTGGCCTCTGCGCAATTGTCAGTGAGACAGTTAGATGCGGTTGCTTTTGGTCGCGGCCCAGGTTCTTTTGCCGGCATCAGAATTGCGACTGGGGTGACTCAGGGACTTGCTTTTGCCGCCGATCTGCCGGTTGTGCCTGTCTCTTCTCTGGCGGCCTTGGCGCAGGGGTACTACCGGGTCAGTAATGACCACAATAGCAGCATATTAAGTGCCTTAGATGCGCGCATGGATGAGGTGTATTGGGGTGGCTATCAGATTCAAGCGGGCATTGCCAAATTGATTATCGACGAAGAGGTCTGCCCGCCAGGAAAATTATCGATTGATTTACACAGCACATATGTCGCAGTCGGTAGCGGTTTTAATTACGCCGAGCAGATGAGTGAAGCAGTGCGTAATCGGCTCTCCAGTATTGAGGCACAAGTATATCCGCATGCGCTGGACATTGTAGCGATTGCCAGTGCCGAGTACGCTCTGGGGAACACTGTAATTGCCGAACACGCGCAACCGGTTTATCTGCGTAACCAGGTGGCCTGGAAAAAGAAGGATCAGCAGTAGATGGAGTGGTTACATGTATATGTATTGGCTGTAATACAAGGATTGTCAGAATTTTTACCGGTCTCTAGCTCGGCACATTTAATCTTGCCATCGCAGCTCCTCGGCTGGCCCGATCAGGGGTTGGCATTTGATGTAGGGGTACATTTGGGAACTTTGATTGCGGTGGTCTATTATTTTCGCCGCGATGTCCAGATAATGTTAGTGGCCTTCTTTAAGAGCTTAACCGGACAGAAGTCAGTGGATGGTTGCACCGCCTGGTTTATCCTCGCAGCCACAGTACCAGCGATTGGTGCCGGATTAATGTTCCACTCTCTGATTGATATATATGGTCGCTCACTGTTGGTTATCGCCGCCACTACGATGATTTTTGGTGCTTTGTTATGGTATGCCGACAACAAATTTCAGATGCAGAAAAAAATAGAAAACCTGACCTTGCGCCACAGTGTTTATATCGGCATGGCCCAGGCAGTTTCACTTATCCCAGGTACTTCCAGGTCCGGGATTACTATGACAGCGGCATTGATGTTAGGTTATAGCAGGGAGGCGGCTGCCAAGTTCTCTTTCTTTTTGTCAATACCGGTGATATTGGCAGCGGGTTCCTATAAAGGTATTGAGCTAGCAACTGCAGATTTTGCCGTGCATTGGGGGATGGTGTTGACCGGGGTGATTGTTTCGGCGCTGGTGGCCATTGGCTGTATCCACTTGTTCCTGATTTGGTTAGAAAAAGTTGGCATGTTGCCTTTTGTTATCTATCGAATGTTTTTGGGACTGGTACTATTTGCCATCTATTTTGCGACAACTAGTTGATGATTACTCAGATGCATGAAACTACCCTCAGTGTGGCCGCCGCACATGGTGGTCTGCAAAGCAACGCGCAACAATTAGCCAGTAGTCTAAGCCTGCCTTACGCTAAAGTGATCAGTGATCTTAAACACAGCGACATTCCGGTATTGTTATATCTAACTGATAGCGGACTGCAGTTACAACAGACCGGGAAAAAAGCCCCGGGCCCAGTAAGCGTTGATTTTGTCAGTGGCTCGGTTGCGCACAGGCGCAAGTTTGGCGGTGGTTCAGGCCAAATGATTGCCAAAGCGGTGGGCATAAAAGGCAGTATCCGCCCGAGTATTGCAGATGTGACAGCGGGGTTGGGTAAAGACAGTTTTGTGCTGGCAACCTTAGGTTGCGAAGTACAGCTGATTGAACGCTCTCCTATAATACATAGTTTGTTAGCCGACGGTTTTTCCCGCGCCGAATTAAACTTTGAAATCATGGACATCATCGCCCGCATGCATTTGCATTGCAGTAACAGTATTGATTGGCTACGCCAGTGTGTAGAGGCTCCGCAAGTTGTATATGTCGATCCGATGTTTCCACACTCCTCTAAAAGCGCTGCAGTGAAAAAAGAGATGCTATTGTTTCGCGATATTGTCGGTGAAGATTTGGATGCCGGTGAGCTACTGGCGACAGCGCTGGAAACAGCACAGGCGAGAGTTGTGGTTAAGCGCCCACGCAAAGCGCCTATTATCATCGTGCCGGGTCTCAACCAATTAAAACCCAGCTATGCCCTGGAAGGTAAATCCAGCCGTTATGACATTTATGCG
>MABF01000348.1 GCA_002163025.1 'Osedax' symbiont bacterium Rs2_46_30_T18
CTTAAAGCGATGGAAGGTTTACTGATGGACTCCGCAGAGCTTACAGTGAACTTTGAGCGCTCCGGTCTAGCAATGGGTTCAAAAAGCAGTCGCAAGAGGGGGCGCGGTGACATGAAACCTGCAAAAAATGGCTCCAAGCCTTCCAGAGGCAGACTAAAACTTGATGTGCCCACTGAGGCCTTAAGTATTAAAAGTGCTGCATGTAATACTATTCAAAGCTCGGTAAAGGATGCCGGTTTTAGCGATGTCAGCGTTACTTGCGATAGCGAATATGCCTATCTGCTATCGGACACTTATCCCACACATGATTTGATGAATGGAATTACCGGCACTAATGAGCAAATTCCTGTGCCAGCCAAAAACTACGCGGCGCCGATCAAATTACAGCGCAAAATGGCAACCACTAAAACGACCATGGATGCTGCTCTGGGGGTTGCTGTCAACGGTGTTCCTATTTACGATTATTCATCGGCAGGCGAGATAAATATTAAAAGCTATGATCCAAGAAAAGATACCGTTATAACGGGCCAATTGGATAATTGTGGTGGTCACGCGGGCCGGGGCGATGACTATCATTACCATGCAAAACCAAGTTGCATGCTAGAGGTGATGAAAAACGCGGCTGATTCAGCGGTTTTAGGCTGGGGTTACGATGGTTTCCCTCTCTATGGGGACAACAACCCAGATGGCTCTGCAATCTCTGCAGATGATTTGGATGTGTGTAACGGGCAGCCGGATGAGGTCTTTGGCTATCGCTACCACACCTCAACTGAGCCCCCTTACATTATGCAGTGTCTGGTGGGGGTCGTAGATAAAAAAATTCTGCCCAGAGTTGCTCCTCTGCAAGGGGCGAAAGCGCGCGCCGATTTGCGCCCGCCCAGAGAGGGTGTGACAAAGCTAATTCACCGTCAAAGTGCAGACGGTACTCGGTCCATGAGTTACCAGTACCGAGGTAATAAATATTACTCTAACTATAAACCTACTGCGAACCGAGATGGCTGCTTTGATTTTGTGCAAAAAACAATTAGCAGTGGCGGTGTTGTGGAAAAAGGAGTTTTTTGTCGAAATGACTAACTTCCCTCTTTGCCGAAAAATCAGAATTAGCTTTTTAGTTATCAGTCTCTGTGTGTGTGCTTCAGCCAGTGCCCACGAATTGCAGAATAACAGTGCGCAAGTAATTTTGCGCGACGGGCAACTGGAGATTCGTTTGTTGGTTGACCGGGAGAAATGGATAAAAAGCCTACAA
>MABF01000119.1 GCA_002163025.1 'Osedax' symbiont bacterium Rs2_46_30_T18
AAGAATTCAGCATGGAAGACATGCCCTTTTTTGTAGAGCTTGCCACTTGGCTGGCTGATCGTGGTCTGCCGGTTCCCTATCCGGCAAAAGATAAAAACGGTATCGCGCTAAAGAAAGTTAAAAATAAGCCGGCGATGCTGCAAAACCGTTTTAGCGGCCATCACCTGGAGCAAGAGCAACTCACAGAACAACACTGCGCCGCCATTGGCGTAAAATTAGCTGAATTTCATTTAGCCGCCAGTGATTTTTACCTGCGCCGCAACGCCCACCGCGGTCTCTACTGGTGGAGGCGAGAGAGCCTCAATATTCAAAAACATTTGTCCGCCGAGGACGCGCTGCTGCTGCAAGATGAAGTACAGCGTTTTGACCAACTGCTGGCCGATCTGGGCAAAGAGCTACCACTAACGGTCATTCACGGCGACCTGTTTCACGACAACGTATTATTTGACGGCGTAGAAATCAACGCAATCATCGATCTGTACAACTCGGCAACTGCTTATATGCTTTTCGATTTAGCAATCGTAGCTAACGACTGGTGCCGCGATGCTAATGACCAGATTGATCCGGCCAAGGAGCAGGCGCTGCTACAGGCCTATAACAACCGCCGAAGCTTCACCGACGCCGAGCGCAGTGCCTGGCCACAGATGACTCAAACTGCCGCTATGCGTTTTTGGCTATCCAGATTGATTCCCGCTTATGGCGTACAACAGCAGGGCCGGGACAGCAGTGAAATGGTGATCAAAGACCCGGACGAATTGAAAGCAATTTTACTTTATCGTCGCGCCAACCCTTCTTCTCTACCCGTTTAAAGGCATTACCTATGGATGTTACAACAATCATTGACGGCTTAAATGACGCCCAGCGCGAAGCCGTTACCGCCCCGGTCGAAAACTTATTAGTTCTAGCCGGCGCCGGCTCAGGTAAAACCCGGGTACTTATTCACCGCATCGCCTGGTTAGTACAAACTGAAGGCATGTCCCCCTACTCTGTTCTGGCGGTAACCTTTACCAATAAAGCCGCCAGGGAGATGCGCTCACGTATAGAGCAATTGCTCGGAGTTAACCCCCAGGGAATGTGGGTGGGTACTTTCCACGGTCTGGCACACAGAATATTGCGCACACACTGGCGCGATGCCAACTTGCAGCAAAATTTTCAGATAATGGACAGCGAAGATCAGCACCGGCTATTAAAGCGCATCTGTAAGGACATGGCGCTGGATGACAAGCAGTGGCCAGCAAAACAATTCCAGTGGTTTATTAATGCACAAAAAGATGAGGGGCTGCGCAGTAAACACATCGAGCGCAGTAACGATCCTACTCAAGAGTTGATGATCAAAGTTTATCAGGCTTACGAGGAGGGATGCGAACGCGGTGGCATGATAGACTTTGGCGAGCTATTGCTGCGTTGTCTGGAGCTATTAAGAGACCTCAAGCCAAGTTTGTTAATGCATTATCAGGAGCGCTTTCGCTACATTTTGGTGGACGAGTTCCAAGATACTAACGCCATTCAATACGCATGGCTGCGACTGCTCACCGGCCACGAGCGCAAGCTGATGGCAGTTGGTGACGACGATCAGTCTATCTACGGCTGGCGCGGTGCCAAGATTGAGAACATTCAGACCTTTAGCGATCATTTCCCCGGCGCTGCAACTGTAAAGTTAGAGCAAAACTATCGCTCCAGCAACACTATATTGAGCGCGGCCAATGCAGTGATCGCCAACAACAGCGGTCGTCTCGGTAAGCAACTCTGGACCGAGGGAGCTGATGGCGACAAGATCTCTCTGTACGCCGCCTTTAATGAACAAGACGAGGCGCGCTTTGTTGTCGGGCAAATCCAGAAGTGGCAGGAACAGGGCAACTTGCGGGCAGAATCAGCCATACTGTATCGATCGAACGCCCAGTCCCGGGTTATGGAGGAGAGCTTAATTCGCGCTGGCGTACCCTACAAAATCTACGGTGGACACAGATTCTACGACCGCCTGGAAATCAAAAATGCTCTAGCCTATATGCGTTTAGTAGCCAACCGCGAAGATGATACCGCCATGGAGCGAGTGATCAACGTTCCCAGCAGGCGCATTGGCACTCGTACAATTGAGGCGATTCGCGAGCAGGCCAGAGCTGAAAACATCTCAATGTGGCGAGCAGCCAATGAAGTGGTTGAATATAAAAAGATTCCGGCGCGCGCCAGTGAAGCACTGCAGGGATTCTTAAACTTAGTCAACCAGCTGGACAGTGATAGCGAAGGCACAAAGCTGGAAGAGCTGGCCGACCACGCCATTCAACTGTCGGGATTGATAGAGCACCACCTCAAAGAAAAAGGCGAAAAAGCGCAATCGCGAATAGAGAACCTGGAAGAACTAGTGAACGCCGCTAAGCAGTTCAACTCCCAGTGGGTTAATGTCGAGGAAGAGAGCGCCGAAGCGGGGGAGTTTACCACTCCACTGGCCGCTTTCTTGGATCAGGCGGCATTGGATGCCGGCGAGGCTCAGGCAGATGAGCACCAGGACAGCGTTCAACTGATGACACTGCACTCGGCTAAAGGGCTGGAGTTCCCGCTAGTCTTTATGGTGGGACTGGAAGAGGGTTTATTCCCGGGCACTAAATCCGCTGAAGAAGCGGGGCGCATGGAAGAAGAGAGACGCCTCTGTTATGTAGGCATTACCCGAGCAATGAAGCAGCTGTATATCACTTACGCCGAGTCAAGGCGCATGTACGGCCAGGAAAATTACAATCGGCCCTCGCGTTTTATCAACGAAATACCGGTCGAGTTGATTGAAGAGGTTCGCTTAAACGCCACCGTCAGTCGTCCTATGACTGCGCGGCCAAGATCTAGCATGTTCTCGCAAGAGGCGGAACAGCACAGTGGTTTGCATATAGGCCAGCGGGTTTTCCACGACAGCTTTGGTGAGGGGATAGTACTCAATGCCGAGGGCGTCGGTGCCAAAACCCGGGTCCAGGTGAATTTTGATGATGCAGGTATTAAATGGCTGGTACTCGGCTTTACCACACTAGAAGCCGTATAACTTGGGAGTAACAGTATGAGTCTGATGTTTGAAGAGCTAGATTACAGAGAGACCCCTATCGGGGATCTACGCCTGCGGCGCCGTCGCATGGTGCAATTTGGAGACCTGGACATCTACGAAATCATTCTCGGTGATGATTTCTTAATGACCAGTTTATTTCATGAATCCGAAGATCAACTGTCTAAAATTGGTCTCGACGCTTTAGGTGGCGATAATTTAGATGTAGTCGTCGGAGGATTAGGGCTGGGTTACACCGCCGCAGTCGCCCTGGAAAACCCCAGAGTAGGATCCTTGATTGTGGTCGACTATTTAGAGGGAGTTATCGACTGGCACAACCGTGGCTTAGTACCTATGAGTCGCCGGCTCACCGATGACGACAGATGTAGATTTGTACACGGCGATTTCTTTGCCTTGAGCCAGGACACCCAGCACAGCTACGATCCTCAGGATCCGGGTAAAAAACACGATGTTATCTTGCTCGATATAGACCATACCCCCACTAACGTTTTGAATCCCAGCAATGTACATCTTTACACACAACAGGGATTAACCGAGCTCGCCAGCCACCTGAAACCCGGTGGCGTGTTTGCGCTCTGGTCCGACGGCAGCCCGGTGGATAGTTTTACAGAACATTTGCAAAGCGTATTTGTCAGCTCTGAATCTCATTTAATTGAGTTCCCCAATCCCGTTACCGGCGGTACCTCAGTAGGCACTGTCTATGTAGCGAGAGTTGCCAATGCATAATTTTAGCGATTCCTGCCAGCGCAATCAGCAGCCTATTTTAGAGCAACTAAAGCCCTGGCTACAGCAGAGTGTTGAAGTGCTGGAAATTGGCAGTGGCTCCGGCCAACACGCATTGCATTTTAGTAGAGCGCTAGCTACGATTAACTGGCAGTGCACCGATAGAGCTATGTGGTTAGCAGCGCTACAGGCGAACATTCAAGAGGCAGCCCTGGACAATGTCAGGCCCGCAATAGAGCTGGATGTCGATGGAGTGTGGCCGCAGCGACAATTCGATATGATCTACACCGCCAATTCACTGCATATTATGGGCTGGGACAGCGTGCAGGCACTGTTTAACAATCTGGCTGAGCACTTGCACACTAGCGGCTACTTTTGCTGCTACGGCCCGTTCAAATATAACGGTGAGTTTACAAGCCCCTCCAACGCAAACTTCGAGAACTGGTTAAAAGATCGCGATCCACAAAGCGGTGTACGTGACTTTGAGGCACTACAAGCATTAGCCGAGCAGCAACAGTTAAACTTAGTGACTGACATCCCAATGCCCGCTAATAACCAACTACTAATCTGGCAAAAAACCTAAACGATCAGCGGTTGCTGTTAAACAACCGCATCCCTATGCTCGATACCACAAAGCCGTTAGTTATTTGGCAAATTAGCCAAATTTTTAGCGGCGGCGGCTTTTAAATAATCAACCACCAGTAACTCATTGGCACTGCTGGCACCCCCTGTGTCAATGAAGTAGCCGTAGCCCTCTCGGCTAACCACTGTATTACTGACTTGTACTAATTTTCCACTCTCTAATAAATGCTGCATTAAGCACAACCAGCCCAGAGCTACACCCTGACCTTGCTGCACCGCCGAAATCACCGAGTGATAGTTACCTAGCAACACCAGGTTTTTGTTCTCTGCCAACTGCAAGTCACAATATTGCAGCCAATTGCGCCAATTTAACCAGCGGCTGTCTGATTCATCCATGTGAATTAGCGAATGTTGAGCAACTTGTGCAGGGCTTGAGCCAATACTCAGGTTGTGGTCTGCCGCATACTCGGCGCTACTGACTGCACAGACTTGTTCAGCGAACAACGTGTGTTTAGTTGCACTGTCTGCCAATTTACCAAAGCTGAGTAACAGAGAATCGTCAGAGTGATAGTCAGCGGAGTCCGAGAGCATCACATTAATGGTTAACTGCGGGAACTTGGCCTGCAGGTCCGGAATCATCGGCAGCAACCAAAAATGTGCCAGACCACAATTGCTAACGATATTGACCAAATTTGCGTTAGATTCTGCTCTGCGCAACTGCTCAGACGCCAGCGCCATGCTACTCAATAGTGGCTCTATGCTGTGATAGTACTTAACAGCGGCTTCAGTCGGATGCAACAGCCGACCGATACGCTTAAATAACTGCGTATTCAGGTTCGCTTCCAAATTTTTCAAATGCTGAGATACCGCTGGTTGAGTGCTGGTTAGCTCTTTGGCCGCAGCGGTAACAGTGCCTAAACGCACTACCGCTTCGAAGGCGATTAGGGCCTTGTGTGGCGGTAATTTAGAGATCAATCGTTTCATAAGTTATTCTTATAGGTTTATTAGAATTCAGACAGTTGTTAGCCGCGCAGGAGCATGTTCAAATCCCGCTATATAAAAGGGCACTTAGGATAGAGTAGCACAATGAATATCGAGATCGAGAAACATAATAAATACTTCAAGGTTAACCTGTTATTAGAAGGTGCTAAAACCTCTTTACCGGCACTCTGGCTGCGCGAGAGGTCTCAGCAACCCGATCAGGTGGACAGCAAAACCAAACAGCGACTGTACAATCCACACTTGCTGGACAGTGACTTGTCAGTGACGGCCGCAACGACATCTGCAGAATTATTAGAAGTAACTTTTAGCGACGGGCATTGCAGCAGCTATAGTATGGATTTCCTCAACGAACAGGCGACGCGTTTCAACACCGGCCTGCCAGAGCTGACGCCCTGGCAAGCCAGTGACACTCTGGCAGTGCACTTTGACTGGCAGCAAATACTTACAGATAGAGATCTACTGCAAGAATCTATCCGGGCATTTTTACGCTATGGCTACATTGTCCTGGATAATACTCCCACCCGTAGCGACAGTATATTATCCATTGCAGAGCACTACGGTTACGTTCGCGACACTAACTTTGGTCGCTACTTCGAAGTTTACTCTAAGCCCGACGCCAATGATTTAGCCTATACTCCACATGCTATTGGCCCTCACACCGACAATCCGTATCGCGATCCGGTACCGGGGATTCAGCTACTACAATGCTTGCATAACCACACTCAGGGGGGCTACTCTACTTTATCTGATAGCTTAAGTATTGCCGCTGCGATGCAACAGCAGGATCCGCTAGGCTACCAGTTACTGACGGAAACCATAGTAAGATTCCGTTTTTTCGATAAAGACACTGAACTGATCTCCTTCCACCCGCTAATAGAGAAGGATGCCTTAGGCAATATCCTCGGTATTCACTACAGCCCGCGATTGGATGACTTACCGCTGCTGCCAGAAATGCAGCTACAGCGCTACCAACAGGCCCGAAAGACTCTCGGGGAATTACTGCAAGACCTTAGATTTGAAAAGAAATTTAAACTCGATGCCGGCCAGTTAATGATGTTTGATAACAACCGCATTTTACACGGGCGCACCGAATTTGACCCCAATCAGGGTATTCGCCACTTGCAGGGATGCTACATAGACCGGGACGGGCCAAAGAGTATGTACCGGGTTGCCAACCGTGTAATTAAACACTAAAAACAACAACTTTAAGAAGCTACGAGCAAGTACAAAATGATAAAAATAGCTAAATTCACCGAGATGATTGGTGGTGACAAAGAAGATTACGATTTTTTAGAAGCGCTGGAGAAAGGTTACGCCAGCAAAGTCGGAGCGAGGCTTTACCAAGCCCTGCAACAGCTAGATGATACTTTGTCGGGTTACCAGATAACGCGCTTAGAGCACTCACTGCAAACTGCAACGCGCGCCTATTGGGATGGCGCCGATATTGACTGGATTGTCTGTGCACTACTGCACGATATAGGCGATGTCTACGCCCCCTATAATCACGATCAATACGCGGCGGTAATACTAGCCCCCTATGTGCGTGAGCAATGTCGATGGGTGGTAGAAAAGCACGGTATATTCCAGCGCAAATACTATGCCCAACACACCGGTGGCAACCCGGATGCCAGAGAACAATTCCTCGATCACCCCTGTTACCAAGATGCAGTGACTTTCTGCGGAGATTGGGATCAAAGCAGTTTTGACCCTAACTATGCGAACTTATCGCTGCAGTTTTTCGAACCTATGCTGCGCGAGGTTTTTAATCGAGAGGTTAATGCTGAGGCTGTATTACTTCCCGGGGTGAGAGTGGCGACTAAAAATACAAAAATTGCCGAGCAGCGACGGGCAATGCAGCAGCAATAGCAGTCTAACAGAGCAAGCAACAGGGATCTGAGGCAGTCATTTAGTGGGAGAAAATTAACAACTTTATAGCAGAGCGCATCTAAAAAAAGTAGCTTAGTGCGCTCTAACCTGAGCTTGGGGTGAGCAGGTCTATTGACCGAAGCTCAAACTGCGAATATGTCCGTGACCATCAATAGCCACTTGCACACAGTTAGTTTCAGAAATCTTTCTAATATCAGTACCATCCGGGCACTTACCCCAGACTTCCACTTTGATGGTCATAGAACTGTTGCCCTGATCGACCATTTCAGTGTAAAAGCTAACGATAGTACCTTCCAATACCGGTGACATGAACTCCATAGCGCCTACGGAAATTGTCGCCACTCGCCCTTTAGCTAACTCGCTGGAGCGTATCTCCGCTGACAAGACTGCCTTAGAGGCAACCCAGCCACTAAAAACATCACCAAACATATTTGTCGCCTGGCTGTCAGCAGGTAACATTAAACTTAGTTCGCCCTTAGGCATTAGAGGTTGATCAGAACTGTGCATTGTAAATACCAATATAATGAGAGTCTTAGATGCAGCTGAAGGTAAGGTTTAAGACCTAGTTTAGAATTATTATTAACATCGCTGCGAGTGATGAAAAAACAGCCACTAGTATATATGCATTTAGCGCTGGCTGACTATCCTGAAGCGAGGAGTTTACTAAAAAAAATATTTTTTGTGCTATTTTTTTACGCTGTCACAGCTTTGTCACATTCTGCTCTTAAAGTAGCCAGTATCGAAACCAATGATAATTCAATTAATAGCTTTCTGGAGCTTTAAAAATGAAACCAATGATGAAACTACTGGCTGTAGCCACCCTCTGCACTACAGGTTTTTCGCTAAACGCAGCTGACTTGTTAGACAAAGACTTACCGCTGTATCAAAAAGCGTCGGGGGTTTCTGGAAACCTTTCAAGTGTCGGCTCTGATACTCTTGCCAATTTAATGACACTTTGGACTGAGTCTTTTAAGCGTCACTACCCTAACGTAAACATTCAGATTCAGGCGGCGGGTTCTTCTACGGCTCCACCAGCACTGACAGAAGGCACTTCTAACATGGGGCCTATGAGCCGCAAAATGAAAGACAAAGAAGTCGCTGCTTTTGAAAAGAAATATGGCTACAAGCCAACGGCTGTTGCAGTCGCTATCGATGCTCTGGCAGTCTTTGTCCATAAAGACAACCCGGTAAAAGGCCTGAGCATTCCTCAGTTGGATGCTATTTTCTCGTCTACACGTAAGTGTGGCGGCGATACTGACATCACCAAGTGGAGTGACGTTGGTTTAAGCGGTGCTATCGGCGACAAGAACATTCAAATCTTTGGTCGCAACTCAGTATCTGGCACTTATGGCTACTTCAAGAAAAAAGCACTGTGTAAAGGTGACTACCGCAACAGCGTCAACGAACAGCCGGGGTCTGCCTCAGTAGTACAGTCCGTTTCTACTTCACTAAACAGTATCGGTTACTCAGGTATTGGCTATAAGACATCTTCTGTTCGCGCTTTAGCGCTGAGCAAGAAAGAAGGTAATGCTTTTGTAGCGGCTACCCCTGACAATGCAGTCAATGGCAGCTACCCATTAGCGCGGTTCCTATATGTATATGTCAACAAGAAGCCTGGGCATGCACTACCACCGATGGAGCGTGAATTCCTGAAAATGGTTATGTCTAAATCAGGACAAGAAGTAGTCGTAAAAGATGGTTATATCCCACTGCCAGCTAAAGTTGTCGCTAAGCAGATGAAAGCTTTAGGCCTGTAAGCCTTCACAGCCAGCAACACCTGAGAGGAGCACCTGCTCCTCTTGTCTCCTCTGATTTATCCCCCCCGGCAACAGCCAGCTCACTTTAACTGCACAATTAATCAGCTACTTTGTGGCTATATGACAAGCTGTAACATTTCTGTCACATAAATAACTTACCTTTAGCGCATAGATTATATAATTGGAATATCCAGTATGAGTAGCGCCTCAACCTCAAAGACTCCCGATATAGATTTTAATACCCCGGCTATGGCTCGCAATCGAAAGTTTCGCGCCTTTAAAAATCGTCTGGCCTCTGGCTCCATCGCCGTTGGCGGCCTAAGCATCATCGTGGCGATACTGCTGATCTTTTTTTATTTACTGTACGAGATCATGCCATTGTTCAAAGCGGCCAGTATCCAGCCCTGGCAGCACCAGCAAACAGCCAGCCAGCCCTATCAGAACCCCGGTCAGGGGAAAACCTGGTATTTAGCACTGGAAGAGCAAGCGGAAATAGGGCTGCGAATAACCGATAAACAGCAAGCTATATTTTTTGATGCTCGCAGCGGCGAGATAATCTCTGAGCAGATAATTATTGGCCCGACGGCTGCCACCGCAACCAGTTTTGCAGTCGTCTCAGAGGCCTCTGGTATTTTTGCCATAGGTTTCGACAATGGTGAAATCAGCATTGTAAAACACCAGTACAGCAGCACTTATCCCAATGACATTCGGGTCATTACCCCCTCTTTAAGCTACCCATTGGGCGAGGCACCACTAAAAGTTGCCGAGTCGAAAATTGAGCTACTGGCGGTTTCAAAAAATGATGAGAGTTGGACCATTGTTGCAGGAACTAACACCGCTTTGACTCAGACAAATATCAGTGCTGAGGAGAATATGTTCACGCAGGAGTGGGAAATCAATACGCAGACTACGCAGCTTCCGGCATTCGACTTTGCTGCTAATAAGTTATTGCTGTTACCTGGAGATCGCTGGTTACTGGCGGCGGGACAACAGGGAAAAATCGCCGTTTTTGACCTACAGGCAGAAAACGGCGCAAAACTTAGTCAGGTAATTGCAGCAAGTAAAAATTCAATCCAAACTTTTTCGCTGTTACTCGGTGACAATGCTGTGATCATTGGCGATAGCCTGGGCCGCTTGTCGCAGTGGTTTTTAGTCAGAGATGCGCAGAACGATTGGAAATTGCAAAAAATCAGAGAGTTAGAGAGCTCCAGCAATGCCATTTCGGTCATCGCCATGGAGCACCGCCGCAAAGGCTTTGCCACTGTCGATGCCAGGGGTGAATTGCGCTTGTACAACACCACCGCTAATCGCAATGTATTAACCGCCAATTTAACTGACAGCGGCGCCGCAGCCATCGCCTACTCCCCGCGCTCTAATGCACTGCTGGTCGAGCAGAACAATAGCCTGCAACTCTGGCATATTGATAACGAACACCCGGACATTTCCTGGGCGGCACTCTGGGAGAAGGTCTGGTACGAAGGCTATCAGCAACCTGAATATATCTGGCAGTCCTCTGCATCAAATAATGACTTTGAACCTAAGTACAGCCTTATGCCGCTGGCTTTTGGTACTCTCAAAGCCGCTTTCTACGCGATGCTGCTGGCCACTCCGCTGGCCATCTGTGGTGCCATTTATACAGCCTACTTTATGGCCCCGGCAATGCGCAGAAAAGTTAAGCCGTTAATTGAATTAATGGAAGCACTGCCCACTGTGATCTTGGGTTTCCTGGCAGGTCTGTGGCTGGCGCCTTTTATCGAGACCAACTTAGCCGGTATTTTTCTCAGCCTGTTAACCATACCTACAGCTATTCTGGCCTTTGGTTACGCCTGGGCTAATCTGCCAAAAAGACTGCGCAACATCATTCCGCCGGGTTGGGATGCAGCGCTGTTAATTCCAGTGGTCGCAATAGCCACCCTAGTGGGTATCAGCGGAGCGCAGTTTGTTGAACAGCTGTTATTTGCCGGGGATCTGCGCCAGTGGTTGACCGAAGAAGCTGGGATTCCCTTTGATCAGCGCAACGCGCTAGTGGTGGGAATTGCGATGGGCTTTGCGGTTATTCCAACCATCTTTACCATCACCGAAGATGCCATATTTTCAGTCCCTAAACATCTGAGTTACGGCTCTCTGGCACTGGGAGCGACTCCATGGCAGACCTTAGTAAGAGTAGTACTACCCACAGCCAGCCCCGGTATATTCTCCGCCCTGATGGTAGGTATGGGACGGGCGGTGGGTGAGACGATGATAGTACTGATGGCGACCGGTAATACCCCGATCATGGATGTCAATATCTTTGAGGGAATGCGTACTCTGGCTGCCAACATTGCGGTGGAAATGCCCGAGGCAGAAGTGGCCAGCACTCATTATAGAGTATTGTTTTTAGCTGCTTTTTCACTGTTCTTGTTTACCTTTGTGGTCAACACCTTCGCCGAAGTTATTCGCCATCGGCTGCGTAACAAATACGGCTCTCTTTAAGTTTAGCCTGTTAAAGGATATTGCAAATGAAAACATCCATCTCCAGCTGGGTTAAATCCGGTTCACCTTGGATCTGGCTAAACGCCGGTGCTGTCGCCATCAGTGTAATAATGGTCGTAAGTTTAATTGCGTTAATCGGCGTTCGTGGTCTGGCGCATTTTTGGCCCGCCGATGTGCTGCAGGCCACTTATAGCCAGGGCGGCAACAGCCGCACTGTGATAGGTGAGATAGTCCAGTCAGAGCAAGTTAGCGCCGTACAATTACGCGACGCGGGCATCGAAGTAGCCGCTGGGGTTGATAGCTTAGAGCGTAAACTACTGAAAACCG
>MABF01000046.1 GCA_002163025.1 'Osedax' symbiont bacterium Rs2_46_30_T18
TACATAACGTGCTGACGAACAACAGGATCAAATTTCTTGATCGCCATTTTCTCAGGCATGGTACGCTTGTTCTTGTCAGTTGTGTAGAAATGACCAGTACCAGCAGATGATACTAGACGAATCTTTTCACGATTACCTTTAGCTGCCATTGTCTAGCTCCTTATACCTTTTCGCCGCGAGCGCGAATTTCTTTAAGAACGATATCAATACCTTTCTTGTCGATGATACGCATGCCTTTAGAAGAAACACGTAGACGTACGAAACGGTTCTCAGCTTCTACCCAAAAACGATGCCAATGCAGGTTCGGTAGAAAACGACGACGCGTTTTACGTTGAGAGTGGGAAACATTGTTTCCTGTTACTGGGCGCTTACCCGTAACAACACAAACTTTAGCCATTTTAAAACTCCAATATAGGAACAAGTTACATCTATTCTGATACTTATCGGCAAAAAAAATATTATTGCCTCAGGTGGAGCGTCCGTAACTAATAGACAGAAATCCCAAACCAGTTCGAATAGAAGCCGCGTATACTACAGACTGGCAATGCAAATAGCCAGCGACAATCTGAAATAGTTTTATTTAATCGCCCGGACAACTATAGGGTGTAGAATTAAAGTTGTCAGGTTGAATTCCCCCTATAACAGCCCGCGCTCTGCAAAAGATACAGGTTCTGCATTGCCGATAATAATATGATCTATGACAGTCACATCTACCAGCGCCAGTGCCTGCGTCAATCTCTGGGTTATTTCACGGTCCGCCTGCGAAGGTTCCGCAATCCCCGAGGGGTGATTGTGCGAAAAGATCACCGCGGCGGCGTTGTAGCTCAAAGCTGACTTAACCACTTCACGGGGGTGGATCTGCGCGCAGTTGATGCTGCCTTTGAACAAAATTTCAAAACCTAACACACTGTGCTTAGTATCTAAATATAGACAGGCAAATACCTCTCTTTGATGATGGCGCAATTGAGCTATCAGATACTGCTGCACTGTATGCGGGCTGTCCATGATAGAGCCCTGCTCTAATAGCTGGCTTAAATGACGCCGATTCATCTCTAAAACAGCTTGTAGGAGTGCATACTTCGCGGGACCCAATCCGCTGCCAGAGCAAAACTGTGTTTGTGAGGACTCCAATAATTGCCGTAACCCACCGTAACTGGACAATAACTGGCGGGCCAAATCCACAGCGCTAACCCCTTTAGTGCCGGTGCGTAAAAATATTGCCAGTAGCTCGGCGTCTGACAGCGCTTGCGCGCCTTTCGCCAATAGCTTTTCCCGAGGCCGCTCTGAGGCGGGCCAGTCATTTATTGACATCTAAACCTCACTGATAATCCTTTATCAAACAACTATCATACGCCTGTGGTACATGCGAACAAGTGTGCTATCTTTTCTACGCGCACACTTATTACACTTCAACGGTCTATTGTTATCCGACATATATTTAGCCCTTCTCTGTATTTAGCAGTTATATCTACTATTTTCTGCTCAACCCCTTCGAAAAGCGCATTCATGATGGTATCTTAGCCACCTCAATCAAAGTCATCGTATTTTAAGGCGCTATGGGTATGCAAAGACTTACCAACAAACGTATTATTCTCGGCATTACCGGTGGCATTGCCGCCTATAAGAGTGCCGAACTGACTCGACTTTACAAAACCGCCGGGGCCGAAGTACGCGTAGTAATGACCCCCGCAGCGACTGAATTCATAACGCCTCTAACCTTGCAGGCTCTGTCTGGAAATCCGGTACACACTGCCCTGCTGGACCCGGAAGCTGAAGCGGGCATGGGTCATATAGAACTGGCCAGGTGGGCAGACCTGATTGTTATCGCACCCGCCAGCGCCGATTTTATCGCCCGTTTAAAAAGCGGTATGGCCAACGATTTACTGACCACTTTGTGCCTCGCCAGCGACGCAACTCTCGCGTTGGCACCGGCGATGAATCAAGCCATGTGGCGCTCAACCCAGACCCAGAGCAATGTCTTTGATCTACTGCAGCAACAAGTAGTGTTTTGGGGCCCGGATGCCGGTGAGCAAGCTTGTGGTGATGTAGGTCCCGGACGCATGTTAGAACCTGGGGCTATCGCAAAGCTCAGTGCTGAACTGTACACCACTAAATTGTTGAGCGGTAAAACAGTGCATATAACCGCCGGTCCTACTCGCGAAGCGATAGACCCAGTGCGTTATATTTCTAACCACAGTTCCGGCAAGATGGGCTATGCACTAGCAGTCGCGGCTGTAGAAGCGGGCGCTAAAGTGAAGCTGATCAGTGGCCCGGTGATATTGCCCTGCCCTGAGCGGGTTGAGCGCGTGATGGTTGAAAGCGCAGAGCAGATGTTATCCAGTGTCTTAGCAGACATTGATGAGTGCGACATATTTATCGGTTGCGCCGCAGTTGCAGATTTTCGACCGGCACAAGCGGCAGAGCAAAAACTGAAAAAAAGCAGCGCCGAGACTATGTCTATGCTGCTGACAAAAAACCCAGATATCATTGCCACGGTCGCTCAGCGCTCCAACAAACCCTTTACTGTTGGTTTCGCCGCCGAGACAGAAAACATGCAGGAATACGCCCGCGGAAAATTAGAAAAAAAGAATCTTGATTTGATCGCCGCCAACGATGTGGCAAATTCAGAGATAGGTTTTAACTCTGATGAAAATGCCCTGACGCTGATCAGTAAAAAACAACAACTGAGCTTAGAACAAGCCAGTAAAGCGGTATTAGCACAACAGCTAATCCGTCATATCTCCCAATTAATGACTCATAGAATTGATAATAATGAATAAACTTCAAGTAAAAATACTCGACTCGCGCATCGGCGCCGAGTTTCCACTGCCTAGCTATGCTACACCGGGCTCTGCCGGACTAGATTTGCGCGCCTGCCTAGATACATCGCTGACCCTTGAACCCGGACAGACACAATTGATCCCCACAGGCATGGCGATTCATATTGAAGATCCCGCCCTGTGTGCCATGATTTTACCGCGCTCAGGTCTGGGTCATAAACACGGCATAGTGTTAGGTAACTTGGTCGGTTTGATAGATTCTGATTATCAGGGGCAACTGTTTGTCTCCTGCTGGAATCGCGGTCAAACGACTTTCACTATGGAGCCGGGCGAGCGTATCGCACAACTGGTCTTGGTACCGGTAGTACAAGCTGAATTTGAAGTAGTCGATGATTTTTCAGCTTCACACAGAGGCGAAGGTGGATTTGGATCCTCAGGTAGAGCATAAACATAAAGGGAATTATAGAATGCCATATAAGCTAGAAAATCTTGATCATAATATTTTTCGAGCCTACGATATTCGTGGCGTAGTCGGCACAGCATTAACAGATGCTACTGTTTATCACTTGGGGCGGGCCTTTGCCACCCAGGCGAAAACTGAAGGGGTCAGCCATTTATGTGTGGCAGCCGATGGCCGCGTTTCCAGCCCGCATTTAAAGCAACTGCTGATCGAAGGTTTACTCGATGGCGGTATGGATGTCAGCGATATAGGTTTTGTAGCGACTCCAGTACTCTATTATGCAGCTCATCAATCTGACAGCATCAGCGGAATCATGATTACCGGCAGTCACAATCCTAAAGACTACAACGGCTTTAAGATGATGTTAGCGGGCAATACACTGGCCTTGGATGAAATACAAAAGCTCAAAGACATCATGCTCAGTGAAGACTATTCTGAGGGCGAAGGCAGTGTCGAAGCCAAAGATGTGCGCATCGACTATATGCAGAGCATTCTTAAAGATATCAAACTCAAGCGCCCACTAAAAACCGTGGTCGACTGTGGCAACGGCATTCCAGGTGAGATGAACCCCGGACTGATTAAGGCCTTAGGCTGTGAAGTGACGCCACTGTACTGTGAAGTTGATGGCAACTTTCCCAACCACCACCCGGACCCGGGTAAACTGGAAAATTTGCTTGAGTGTATTGCAGAAGTCAAAAAGCAAGGCGCCGATATCGGACTGGCTTTTGATGGCGATGGTGACAGAGTGGGGATAGTGACCCCTAAAGGTAAAATGATTTACGCCGACCGTTTGATGATGTTATTTGCTCAAGATGTCCTGTCGCGTAACCCCGGTGCAGAAATCATCTACGACGTAAAATGCTCCAGACTATTACACAAAGTGATCACCCAAGCCGGTGGCAAAGGCACTATGTGGAAAACCGGCCACTCTTTGATCAAGCGTAAGATGCGTGAATCAGGTGCGCTACTGGCAGGTGAAATGAGCGGCCACGTGTTTTTCAAAGAGCGCTGGTTTGGATTTGATGACGGCCTATACGCCGCGGCCCGATTGCTGGAAATATTAGCAGCCAGTGATTTAGACCTGGACCAGATTTTTGACCAGTTCCCGGAAGAGATCAGCACCCCTGAAATTAACATCAATGTCTGCGATGACACTAAGTTCTCGATCATTGAACAGATGCAACAGGGCGAATACGCACAGGGCAACAAGAATACCATCGACGGTGTAAGAGTTGACTACAGCGACGGTTGGGGGCTGATACGTGCCTCTAATACCACCCCTGTTTTGGTACTTAGATTTGAAGCCAGCAATGAGCAGGCACTGCAGCGTATTCGACAGCAGTTCCAGCAACAACTGCACAGCATTGATGCACAGCTGAATATAACTTACTAAGCCAGTAAACAGCTTAGGGTTTAATTAAAATTAACAGGCTATACCCGGCAACTATTGCAGCCGGTAGGATAAAGGAAAATGATTGCTATGCCCTTAACACGTAAGCAGGCTATGAATACCGCCGAGGTACTTAGCACTGCCGTACCTTACATCCAGCAGTTTGTTGGCAAGACCATTGTGATCAAATACGGCGGCAACGCCATGACCGACGAAAAGCTCAAGCAGAGCTTCGCCCGCGACATAGTGATGATGAAGCTTATTGGCCTCAATCCTATTGTCGTTCACGGCGGCGGCCCGCAAATAGGCAGCTTACTGGAGCAGCTAAACATTGAGTCGCACTTCATCAACGGCATGCGCGTCACGGACTCTAAAACCATGGACGTGGTACAGATGGTACTCGGTGGTTTAGTCAATAAAGAGATTGTCGGCCTGATCAATCAAAATGGCGGTAAGGCAATTGGCCTTACCGGTAAAGACGGTAATTTGCTCAAAGCTACTAAACTGAAAGTAAAACATAAAACCCCGGAAATGTCGGTACCAGAAATCATCGATATAGGCCATGTTGGCGAAGTACAGAGCGTTAACACTGAGCTTCTGAATATGCTGACTTCCTCTGACTATATTCCGGTAATAGCGCCGATTGGCGTCGATAAAGCGGGTACTTCCTATAATATTAATGCCGACTTAGTCGCTGGCAAAGTCGCAGAAGTACTGGGCGCCGAAAAGTTAATTTTGTTGACTAACATCGCCGGATTACTCAATAAGGAAGGTGAAGTACTTACCGGCCTGACCACCTCAGAAGTCGATGCACTGATAGCAGATGGTACTATTCACGGCGGCATGTTACCAAAAATAGGCTGTGCATTAAACGCGGTTAAATCCGGTGTAAATAGCGCCCATATAATCGATGGACGGGTCGAACACTCCTGTCTGTTAGAAATATTTACCGACGAGGGTGTCGGCACGTTAATTACCCGCGAAGCGACTGACGCTACTACTCAAGCTTAACTTGGAAAGATAATAACAATGACTGAAACAGTTAAAACATCCAGACGCGAACAGATATTGCAGTGTTTAGTGGCCATGCTGGAAAGTGATCCGGGCTCGCGAATCACCACGGCGGCACTGGCGAAAAATGTCGGAGTTTCCGAGGCGGCGCTCTATCGTCATTTTCCGAGTAAGGCAAAAATGTTTGAAGGTTTAATCGACTTTATCGAAGAGACGATTTTCTCGCGCACTAATATGATCACTCACTCAGACACGCCTTCTGCGCGCCAGTGCGAGCAGATACTGACATTGGTATTGACCTTTGTGGAGCGCAATCCAGGCATGGCACGTATCTTAACCGGCGATGCGCTGGCCGGTGAATCCGAACGCTTGCGCGCCAGCATTCATCAGTTTTTCCAGCGCCTGGAAACTCAGATAAAACAAGTGCTGCGCGAAGCTGAACTAAAAGAGGGACTGCGCACCGAAACCACCGCCAGTGCCACTGCTAATCTGATGCTAGCTGTGGTAGAGGG
>MABF01000351.1 GCA_002163025.1 'Osedax' symbiont bacterium Rs2_46_30_T18
AATATTTAATGTTTGTTTCGGTATTGGTAATTGCTGGCTTAAGTTTGGCCAAGAGTTTTCTGGTTCTCCTATGCTCATGTTGTAGTTTATAGTTATCAGCAGTAGATTTATAGAAAGACGCTCTGAGTATTGTTTGAAGATCAGTAAAGGTTCAAAGGAAAATGTATTGCTTAAATTGACGATTCGAAATTACCTGGATACGGACTGGCTTGTAACCTGCAATATTCACGATCAAGCGCGTCTCATAGAGTTAATAGGATCTTGTGATGCCCGGGCATTTGTACCTTTGGCTGAAGATAAGCCTGATATTCTGGCTTTTAAGCGCTCTATAAAACATGTCGCTTGTATCGAAGACAAAGTCGTTGGTTTTGTCGGTACCGATAAAGCCGAAGTGAGCTGGTTGTATGTTGATCCTTGCTTTCAAGGCCAGGGGGTTGGACGACAGTTGCTACAGCATGGCCTGGCTGTAATTGACGCTAAAGCTGCCACTTATGTACTGGAGGGTAACAGCATCGCCCGAAAGTTGTATGAGAGTGCCGGCTTTAAAGTAGTGCAACAATTTGACAGTAACAATAATGGGTATGTCTGTTCTGTGTTGAGGCTGATGCAGTAAAAAACGGGTCAAAAAACGAGTTGTTTTGCGCATCTTTGGTACGCACTTATCATAGTGTTGTAACATGTAGGTTAAAGAGCGCTTTTCCCGCTCGCACAGAAAACACAAAACTTAATTGCTGTACCGTAAAGCAAAGGAGTTAGCTATGGATCTTAATTTCCAATATGCACATCATAGCCACCAACAGTTCGACACTGTTACTGACGTCAGTCACAGCGAGGCAATAACAGCTTTTGATAATTTTGCCTGGCTTGTAGAAGCTGAAAAAGCGCAAACACTGCAAAAGTGCCTGCCGACACTTTCTATCATTGCTGAGCCTGAGCATAAACTACTGTGGATCTCTTGTTACATAGAGGGCAATGCACTGCATTTTAATGCTGAAACAAAATTCCCAGCTTCCATACCCTCATACTTTGGTTTGTCCCAAACCCAAGGCATTTGCGATTTATGCAACCCTACATTTTCACA
>MABF01000327.1:0-36609 GCA_002163025.1 'Osedax' symbiont bacterium Rs2_46_30_T18
GGTTGTGGATTGAACGTCACAGTGCCTTTTAAGCAGCAGGCATGGGATATTTCAAATCAACTCTCCGATGCGGCCAGGCTAGCGGGAGCAGTTAACACCTTGTGGATAAAAGACGGTCAAATACAAGGCGATAACACGGATGGCATCGGTTTGGTCAGGGATCTGATCAGTAATAATGGATATCAGTTGGCCGATAAGAAAATACTAATTTTAGGTGCAGGAGGCGCTGTGCGGGGAGTGTTGCAACCTATTATCGCTGAACGGCCTTCCAGTATTACGATAGCGAATCGTACTTTGTCTAAAGCATTAGAATTAGCCACTATTTTTTCCGATATATATACGCTGAACTGTTGCGAATACCAGCAGTTAGAAGGTCATTATGATCTAATCATCAATGGTACTTCTGCCTCTCTAAACAATGAGTTACCGCCAATACCTGATGGGTTAGTAAGCACTGGAAGCTACTTGTACGACATGATGTATGGCTCGCAAGTAACTGTTTTTAATCAGTGGGGCAAAGATTTAGGTGCTAAAAAATGTATAGACGGTCTTGGAATGCTGGTTGAACAGGCAGCGGAATCTTTTAGATTATGGCGTGGGGTCAAGCCGGATACTGCGCAGGTTATTACCCGCTTGAGAGATGAGTTACAAAAATAATTTAATAATCTGACATATCGTTAAATTGAGTGTCTATATTGTATTGATGCACTCAACTGTTTTGTGACCGGGCATCGGGTGGTGTCCGCAGTATGCAGGGCTTTTTAAAATACTAGTGTATCTATCTGTTTTTATACTATGTTTATGGGTAAAATTTACCTAAGATATGAAATATTTCTACGCAGTTGAAGTTGCCTGGTGTCAATTTGATGCCGAGCAGTTTTTCACTTAGGGGTATATGTCATGAAAAATTTGTTACCTTTAACGATCGATCAGTTATATAAAAGCTGTGAACTCGAATTACTTCCTTTCAAAAATACTTCTACCCTCGAAAAATTCAGTGGTTTCTTTGGTCAAAGCCGCGCGCTGGAAGCGATGACTTTTGGTGTCGGCATGCGTCGGCCCGGCTATAATTTCTTTGTTATGGGTAACCCGCACACTGGGCGTTTTTCCTTTGCAATGGACATGTTGAAGAGTGTAGCTAAGAAAGAACGTAAGCCTAGCGATTGGGTGTACATAAATAATTTTGAGGAGGGGCGGTCACCGATTGCGATTCATTTAACGGCTGGTAAAGCTGTCAAATTAAAGAGGGATAACCTGGCCCTGCTTGAAGCGATTGCTACACAGCTCCCCGCGGCGTATGAGAGTCCAAATTTTCAGAGGAAAAAGAGCAAGATAGAGAAGGACTTTAACTCGCTCTATGATCAGGCTATTGACAATGTAGAACAGCAGGCAAGGGAGCACAGTATAGCTTTATACAGAGACGGTGGGACTATTGGCTTTACGCCTATCAGTGAAGGCCAGGCCATGGACGAGGCGCAATTTTCTCAGCTTGACGAAGAGCTGCGTCAGAGTTTCAGTCTGAATATATCTAAGCTGGAAGATATTTTAGGAGAAAGTTTGACATCTCTGCCTGTATGGAGACGAGAAGCAGCAGAAAAATTAAAACGGCTAGAGACAGATACCGCAATTCAGGCAGTAGAACCACTGTTAGATAAAATCAAGCAAACATACAATGATCGTCCGAAACTGATTGATTACTATAAGGATATGCTTAAGCATGTGGCCAATAATGCCGATGATTTTTTACATGATGAAAAGTCGTCGGAACTGTTAACTGATACATCGCGACGTGCGATGCTGCAAGAGTGGTACGGCATCAATTTGCTGGTTGATAACAGTAAGACTAAGGGTGCTCCGGTTATCTACGAGGCGCATCCAACCTATGAAAATTTGTTTGGCAGAGTAGAGTACGTAACCGAGCTGGCTGCACTGGCTACTTCATACCAAAGAATAAGAGCGGGTGCTCTACACAAAGCCAACGGCGGCTACTTGCTTTTAGATGCAGAGAAACTGTTGGAAATGCCGCACGTTTACTCAGCGCTAAAAAGAGCGTTGAAAGCACATGAGCTGCGTATTGAGCATCCCCTAGCTGATACCGCTGCTGCAAGCTCAATCTCGCAAAGTCCGGTGCCCGTTGAGTTAAAAGTAAAAGTTGCCTTAGTGGGCTCACGAAACACATATTATGTGTTACAAGGATTTGATCCCGATTTTGAAAAAACCTTTAGAGTGGTCGTGGATTTTGATGAGTCGGTGCCGCGCACCGATAAATCAGTTCGCAACTATGCTCGTCTGATTAAGACTTTGGCAGATCAGGAGGGGCTGGCTGCGTTTACCCGATCTGCTATCGCTCGTTTGGTTGAACATAGCTCTCGCAGTGCAGATGACACTGCGATGTTGTCATCACATATTGGAAACATTGTCGACTTGCTGTGTGAGGCGGATTTTAAACGGGCTCAGGGTGATGATGAGCTAGTGACAGATAGGCATGTGAATTTGGCCTTAGAAGCACAGGAGGCGCGAACAGGACGTTTAAGCGAGAAGATTTACGAAAGCATTTTGAACAATGTAGTACTGATAGACTCAGCGGGCAAGCAGATAGGTAAATGTAATGGTTTAACAGTTTTGCAAGTTGGCGATGTGTCTTTTGGTACCCCTGCTCGGATAACAGCAACTGTGTTTCCTGGAGAGCAAGGTATCCTGGATATAGAACGTGAGGCCGATTTAGGCCAGTCGATTCACTCCAAGGGTGTATTGATACTTTCTGGTTACTTAGGCTATAAATATGCCAAAGGTTTTCCGATTAAAATTTCGGCAAACATTGCGATGGAGCAGTCCTATGGTGCTATTGATGGGGACAGTGCATCACTGGCAGAAGTTTGTGCGCTGATATCTTCTTTAACCAAAATTGCCATATCGCAAACTTTTGCTATCACTGGGTCTATAAACCAATATGGTGAAGTTCAGGCGATAGGGGGGGTGAATGAAAAAATTGAAGGCTTTTTTGAAATTTGTAAGCGCCGGGGATTTGCCGGTGGCCCTCAAGCTGTAATAGTGCCTAAGGCTAACATTAGAAATATGATGTTGAAAAAAGAAGTATTAGATGCGGTAAAAGCAGAACAGTTTTTTATCTATGTAGTGGAGTCCGTGGACCAGTGTTTAGCATTATTGATGGGACGTGACGTCGGTAGCTTGGATGGAGATGATAATTTCACAACAGGCAGTGTTAATGCTATCGCAGTTGACTGTTTTGAAAAGATGTCAAAAGTGAAAAGCTAAGTATATTACCAAGTTACCTTGGTCTGCTAAGAGTTACCCACAAGAGTTTCACGTGAAACTACTGTGGGTAATTATGTACTATCTGAGCTGGAAACTTAGATATATACAAGCTCTGGAGATTGAAGTGTAGGTCATCTTCGTGGTTTGTATTGCTGTAAAGTATTGTTCCCAATAACTTACAACGATCAATAGGCTAATAGCAACAAGCATCTAGAACCAGCCAATAAATTATGTCTGATCAAGGTTTAAGTTTAGACGCCATATGTAATATCAATTAATGCACGCAACTAGTTGATTTTATGCAATTATATTACTTTTAATTGCTGAGTATAGTCGGCAGAATTTCATAGGAAAATATAACAGTAATTGCTATAATCTAGCTTTTTGGGTGTGATAATGTGTTGGGACGTATAGCGGCGGCTTGGGGCCTTGTTGGGGTTTGCCTGTTTTTGGCAAGCGCCATTTTCAAGTTGGCAATCATCAGCTGGCAATTAGTGGCCATAGAACTCGAGTTATATCATTGGCTGGTAATGTTGCTCTGGGTTTTATTTATGGGTTACTACGAGGGTTATCAAGGGTTTCAAAAAGGCTTTTCACCGAGAGTGGCCGCAAGGATTTACTTTTTGGTTGAAAATGTCACTTACAAAAGATTGCTTTTAGCCCCACTGTTTTGTATGGGCTTCTTCGATGCTGAGCGCCGACGTATTATATTTATTATCTGTTTAAGCATAGGCATTATCTTGCTTGTTCAAGTAGTTGAACATATGCCAATGCCCTGGCGCGGAATCATGGATGTGGGTGTAGTAGTAGGATTGAGCTGGGGCCTGATCTCTATGTTAGTATTTACCTTAAAAGCATTCTTTAGCCCTGACTTCAATTACTCAGCAGAAGTACCAAACCGACAACTGCGGGCAGTAGCAGGTAAATAATCCAATATTATTGTTGTTATTGGTATAAATGACACCTGGAGGGCCTCCAGGCGACATATTGGTAATAGCCTGTTCCTGCTATTGGTTTACCCTAAAAACAGCTTAAAAGCTTTGTTGTGTGTCTCTTCAGTATAGTAATAACCAACTTCGTCTAAGAAATTGATTATACTGGTTTTTTCATTTTCCTCGGCCTGCATTGCAACTAAAACCCTGCCAAAATCTGATCCGTGATTACGATAGTGGAACATCGATATGTTCCAGCGCCCGCCTACGGTATCAAGAAATTTTAACAGAGCTCCCGGCTTTTCCGGAAATTCAAAACGGAACACAAGCTCATTTTGCAGTGGCTTTTGTGAGTGGCCGCCGACCATATAGCGTATATGAATTTTTGCAATCTCATTATCGGACAGATCTTCAACCGGGATGTCCGCCGAGATTAAATCAGAGATAAGCTGTTGCTTTTCATTGCCGTGGGGATCAGTGCTGACACCCACTAATATATTGGCTACTTCAGTGTCAGAGTATCGATAATTGAACTCGGTAATATTGCGCTCGCCTAGGGTCTTACAGAAGTGTCGAAAGCTGCCGGGTTTTTCTGAGATCTGGGCGGCAATTAGTGCTTCGCGCTTTTCTCCTAAATCTGTGCGTTCAGCTATGTGACGCAAGCGGCTGAAATTCATGTTTGCACCAGAATTAATGGCAATGTAGGTTTCGCCAAGGCCATTGTTTTGCTGGACATATTTTTTTAGTCCAGCCACCGCCAACGCCCCTGATGGTTCGCAGATTGAGCGGGTGTCTTCGAATATGTCTTTAAGGGCAGCACAAATCTCATCGGTGTTAACGGTAATTACCTGGTCAACATATTGTTGTGCAATTGCAAAAGGGTGTTTACCTATTTGGGCCACAGCAACACCGTCGGCGAAGATGCCGACATGAGGTAATATCACCCTTTCCCCAGCATCTAAAGCGGCCTTCAGACAAGCTGATTCGCTGGATTCAACACCGATGATTTTGGTTTCTGGGCTTAAATATTTTATGTACACCGCAATTCCTGCAATCAGGCCACCACCACCTACAGGTACAAAAATAGCGTCCAGAGGGCCGCTGTGCTGCTTCAAAATCTCCATGGCAATAGTGCCCTGGCCCGCAATCACATCGGGATCATCGAAAGGCGGGCAGTAAGTATATCCATGCTCTGCAGCTAGATCTTCGGCGTGCTTCTTGGCCGCATCAAAACTTGAGCCGAACAGAACAACTTCACCGCCTAGTGCTACAACATTATCCACTTTAATACTTGGAGTAATGGTCGGCATGATAATGATTGCCTTAACACCCATAATTTTAGCTGACATAGCCAAACCTTGAGCGTGGTTGCCAGCAGATGCGGTAATTACCCCTCGGGCACGCTCCGCGTCACTTAGCTGGGCCATTTTATTATAGGCGCCACGCACTTTGAATGAATAGACGGGCTGAAGGTCTTCACGCTTAAAAAACACAGTATTGCCGATACGTTTAGAGAGAACTTTAGCTTGTTCCAGCGGAGTCTCTATTGCAGCATCGTATACTCTGGCTTTGAGGATCTTTTTTATGTACGGATTAGGCATTGTAATAGTTCTATCGTCAGTTGTTAGAGAGTGCATAAACCATGGGGAGTCCCAGAATTAGGTCAATGCTACAAGCTGGGGTAAGCCCCGTCTATAGGTGTTGACAAAAACTCTGTTGATGGGTAAATAATTACCATTTCCGGTGTTTCTCACGCAGGAAAATTATAGCGTTAATGATCCCTGTCAGACGTGGCTGTAAGTCGGTATAATTGCCGCAAAAATCAGCTGAAAGATACCTATTATGACCCAAGATGAATTGAAGTTGGCAGTGGCAAAAGCTGCGATTGAATACATAACCCCTAAGTTAGATAAAGAGAGCATAGTGGGTGTTGGCACAGGCTCAACAGCAAATTTCTTTATCGCAGAGCTGGCTGGAATTAAGCATTTATTTGCGGGTGCTGTCGCCAGCTCCGATGAGTCTGCTAAAAGACTACAGGACCTGGGGATAGAAGTGCTGGAGCTTAACGATATCAATGAAATGGTCGTTTATGTCGATGGTGCAGATGAGTTCGACCCGCAATTGAATTTGATCAAAGGTGGAGGAGCAGCGCTGACCAGAGAAAAAATTGTTGCAGCAGTGGCTAAGGAGTTTATCTGCATAGTCGACGACACTAAGCAGGTAGAGGTACTAGGTGACTATCCGCTGCCGGTTGAAGTGATTCCAATGGCAAGATCTTACGTGTCACGCGAACTGGCCAAACTAAATGCTCAGCCCGTGTATAGGCAAGGAGTAGTAACAGATAATGGCAATGTTATATTAGACGTTGAAGACTTAGACATCAGCGATGCTAAAGCTCTGGAAGTTAAGATCAACAACATTGTCGGCGTGGTTACTAATGGTCTATTCGCTCAGCGCAACGCCGATTTGTTATTGATGGGTTGTGCAGATGGGGTGCAGACTCTGACCGCTAAATAGCGGTACTAGCTCCATAAATTGCTGATAATAGGGCAGTCATCAATATTACCTTCTCCTGAACAGCTTGCAGAAAGCTGTTTAAGTGAAATTTTTAGCTGCTCTAATTCAATCAGTTTCTGTTCCACTAAATGTACTTTGCTGTCCACTCGCTGTTTAACCTGGGCAGCCTTAGCACTGGGGTCCTGCTGCAGATTGAGCAGCTCCAGGATCTCCTCCAGGGCAAAGCCGATACTCTGGCAGCGCTGAATAAACTGGACACGCTCAATAACATCTTTTGAATACAGGCGATACCCAGACTCAAGTTGTTGTCTGGGGCTTATTAGCCCGCGCTGTTGATAGTAACGCAGAGCTTGTACGCTGATCCCGGTCATCTTTGCGATGACCCCAATCTTGAATAAATCCATCTGCGCTAGAAATCAGGCAACAGTAGTGCTAGAGGACATATTTTACGATGCCAATAGTGACAGGCATAGTGACAAAAGCTAGTGCAATAACCACAATGATTACCCAGCCAAGGCCAGAGCGATCTTTGAAGTTTTGATCGTGATCAGACATACATAACCCCTAATTTAAAAATAATATGCCGCAATTTTAGCAGTAACAGCCAGCTTTTTGTAGCTGCACATAAAAAATAGCTGCCGGTGACACAAAAATCAGCCCAAGTGAACTAATCCTGTCACAGGGATTCTATAATCTGCCGGTAACCTGTGCGGAAATCAGGGTATATAAATTGGTAGCCAGACTTTAGTAGCAAGCTATTATCGCAGCGCTTGCTAGTAGTACTGCGAAGGCTTTTTAGTTTTTCAACTGCTGTGCCAGTTTCATCGGCAAGCCAGTCCATTACGTCGCTGATAGGGCTTGGTGAACAGTCTGAAGCTAAATATACAGGCGCTATACTGTTGCCTTGTGCAACTAAGTTAATCAAATGTTTTAGTACGCCGGCACAATCATCTCGGTGAATACGGTTGCTGTACTGCAGCGGGTCAGCGAGCAATGCTTTGCCCGCCAGTACTTGATTGAATAAATGCAGCCGCTGCGGGCCATATATACCGCTAAACCTAACGACGGTTGCAGGGCAGGGGCTGGCCAGTACCTGGTGCTCTGCTGCACGCATTATCTGCGCTTTCTCAGAGTCTGCGATAGCTGGAGATTGCTCATCAACCCACTGATGTTCAGCCTGCGCATACACCGAAGTACTTGAGGTAAAAAACACATGTGATGGCATCTTTGGTAGGGCGGCCAGCAAGTTCTGGTAGCCATCCAAATAGGTCTGGGTATAGACACCAGAAACACCGCGGCGCGGTGCGGCACAATAGACTAAAATATCAATAGCGGGTAAGTTTATTAACGTGCAGGGGTCGGACAAGTCTGCCTCGATAGGCTGCAGTTGCGAGGGCAGTTGGGAAGTTCTACGGCGCAGCCCATAGACCAGATGCTCCCTGGACAGTAGCTCTCCTAAAGCGCCGCCGACATCACCGCAGCCGGCAATCAAAATACGATATTTTTCCATAGTTTGGGTATATTTAACCTTTAAACTGAATTAAATTACTTTAAAGCACAGTGCTATATAGGTAATAATTACTCTTTGGGCTTGAACTTCGCGAATCTGCTACATGACAAATAATGTTGTACAGCGACTGTTGTATTTTACAGAGGGAGATTATATATGACATTGACGCAGTTGCGCTATCGAGTAACGCTGGAATGGCAGACAGCTTTGCGTGTAACAGAGCCTCTGACCATCTGCTTGTTGTGCTCGCTTAATATACTGCGGAGAATCAATGATAATGTCTTGCGGTGATCACAAAGTCCCCTCGGTAAGTGTCCTCAAAGGAGTGGGCGCAGCTATGGTCAATAAGCTACAGCGCCTGGGAATCTACAATTTACAGGACTTGCTGTTTCACTTGCCGATGCGCTATCAGGATCGCACTAGTGTCAAGGAAATTGGTTCTTTGCAGATTGGTGATGAGGCAGTCATCGAAGCAGAAGTTGTTAACAGCGAAATCAAGTTTTCCAAAAAGCGCACTATGTTGTGTCGTTTACACGACGGTAGTGGCAGTATCACATTACGATTTTTTCATTTCTCCGCCGCCCAGAAAAATAACTTAAAGGTGGGGAAATTACTGCGCTGTTTCGGCGAGGTAAGACCGGGCCCACATGGGCTGGAGATGGTGCACCCGGAGTATAAAAGTATCGATGCCGCGGTAAACACTGCAATAGAGGAGTGTCTAACTCCGGTATACCCAATGACAGAGGGTTTGCAGCAAAACCGAGTTCGCTCCCTAATGGCTCAGGCGCTATTGTGGCTTGACTCCGGTGAGTTGGCAGAGCTGTTACCAAAAGAGCTGAGGGTACAGTGGTCACTGCCGCAGCTGCATAAATCACTGCAGTATCTGCATGCACCTCCACCCGAGGCGGACAGAGAGTTATTGGCTCTGGGGATGCATCCTGCACAGCGCAGGCTGGCCTTTGAGGAACTATTGGCACATCATTTAACGCTACTTAATTTAAGGCAGAAAATCCAGTGCGATGGCGGCCATGCGCTGAGCTCTCCTGGGGGTTCATGTGCCGCATTACTGGAGCAACTTCCTTTCAGCCTGACCAATGCGCAAACAAGGGTGGGAGTGGAGGTTGCCTCTGATTTAAGTAAGGGGCTACCGATGCTCCGATTGATTCAGGGAGATGTCGGCTCTGGTAAAACCATAGTGGCAGCTTTTGCAGCAGTGCAAACTGTAGAGAATAATTTTCAGGCGGCCATCATGGCGCCAACTGAGATTCTGGCGGAACAACATTATCTAAACTTTAAAAACTGGCTGGAGCCGCTACAGATAAAAGTAGGCATGATAACCGGCAAAATAAAAGGGAAAAAAAGAGTGTCTCAGCTAGAGGCACTCGCCAATGGCGAGACGCAGGTGATAGTGGGTACTCACGCACTTTTTCAGGAGGAAGTGCGTTTTTACAACTTGGGGCTGGCTGTAATTGATGAGCAGCATAGGTTTGGCGTGCACCAGCGATTGAGTTTGCGCGAAAAAGGACGTGACGGAGTGCGCTCGCCGCATCAGCTGATCATGACTGCTACTCCCATTCCGAGAACACTGACAATGAGTGCCTATGCCGATTTGGACTGCTCGATCATTGATGAGTTACCGCCCGGTAGGAAAGCGGTGCACACGGTGGTGATTAGCGATGAGCGCCGTGATGAAGTGATTGAGAGGGTCAGGTCTGCCTGTAGGGAAAAACGTCAGGTTTACTGGGTATGCACTTTGATAGAAGAGTCAGAGTTGCTGCAGTGTCAGGCAGCAGAAGTGACCGCCGAGCAGCTACGGCTACAGCTACCTGAGTTTAATATAGGACTAATTCACGGGCGCATGAAATCGATTGAAAAACAGACTATCATGCAGCAGTTTAAAGGTGACCCAGAGAATACTGCGAAGATTGATTTGTTAGTGGCCACTACCGTTATAGAAGTAGGTGTAGATGTACCAAATGCCAGTGTCATGATCATTGAAAACCCGGAGCGATTAGGGCTGGCGCAATTGCATCAATTGCGCGGCAGAGTAGGGCGAGGCTCAGTTGAGAGTTTTTGTCTGTTGCTGTATCGTGCGCCGTTATCGAAAGTGGGCAAGAAGCGACTAAAGATAATGCGCGATACCAATGACGGCTTCTTAATTGCCGAAAAAGACTTGGAAATCCGCGGCCCCGGTGAAGTATTGGGCACACGCCAGACTGGCGAGATGCAATTTCGGATCGCAGACCTACAACGTGACGCAGACTTGTTAGAGCAAGTTCAGCAATTGGCAATGCAAGTGAATACTAACCAACAATTGGTTGAAGCTATCACCCGGCGTTGGTTGGGCCAAGGTGAAGAGTACGGGCACGTCTAAATATATACTAACCGGCGCATATTGCAGCAACTTGAAAGCCCTTGTTGTCACCTGCCCGGTATTTATAACAGCATAGCCAGAGTAGAATATTTTGCAGATAACAGAGACAGATAAAGACATTATACGCCAACAAATTGGTCGTGAGCCTCAGGGCATAGTAGCGATCGCCGCCAGGGCGGAAAACACGGTGCCAGTTGTACTGCAAATGCGCAGCATAGTAGATGGCAAGCCATTTCCGACATTGTACTGGCTGTGCAGCAAGGATTTATCCAAGGCCATTGGCAGCATAGAAACTCAGGGCTGGGTCAAAGAGGTAGAGCAAAAAATTGCCACAGATGAACAGCTGAAATCCCAGTATCTCGCCAACCAACAGCAGTATGTCGACAAGCGGCTACAGCAAATGACAGTGGAAGATAGAGCGATTATTGAGCAGCGTGGTTTTAGTGAAATGTTTCAGCGCTATGGTATTGGCGGTATATCGCAGTGGGATAAAGTACGCTGTCTACATATGCAATATGCGCATCACTTAGTCGATGGCAATATTATCGGGGAGTTGCTAGATCAGCAATTTGAGCTGCATAAACTTTTAGTCAAAACCGATTTTCGTTAATGATCACTACTGTATTAGTTGGTAAGTACTAACGATCAATTTTGTTGTCGGTATCACTGCCCCATAGCGCAGCAAGTACAACAGTAACGATCACTAGTAGTTGCTAACTGTTCAACAGAAACTCAGTGCGCGGACGCCAAAACACTGTCTGGCACTGAGGGATAAATCCAAAATTAGGCTGTTAAAGCCGTGTATTTAATCATTAATTCGTCTTCAGTTTCTTCGTGATCAGGGTCCTTAGGTATGCAATCTACCGGGCACACTTCGACACATTGCGGAGTGTCGTAATGTCCCACACACTCAGTGCACTTATTGGGATCAATTTCGTAAATTTCTTCACCTGGGGTGATCGCCTCATTGGGACACTCAGGTTCACAGACATCACAGTTGATGCATTCATCGGTAATTATTAAGGACATTTTCTACCTCATTGCTCACATGAGTGGCGCAATTCACTTTTAGCAGCACTGTCGGGTGATGCTATACAGGGTTCTAATATTTTAATACTAATTTGCTTAAAGTAGGCATTTATATGCCCTTGAATAAGAAAATTAGTGCTTTTGCTGGTGGTGCTCGATAAGCGAAGCTTCAACAGCGGGGTGGATAAACTTGCTGACATCGCCGTTTAATCTGGATATTTCTCTAATCAAAGTAGATGAAATAAATGATAAATGCTCTGCAGGGGTTAAAAACAAACTCTCTGCCTGAGGCGCCAAGTGCCTATTCATATTGGCGAGCTGAAATTCGTACTCGAAATCCGAGACGGCTCTCAGGCCGCGTAAAATTATATTAGCCTGTTCTTTATGGATTAAATCCGCAAGCAGGCAGTTAAAACCGATAATTTCGACATTGTCTAGATGGTTAGTGACGAGTTTAGCCAATCTAACTCTTTCATCGATGGGCAATAGCGGCTGCTTTTTAGGGCTGGAAGCTACTGCGACAATAACCCTGTCAAAAAGCCGTGAGGCGCGTTCTACCAGGTCGGTGTGACCGTTGGTGATAGGGTCGAAAGTTCCGGGATAAATAACCGTATTCATAGGCGATTCTTAATTACACTGGGCGCTAAAAAACAATTCAAGCCATTCGGCGCTTATATAGGTTAGCGGGGCAGCAAATGCTCTGCCCCTAGCTCGGCCTAGATAGCGAATATCTTTAGCACAACATTAATAGAATATTATCCGATATGCAAAGCATATTAAACATGCTTTTTAGATCAAAATGATCTATGCAAATACCGTCATAAATGAGTTAGCAGATTATATACATAATTGGTTTAGTTTTCGCAGAAATGCGCTGTTTGATTACTGATCTTTACTAAATACTCTATTAAGAGTCGCAATATCAACGCCGTAGCCAGTCAGTTTTGATTAACCGAGTATCTAAATCGTTATTGTAATGATATTCGTTATCATTTATGATTGCGCCTTGTTTTACAATAACGTCTTTAACTAAAAAAACACGGAGTTAATTCATGAAATCTTTTTCGGCACTTGCTTTGTCTGTTGCTATCGCAATGACATCTGCAGCACAAGCAGCAACACCTGCTGCGGCGGTTATCAAGCATTATGGCGATATCGCACAGGCAACTTTTGAAGATTCTTTAAAAACGGCCAGAGATCTAGAAGTAAACATTGCCGCATTTTTAGATAATCCTACAGAAGCCACTATGCAATCGGCTAAAAATTCTTGGATTGCTGCACGTGTTCCCTACCAGCAAACAGAAGCTTACCGTTTTGGTAATGCAATTGTTGACGAATGGGAGGGGAGAGTTAATGCCTGGCCGCTTGATGAAGGGTTGATTGACTATGTAGACTCAAGCTATGGTGCCGAGTCAGATGAAAATCCTTTTTACGCCGCTAACGTTATCGCTAACAAGTCGCTTTCTATCGCAGGCGTCAAAATTGATGCATCTAAGATTACACCTCAGCTGCTTGGTGAGAAGTTACAAGAGATCGATGAAGTTGAATCAAACGTAGCGACCGGCTATCACGCGATCGAATTTTTGCTTTGGGGCCAGGATTTGAATGGCACTGACCAAGGCGCGGGCAACCGAGCGGCTACCGATTACAGCTTAACAGATTGCACAAATGGCAACTGTGATCGTCGTCGTGATTACCTGAACGCGGCTACAGCGTTACTGGTTACCGATTTGCAAGAGATGGCAACTAACTGGCAGCCGAACGGCGCTGCTCGTGTAGAACTTGCCGCTAAAGGCGAGAGGGGAGGATTGGCAACTATTCTTACCGGCATGGGCAGCTTGTCCTATGGAGAACTAGCAGGTGAGCGCATTAAGCTTGGGCTTATCGTTCACGATCCGGAAGAAGAGCATGATTGCTTCTCAGACAATACACACTTTTCGCATTTCTATGATGCAATGAGCATAAAGAATGTATACACAGGTGAATACCGCCGTGTTGATGGTACTTTGCTAAAAGGACCTAGCCTTTCTGCATTGGTGGCCGCTGCCGATTCTGCTGTAGATAGCAAGTTGAACTCACAGCTAAACGCCACTCAAGACTATATGCAGGTTATGGTTGACCAAGCACAAAAAGGCAACACTTTTGACGTGCTGATTGGCTCTGGAAACACTGCAGGCAACGCTATCGTTCAAGATGTAGTGGATGCTTTAACTGATCAGACCAAGACTATTGAAGCGGCAATCAATGTACTTAAGCTAAGTGACATTGAGCTTGAAGGTTCTGACAGTTTAGATGATCCGGCTAGCATCACCGCTGGATAATAGTTGGCCTGAGTGACTGTTTGAAGTTAAAAGCCTGTCGAGTTTCTCGGCGGGCTTTTTTGCTTTGAGGGCAGTTGTGAGTGGCGGGGCCATGTCTGCCACTCAATAGTGCTCGGTGGAGCTTGTCAATAAGTCTTCAATAGCACTCTTTAATCCACTGATATCGCTAATTAGTTAATAATATCATCCGTTTAATAGGTTAAAACTTGCATCATTATCTTTTTTCTCTAATATTCTTCGCTGCCCTTTTAGGTGCTGTTAATACTGTGGCTGCAGTACCAGAGGCAGCCACGGATTTTTCCCGCGCACAGCTTTATGAGCATTTACCAGGAGGAGCAGGCAGCAGTGGCAAACGCGGTAAGAACGCTTTTCTACAGCCCGCCGCCAATTTGTCATTCGCGAATAAGCTGGATTTTAAAATTGGCGAAAGTATCTTTGCCAAATTTTGGGTATTTTCACCCTCCTCTACCCAGGCAAGTGATGGTCTGGGCCCTCTGCACAATGCGCGCTCTTGTATGGGCTGTCATATTCGCGGTGGACGGGGCCATGTGCCCGAGGGGAACTGGCCGATAGATAACGCTATTTCGATGTTGATGCGCCTGAGTATTGAGCCGCAAAATGAGCAACAGCGAGCGCTGCTGGCCAGTGGCGAAGTACCTTTCATTGCCGAGCCGACCTACGGTGCGCAGTTACAGGACTTTGCCTTGCAGGGGATGCCGGCCGAGGGGCGAATCAGTATCAGTTATACAGAGCAGCCGCTAACCTTGGCCGATGGTACTTTGGTGTCACTGCGTATGCCAAGCTACAGTCTGGCAGATTTGAACTATGGGCCACTGCATCCAGACACTAAATTCTCGGTAAGAATTGCTAACCCTATGCTTGGTTTGGGTTTGTTAGAGGCGATCAGTGAACGGGATATTATGTCTCTGGCAGAGGCGCAAGAGCGCAGTGCAGAAGGTATTTCCGGTCGGCCCAACAGAGTATGGGAGCACAGTAGTCAGTCGATAGTGTTAGGCCGATTTGGCTGGAAAGCGGGAAGCCCTAGTCTCAACCAGCAAAATAGCGCCGCCTTCGCCACGGATATGGGTTTATCAACACCGTTGTTTAAGGATGCCTATCAGGGCGACTGTACAGTGGCGCAACAGCAGTGCCTGCAAGCTGCGGATGGCCGCTCGGCGCATTTAGGAGGCCTGGAAGTGGCGCAGCAGATGTCGCAGATGCTGGATTTGTTTGTCCGCAATATCGCGGTACCTAAGCGCCGAAATGTTGCAGATTCTCAAGTATTAGCCGGGAAAAAAGTATTTTACGACAGTGGTTGCGCCGGTTGTCATCAGCCGAGCTTTATCACTGAGCAAGATGCCGCTGACGAGCAGGCAGGCCAGTTGATATGGCCTTACACAGATCTATTGCTTCACGATATGGGCGAGGGCTTAGCTGATCATCGCCCGGAGTTTCTAGCCAACGGCTCGGAGTGGCGCACCGCCCCTCTCTGGGGTATAGGAGCTACCGCGGCGGTCTCCTCAAAAACTGAATTTTTACACGATGGCCGGGCGCGCAACTTGTTGGAGGCAATTCTCTGGCACGGGGGGGAAGCAGCTCAGAGCCGAGACAAAATCATTAACATCGATGGCAGCCAAAGGGCTGCGCTTTTGGCCTTCTTGGAGTCTTTATAATGAACACTGCGTTATCGATCAAAACAGCGGCCAGTGCTGCCGCGCTCAGTCTGTTGTTGCCAGCTAATCTCTATGCTCAGGGGCCTAGTTTAGAGCGTTGGCAAGCGTTTAATCAGTCTGCGATTGCAGAGCACATTACACCTAAGTACCGCCAGCTGGCCAGTCAGTCGTCGCTACTGGTTCGGAGCATTAACAAATTCTGTGCTCAGCGCTCGGATGTGTCTTTGGGAAATGCAAAAGCACAGTTTAAACAGACGCAGCAGGCGTGGCAGCAAATACAGCACATTCAGTTCGGACCGGTGACCATGTTGATGCGCAACTTCAGTTTGCAGTATTGGCCAGATAAAAAAAACCTCGGCGGGAGACAGCTAAATACATTGCTTAAAAAGGCTATGGTCTCGTCTACACAACCGAGTTACGACAATGATTTCTTTGCTAAAGCTTCCGTCGCTGTTAAAGGCTATCCGGCGCTAGAACGGATGTTATTTGACCAAAAATTGCTAGTGCAATTGCACAGTAATGCAAGTTACTGCCCTCTGATGCAAGCTATTGCCAGTCACATTGGCGAGAATACTGCCGCTATTGTTAGCGAGTGGCAGCTGGAGTTAGCAAACTACCGGGAGTACGGGGAAGACAGTAGTTACCAATCCTCCATGGAAGCTGCCACTGAAATTTTAAAAGCTTTAGTAGAGCCCGTCGAAGGGATCAGCGATGCAAAAATAGCAGTGCCACTAGGTCGGCAGCTGCAGAAAATGCGCTGGCGTAAAAGCGAGTCCTGGCGCAGTGCTCAATCGATTGAGAATCTGCGCAGCAATGTTACCTCACTACAGCATTTATACTCGGGGATAGGAGCTGACAGTGCCAAGGCGCTGTTAATTGAAAGCGGAGCAGCCGAGCTGGCGGAGACAATCGATCAGCAGTTTTCGGCGTTAGCGCTGCAGTTACGGGCCGTTACTGAGCCGAACGATATGCAATATCAACAACAGCAGTTTGATCAATTGGCGCAAGTTCAGCAGCAACTCAAACGTCTGGGTGATAGTTTACTGGCAGCTATGAAGCCGCTGCAGATTAACTTAGGCTTTAACCGCAGGGACGGAGATTGAGTGGTGTGCTACTCAAGTGTCCCGCACAGTTAAACTGGCCAATTTGGAGTGATAACCGTTGCGACGCAGACAATTTAATAGTTATTTAGGCACTTTGTTGCTCAGTGCACTGTTGCCAAAATTAGGCCATGCCAGTGTCGATCAATACTACGCATCGGCCAGTGTCGATGGCAGTGGTCAACACTGGCTGGTGGTATTTAATCAGTTAGCGGTGGAGAAGCTGCGCTATCCTCTGCCAGGGCGAGCGCATCAGGTGATCAAACATCCGACCCAGGACTGGCTGTTAGTGGTTGCTCGGCGTCCCGGGGAGTATTTGTTGCTGATTGATATTCAAAGCGGGGAAAAGATTGTGCAGCTGTCGCCCCGGGCCGGGCAGCACTTTTGTGGACACCTGCAAATCAGTGCTGACGGACGCTATTTATATACCACAGAAAATCTCAGTGCCAGCAGTGCAGGTTTGATTGCGGTGCGTGAATTAGCGGGTGGCTACGCTACAGTGGCGCAATTTTCCAGTGGCGGGATAGGTCCGCATCAGCTCAAATTGAGTAGCGCCGGTCAGCAGCTAATCGTGGCCAACGGCGGTATTCATACTCGCGATAGAGTGAAGCTAAACCTGCAGCAGATGCGACCTAGTTTGGCCTACATTGATTTAACCAGTGGACAGATCGAACAGCAGTTAGTGCTGGATCAGCAGTACTCGCAATTGAGTATCCGCCATATAGATGTCAGCGGGGATGACTCTGTCTTAATTGCCATGCAGTATCAGGGAGAGCGTACCGCAAGGGTGCCGCTGGTGGCGACCCATAGTCAAACAGACTCGCTGAGGTTCCTGGAAATTCCCGATATGGAATACTATCAACTCAAGCATTACTGTGGCAGCGCCTGCTTTGATCGCACCGGTAAGACAGTGGCTGTCTCTGCGCCCAAAGGCGATAAAATACTGTTTTGGGATTTCCATGAGAGGCGATACTTAGGCAGTGTAAAAGTGCGTGATGGTTGCGGGTTGGCACCGGGGCATGAAGCTAACAGCTTTGTTGTCAGCAGTGGGCGGGGGCGGGTCTATCAAATAAACCCGCACAGCCAGAAAAAATCGCAATTTCTAAGCAGTAAAACTGTGCAGTGGGACAATCATTTAGCCCGCCTGAACTAACATTGCAGCAGCGTGATGTTGTGTTGCTTTAATCAGGCTAGACAGCGCTGCGCACTAGCTCCCCAGGCAGTCGCTGAACTGGCGGCCGAAGTCACTGAGAAAATTTGCATAGCGGTTTCTCTGTGCATTAGCATCTATACCTAGCGGGTCTAGTTGCGCTATTTTTATGTTTAAATTACGCACAATGCTATCAATAGCTACCCCGGCGAATTGCGGTTCAGAAAAAATGCAGCTGGGCTGGCTTTGGTTGATAAGCTGACGTATTTCAGCCAAGTGTTTTGCCCCCGGGCGCTTACTGGGATTTACCGTCAACGCACCGATTTGATTGAGTTTATAATGCTCGACAAATCTGGAGTATGCATCGTGAAATACCAGGAAGCCCACCCCTTTGAGTGATCCAAACTGCTGTTTTAACAGCCGATCTGAAGCGTCTACTGACTGCGCAAAATCCTCATAATTAGCGGCCAGGCGCTGTTTGTGATCTGGGTACTGGATCGTTACCACATCTCTGATAGTCGCGGCGATTTTCAGCGCCTGCTCCGGGCTGAGCCAGATATGCGGATCCCTGCCCTGATATTGGTGCTGATGCAGTTGCTCATTATGTGGCTGATGTTCTTCTTCACTGTGCCCATCGTCACTATGGTGCTCCTGTTCTGAATGAGCTGCCCCGGCAATCGCCAATAACTGCTCAGCGCTTGGCTGCATAGTTGCGGGTTGTTCGATGAGTGCAGAAAGGGCGTGGCTTTTGTCGGTATAGGCAGTAAAGGGCTTGCTCAAAAACAGTTCCAGTTCGGGCCCGACCCAAAATATACTTTTGGCATTGTGGATGCGCTTTACCTCAGAGGGACGCAGCGAGTACTGATGCGGGGAAGCGCCTGGCGGCAGTAGGCTGACAGACTCTATAATACCTTGAGTGATATCAGCGGCAATTAGCTGAAGCGGTTTAATGCTGGTTAAGATGAAACCGGATTCTCTGTTGGCTGTGTCAGAGGCGAGTAGCGCCTGGCTGAAAGTTAAGGAGGTGGTTAAGGCTAAGCTAAAAAAAAGTTTGTGTAGCTTGTCGCTGAATATCATTAGTACTGCCTGAAATATAAAGTTATAATGTAACAATTATCGCACTTCTCATATTTATCGGCAATATCTGCGAGGATATTTTGACATTTACTTTTCAAACTAAACACGATCACAGCAGTTGCATTAGCAAAGCATTAGCGGATGCGGCACTGATCTGCAAAGCGCGCGGTCAGCGCTTTACTAAAATTCGTCAGCTAGTGCTAGAGCTAGTATGGCAATCCCACCGGCCGTTGGGCGCCTATGAGCTGTTGCCTGCGATTAAATCAGCAGGCTTTAACTCGGCACCTCCGACTGTCTATCGTGCCCTGGAATTTTTACAAGAACAGGGATTAGTGCATCGCATCTCATCGTTAAATGCCTATATTGGCTGCTCTCATCCAGGGCACCAGTGCAGCAGCTGTTTCCTGATCTGCGATCAGTGTCAGCTGGCGGTGGAGTTAGAATCCGCAAAGCTGGCCACCGCGATTGCCGAAATAACCCAGGATATGGGCTTTGTGGTGCAGCGTGAACATTTAGAAATCGTCGGCCAGTGCCCTAATTGCCAGTCGGTAAAAGGCAGTGTTAGTGCCGATAGCGGCGGGGAGAGCGCGTGAACACAGATATAGTCAGACTGGAGCAAGTGAATATCAGCTTTAGTGGCAAAGAGGTCGTTAAAAATGTCAGCTTCAATTTGCATACGAATTGCATTACCACTTTGATAGGGCCCAACGGAGCCGGGAAAACTACCTTAGTAAAAACAGTTTTGGGGCTGATAAAGCCCGATAGCGGCAGTGTCTGGTTAAAAGATGAACTGGTGATAGGTTATGTGCCGCAAAAGCTCCACATTGACAGTACCTTTCCTTTAACGGTGCAGCGCTTTTTACAGATATCCAGGGACTTGCCGAGTACTGCGATTGCCGACGCGGTGGCCAGTGTCAATATAAGTGATTTGCTGAAGAGCTCTATTCACGGCCTGTCGGGAGGGGAAATGCAACGGGTGCTACTCGCTAGGGCGCTGTTGAGAAACCCACATCTGCTGGTGTTGGATGAGCCGGTGCAAGGGGTGGATATCAACGGTCAGATTGAGCTCTATCAGTTGATTTCAGACATTCGCAAGCAGCGTGGCTGCTCGGTATTAATGATCTCTCACGATTTACACTTAGTGATGTCGGCCACCGACCACGTGATTTGTATGAACCAGCACATCTGCTGTTCAGGGCACCCGGAAAAAATTACCAGCGACCCCTCCTATATTGATTTGTTTGGCGCAGCCAGTGCAAAAACTATGGCGCTGTACGCCCATCACCACAATCACGATCACAACTTACACGGCGATGTGCTGCCAGCTACTCTCAGTGAAGCAGAAGATAGCCAGCAACACGGCCAGGAGTGCAACCACTAACATGTTCTACGATTTTTTAATCTATGCCTTATTAGGTGGTGTGGGAGTCGCTGTAGTTGCAGGGCCTCTGGGCTCTTTTGTAGTTTGGAGGCGGATGTCCTATTTCGGAGACTCGCTGGCGCACTCGGCCCTACTGGGTGTGGCAATAGGCATTTTCTTTGAGATTAACTTAAATATCGCCATCATTTTTTGCGCTCTGCTGCTGGCGCTATTACTGGTTGCGATGCAAAAGCAACATTTTATCGCCACTGACACCTTGTTGGGGATTATGGCACACAGCTCCCTGTCTCTGGGGTTAGTGACCATCTCATTTATTGATGATGCCAGAATAGATCTGATGGCGTTTTTATTCGGTGATCTGCTGGCTATTTTGCCAGAGGATTTACTGTGGATTTTGTTTGGCGGTTTGTTAGTGCTTTCGGTACTGTATTATTATTGGCCGCAAATGATCGCGATGACAATCAATGAAGAACTCGCCGCAGTGGAAGGGGTACCTGTGGCAAAGATGCGGTTATTGCTGATGTTGATGATTGCCCTAGTGATTGCCGTGGCAATGAAAATTGTCGGTGTATTGTTGATCACATCATTGCTGATTATCCCCGCAGCCAGTGCCAGGCCACTGAGTCGCTCGCCGGAAAAAATGGCGTTGCTGGCGTCCCTGTTGGGCTGCGCCGCCGTGGTGATAGGTTTGTTGGCCTCGTTCGAGTTTGATACGCCAGCCGGTCCGTCGGTAGTGGTCGCCGCGATGGCCATTTTTATGAGTATCTATTTGTGGCCACGCAAGGCGTCGCGATAGTGCTCGTTACGACGCAGCGACGTGACTACAAACTGATTTGGCTGCTGTCCTGGCCGGTAATGTTATCCAATATATCGCAACCGCTGTTGGGCTTAGTGGATATCGCGGTGATTGGGCACTTACCGGATAGCCGTTTTCTGGCAGCTGTCGCTATAGGCACTACTATTTTTGCATTTGTCTATTGGTCGTTTGGCTTTTTGCGCATGGGTACAACAGGCATGATAGCGCAGATTGTAGGTGCGCAAGATGGTTCGGCAAACCGTACTGTTTTAGCACAATCTTTGTTGCTGGCGCTGGTAATAGCACTGCTGCTGATCGTCTTGCAACAGCCAATCATCGAGGCGGCGCTGTATTTGCTGGCACCAGATCAGCAGGTCATGCCACAGGCGCAAGTGTACGCTAACATTCGTATTTTTGGCGCCCCTGCAGTGCTTTGTAATTATGTGCTGCTGGGCTGGTTTGTCGGTAATCAGAACACCAAAGTCCTACTGATTTTGTTAGTTGGTACCAACTTACTTAACATAGTGTTAGATGTTGTGGCGGTCAATGTCTTGGGGATGCGCGCCGAAGGGTTAGCTTATGCCACTGTTATTTCAGAATATTTCGGATTATTTCTGGCTCTTTGGTACTGCCGTATAATGTTGAGAAAAGTATCCGGCGATATTGTCTATAGCGCCCTAAAACAACTTAAACAGTACTACCCGATTATTAAAGTGAACCGCTATTTGTTTGTCCGCACTATTTTACTGCTGCTGGCGATGTCTTTTTTTACCGCTCAAGGGGCTAAGCTAGGTGCTGATACACTGGCGGCAAATGCAGTGTTGATGACTTTTGTAATGTTGATTTCTCATGTTCTGGATGGCTTCGCACACGCTCTGGAAGCTTTAACCGGGAAAGCTATAGGCGGTGGGGATATGGGTAAATTTTATCAGTTAGTGAGTGCCGCTGCTGTTTATTCTCTTGCGGTGGCAGTATTATTTAGCCTGGTTTTCTACTTGCTGGGTGATATTTTCATCCAGTTGCTGACCTCGATTGAGGCCGTGCAAGAAATTGCCAGTGATTATCTACCCTGGTTAGTGGCGCTGCCATTGATTGCTGTCACTAGTTATTTGCTAGACGGCGTGTTTATAGGTGCCACTCAAGTGCGGGTGATGCAAAATGCGATGTTGGTATCGGTGGGGTTAGTATATTTTCCGGTGTGGTATTTTACTCAGCATTGGTTAAATCACGGACTTTGGATCGCCTTATTGTCACTGTATGCGGGAAGGGGGATAACCAGTTGTATTGGTTTTTATAGGCTGTCGAAAAATCGACGTTGGTTGCCCGGCACTGATCAAGAAAATTGATCCCTTAATTGTGTGCTCTGAGCGCAGCTGTCTCACCGTCGATTAGCTTAGCTATTAATTTGCAGGCGCTAAGAGGGAGGGCACTGAAATCGCCTAGAGTGATTTGCAGTGCTTAACTATCGCTAGAGTCTAAAAATAGCACCGGCAGCCTGGCAGCTATCGTGGCAGTGACAGCTGAGTTCGTGGTCGTTGACTAAACCCATCGCCTGCATGTAGGCGTACATGATAGTGGGGCCTACAAAGCTCATGCCGCGTTTTTTCAAGTCTTTAGACAGGGCCTTGGATATCTCTGTCTCGACCGGTGCGTCACGGTAGTCAGTTAGTTGCCCCTGAATCGGTCGGTTATCGACAAAGGCCCACAAGTATTTGGCGAAAGAGCCGAACTCACCTTGGATAGCGATAAATACTTTGGCGTTTTTAATCGACGAATTTATTTTTAGTTTATTGCGGATAATTGCCGGGTCCTGCAACATTTTGTCGATATAGGCTTGGTCGAAATTCGCTACCGAATGTACATCAAAATCTTGGTAGTAGTGTCTGTAGCCCTCGCGCTTTTCCAGTACTGTGCGCCAACTAAGCCCCGCCTGAGCGGCTTCTAAGACCAAAAACTCAAACAGTTTAGTCTCATTACTGGTCGGAACTCCCCACTGTTGGTCGTGGTAACTCGCCTCTAAATCGCTCTGAACTGCCCAATTACAGCGCTGTGGGGAACTATCCATTAATTATCCTCATCATCGGTGTTTGTTGTCGGGTTTGGGTCGAACTTTACCGGCTGTGCAGTCACCGGGGCGATTTTGGCGCCGCTAGTATTAGTTGTCGAGGGTTGGTTGACCCTGGTCTGCAGCTCTGAAACCGGCTCGGGACTGCCGTCTAAATTCTGTCCGTCTCGGTAATCGCAGCGCACACACTCACGGTATTCGCGAATCTCATTGCGGTATACCCGGATAGTATCCATTTGCCCGCAGCGCGGGCAGACAGCCCCCGCTACAAAGCGTTTGATGACACTCATAAGACAATGCCGCTGTGCCGCAACAGCGCCTCAGTATCGGGTTCTCGACCGCGGAAATCGACAAATAATTTTAGCGGATCCTCACTACCACCCTTTTGCAGAATACTGTTGAGAAATAATTGTCCGGTTTCTTTGTGGAATATTCCCTTGTCCTCGAACAGTGAGAAAGCATCTGCAGAGAGTACTTCCGCCCATTTGTAACTGTAGTAGCCAGCGGCATAACCCCCGGCGAAGATATGACTGAAGCTGTTTTGAAAGCTGTTAAATGTCGGGGGGATGATGGCGGCAACTTGCTGGCGAATTTCATCCAGTAATGGCTGTACTCGGCTCTCTCCCGGTTGATACTCCAAATGTAAGCGGTAGTCGAACAGTGAAAACTCTAGTTGTCTGACCATGGCCATCGCCGATTGAAAATTGCGCGCTTCCAACAGTTTATCAAGTAACTTCGCAGGCAGCGGTTCGCCAGTACTGAAGTGACTGGAGATGATTGCCAGTGCCTGGGGCTGCCAGCACCAATTCTCCAGGAACTGGCTCGGAAGTTCCACTGCATCCCATGGCACACCGTTAATACCACTGATGTCTGCATATTGCATTTCGGTCATCATATGATGTAAACCGTGGCCAAACTCATGGAACAAAGTGGTTAACTCATTGTGAGTCAACAGCGCCGGGTCATTGCCAACCGGGGCGTTGAAGTTACAGACTAAGTAGGCCGTGGGCAGTTGTAATTTTCCCTGGCTATCGATTCTACGGGTGCGGCAGACATCCATCCAGGCACCACCGCGCTTATTAGCACGGGCAAAAGGGTCTAAATAGAAACGGGCGATTACTGTATTGTCGCGGCTGATCTGGAACAATTTCACGTCGCTGTGCCACGAGTCAAATTCGTCAATTTCAGTAATCTGGAAATTAAACAATCTAGAAGTAATACTGAACAGCCCCTGGAGCACTTTGTGCATCGGGAAGTAGGGCCGTAACTGCTCCTGAGAGATAGAGAACTGCTGCTGTTTTAGCTTTTCCCCATAATAGCCTACATCCCAGGCTTGCAGATGCTCTAAAGCGTTGCTTTGGCTGGCGAACTGTCGCAGCGTGGCGAACTCCGCGCGGGCGCTGTCGACACTGTGTTGTGCTAAATCATTGAGAAAACCTAAGACATCGTCCGGCCTTTCGGCCATCTTGGTGGCCAGTGAATAATGAGCGTAGCTGTCAAATCCCAAAATCGTTGCCAGCTCCTTGCGCAGCGCCAATAACTCTTCAATGATCGGGCTGTTGTCCCACTGCTGTTGCTCGGGATTGTCGCTGGCAGATGACGCTCTGGTGGCAAAGGCGGTGTACATCTCCTGACGCAGTTCCCTGTTATCACAGTAGGTCATTACAGGTAGGTAGGAGGGAAACTCCAAGGTCAGCAAATAGCCGGGAAGCTCTTTTGCCTGTGCCGCTTGTTTGGCTGCCGCCAGGGCCAGTTCCGGCATCCCCGCTAAAAGTTGTACATCGGTAATGTTTTTCTGCCAGGCCTGAGTCGCATCTAAAACGTTTTCAGAAAATTTAGTGCCGAGTTCAGAAGTGCGTAATTTAATCTCTGCAAAGCGCTGTTGTTGCTCTGCTGCTAAGGCCACTCCAGACAATTTAAAATCTCGCAGGGCATTATCCAGCACTTTGTTCTGCGCGCTGTTCAGTTCATCCCGCGCAAGTTGCTCGTAGGCCGTGTATAAGTCATGATTTTGCCCCAGGCGGGTGTAGTAGGCCGATAGCTTAGGTTGCGCTTGATTGTAGGCAACACGCAACTCGTCGCTATTACAGACAGCATTTAAATGCGACACCGGGGACCAAAAATTAGCCAAGGTATCGTTCAACTGCTCAAGAGGCGCAACTAAATTCTGCCAAGTGTAAAGTGTATTTTCTGCCAACAATTGGTCAATCTGCTGATTGTTGTGCTTGAGTATCTCATCTAGCTCTGGATTGATGGCTGAAGTGTCAATGCTGCTAAAGTCAGGCAGACCGGCAGTGGCTGTATCGCTGTAAGGCATTAATAATGCTCCGCATAAAATCTGTGAAAGTACCACTAGGTACATGATTGCAGTATAGAGAATGCTGATCTGTGAGCGTCGTCAGACGGGTGCAGATAGTCTGTTAAGTTAGCTTTATAATAGTGGCAAATAATTGAATTTCAACTGCAAAACTGACTGTAATAGTCTCAAGCCAGGAGCTTTTAGCTGAGAAATTCAACAGCGTAAAGGGTATTATTACGCATTCTGAGAATAGAACTACAATACAGGGATTGGTCAGCGCAGTTAATGGCTGAACTGATATCTGTGGATTCACTGAACAGTGTTTTTGCAATAAGAGCGAGATGAATATGAACATAAGACCTTATCAGGGTATAACCCCTACAATGGGAGAGAGGGTGTTTGTTGACCCTTCAGCTGTAGTGCTAGGCGATGTTACCTTAGCTGAAGACGTATCGGTGTGGCCTACAGCAGTAATACGCGGTGATGTGCAAAGTATCAGGGTCGGCGCCCGCACCAGTGTTCAAGATGGCGCTATCTTGCACGTCACTCACAGGGGAGCAGGTAATCCAGATGGCTTGGCGCTGAATATAGGATCAGAGGTGACTATTGGCCACTTAGCCATGTTGCACGGTTGCACAGTGGCCGATCAAGTGTTGATTGGCATGGGCTCCATGGTAATGGATGGGGCTGTGGTTGAATCGCAAGTAGTGTTGGGAGCGGGTTCTCTGGTACCTCCAGGTAAAGTATTGCGCAGTGGCTTTTTGTATGTGGGGCGTCCGGCCGTGCAAGTGCGGTCGCTGACGCAGAAAGAACTAGATTTTTTTAGTTATACTGCCAGCAATTATGTGAGCTGGAAAAACCAGCATATGCAAGAGGACTGGGCAGAGTAAGCTGTTGTTGTAATCTGTAGATGTGCGTACAATGAGGCTTGATAATAATATAACAATACTTGAGATATTAGCGTTAAATAATTCGATAAACTGCAGTTATTTCAGTTCCTTAGGTGGTTGTAAGAGTCGTGTAAGCAGCTCATTTCACAACAGACGCTAAGATTGAATAGGTCTTAGCTCAGGGTGAGTAAGCTGCAGCAATCGGCTAATATTTCCGATGACGAAGAGAGCATCATGAACATTCCACGTAAAATTATCATAGCCGATGACCATCCGCTGTTTAGACAGGCGCTATTGCAAACTCTAACCTTAAAGCTGCCCAATGTCAGTTGGCTAGAGGCGGAAACTGTCGAGCAACTACATACGCTATTGGATGAAAATAAAGATGCTGATCTGATTCTGCTGGATCTTAACATTCCCGGTGCGCACGGCTTCAATACACTGATAAAAACCCGTGGCCAGTACCCGCAGTTACCGGTGGTAGTGGTCTCTGCCTATGAAGATGATGAGACGGTGATCAAAGCGATGGAATTTGGAGCGGCGGGCTTTGTGCCTAAATCAACGCCTGTTGAACTGATATTTAAGGCGATCCAGCAAGTGTTACAGGGGGGAACCTGGATCCCTGAACACATTAACTTGGATAGAGTCAGTGACAGGTCTGATATTGGCGTGCGGATTAGCTCGCTTACCCCGCAGCAACATAAAATATTATTAATGTTTGCCGACGGGCTGTTAAATAAACAGATCGCTCACCAACTCAGTCTATCGGAGGCAACTGTTAAAGCGCATGCCACTGCGATCTTTCGTAAATTGAAAGTACTGAACAGAACTCAAGCGGTAATCGCAATCAGTCAGTTGGAAGTAGGGTCATCGACTTTTGTCGCCAGTAGCGAATAATCTTGTTGTAATTTTTCGCTCAAGAGAGCGCTGATTAATGCTCTTAAGATAGCGGGTTTCATTGGTTTTTTCATAAAACTAAAGCCCGCATTAGTCACTGCTGCGGGTAGATTCGGATCGGTTGTAGCGGTGATAAGCACTCCGGGAATTCCATAGGAAGAAGCGGCGTTTATCTCTGTCATCAGCTCGAGCCCGGTTTTATCCTCTGACAGTTGATAGTCCATCAACATAATGTCTATATCATCATTGTACTGGGCATAGTATTGAAGTGCTGAAGTGCTGTTATCACAGGCCAGTACCTGACACTGCCAGGCCTGTAACAGCGCTACCATGGCCGCCAGTACGTTGGGGTCGTTTTCAATGCACAACACAGTGACCCCCTGCAGGCTAATCACTCTGTTGCTGATTGCTTCAACAGTACTTTCTTGTGGCTCGGTGACCGGTACTTGAATGGAAAAATTACAGCCGCGGCCAGTGCCGGAGCGCAAACTGAGAGGATGGTTGAGTAATTGGCTAAAACCTTTAGCGATATTGAGCCCCAGCCCCAGGCCTTTAGAGCTACTTGGCTGATGAGTCGCTAACTGGGTAAACTGTTCAAAAACTAGCGACTGTTTATCCGCAGCTATGCCTGGGCCATTATCTAGCACTTCTATTGATACGCTATTTTCTAGTCTGCGACATCCAAGAAGCACTCGTCCGGGACTCGCATAGCGAAAGGCGTTGGCAATCAGATTGTGTAATATACGGCGCAGCAGGTTGGGGTCGGAATACAGCCATATTGAACTGGCCACAACGCGCATCTGCACGTCTTTATACTCTTCGTGAGCATTGAACTCACTCATCAGAGAATCAAACAAATCCGCAATCGGGAAAGCTTTATTGTTGGCTCTGATATTACCACTTTCTATTCTGGCTATGTCCCCGAGCTCACTGAGTAAATTGCTGGCAACTTTTAATGAGTTTTCAATATTGGCAACATAACTTAAATGCTCTTTATTCAGGCCTTTCTGGAAAGACAGTGCCGTCGTAAACAGCCGCGCCGCCTCCAGCGGCTGCATTAGGTCGTGGCTACAGGCATTTAAGTACTGGCTTTTTTTAACATGTGCCTGGACGGCCTTGTGTCGCTCACTCTCCAGCTCTACATTGGAGCGCTCCAAACTCTGAGTGCGCTCTGAAACTCGCGTTTCCAAACCTTGGTTGGCTTCGCGCAATACTTGTTCCGCTTGCCTGAAGGCGCTGATGTCGGAAAATAGCATCACATAGCCGCCATCGGGTAATGGGTTGCCCTGGATGCGTATGACTTGGCCGGTGTTGTTTTTTCGCTCAGAGCTATGCGAATTACCGCGCTGCAAATGTTGCAATTTACGGCGGATTATCTCCTCGTTGTCACCGGGACCGCAGCGTCCCTGTTCGACATTATAGCGAATCAGCTTTTCGATCGGACAGCCGACGTATAACAGCGCTTGCGGGTAGTCAAAAAGCTCTATATACCTGCTGTTCCAGACCACTAAGTTCAGCTCGCTGTCTACTACAGAAATGCCCTCGGTACTGTTTTCGATGGCACTTTGCAGCAGCTTATGGCTAAACTGGGTACCATGAGTGGAGGCATCTTCGATCAGCATGACTATCTGATCTAAAGCGATATCTTTACCTTCAAGGGCCGATGAGATCACCAGTCTGGATGAAGCCGAGCCCATGACGCTGGTGAGCAGATGTTCTGTGTGCTCGATGAGTTTGTAGTTGTAAAATCTACTGCCTAAATAGCGGGCGTCGTGAGAGGCGAGGAATTGTTTGAAACTCAACTCTGCCTTTTCTTCGCCGACAAATCTGGAAGCTAATAATTGAAGTTCACTGGCGTCAATGGTTCTGTTAATGGGCGGGCGCAAGCTATCCGGGCTCTGCCAGTCGAGGAAGTGGGAGGCCTGCACCCGCTCTTGCACACTCTGGCGACTAAACTGTGAAACCCACCACATAATAAATACGTTAACCACTAAGCTTAACAGTGAGACGGTGATATGCGAGGGCAGAAAACTATCGCCAATAGGCTGTGGATACAAGCCAAATTGAGGCAGTAAGTTAAGAAAGAACCACAAGCTAAAACCCGCGCAGATACCGCAGATGACACCGGTCAGGCTACTGGATCGCCAGTAAAACGCAGCCACTAATGCCGGGGTAAGTTGGGCTACAGCACCGAAGGCAATCTCTCCCAGGGAGGAGAGTTTATCGGGAGGAGCGACTAGAAAGACCCCGAACCCAAGCAGTATTACTAAGAATGCCAGTAGTTTTCTGACTGTCAGTAATCGGGCCTTAAAACGGGAAAAGTCGCTGTTATTACCACGGTATTTACTAAATAGCAGAGGAAAAAATATTTCGTTGCTGAGCATAGTGCTCAAGGCGATAGCGGCAATAATTACCATAGAGCTGGCGGCGGAAATCGCCCCCAGAAACGCCAGTAAGGTTAGCCAGAATTGATTTTCGTTGGCCGGTAGAAACAGTACGTATGCGTCGGCTGCCACTGAGTCGCCCAGTATCAACTGACCAGCAAGTCCCAGGGGAATCGCGAATAGCGCAAATATCAACAGATAGCCGGGAAAGATAAAGCGGGAAAGTTCTGAGTCACCGGCGTTGCGCAACTCGACCACCATCACTTGAAACTGTCGCGGCAAAGCCAAAAAGGCAGCCATGCCTATAATCAAACTGCCCAGCATAGTGGCTAGGTTTGGAAATTGTAGTTGCGCTGAGATCAGTGTATTGGCTTTAGACGCCTGCCATAAATCAGCCGGTGAATCATAGATAAAAAACACTACAAATAACCCCAGCACTAGGAAGGCGATAAGCTTGACCAGTGACTCAAATGCGATCGCCAGCATGACCCCGGGGTGTCGCTCTGTGACATCCACCGACCTGATGCCAAACAGTAAGGTGAATCCTGCCAGTATGATGGTCACTGCTAAGCCGGTTTGCCAGGAGTTTAATTCTGGGGCAAGGGTCAGTTGTTGATAGGAGTAAACAATAGCTTTTAGCTGTAGAGCGATGTAGGGCATAGTGCCAATCAGTGCTACTAAAGTGACAATCACAGCCAACTTTTGCGATTTTCCGTAACGGGCAGCCAGTAAATCGGCGATTGATGTAACGTTAAGTTTTAAACTGGTTTTAATGATTCGTTGTACAAAAGGCCAGGCGAAGACAAAAAGTAAGATAGGGCCGATAAAGATAGGTAAGTGCGAAAAAATGCTAGTAGCCGCTTGAGCGGTGGTGCCTAAAAAGCTCCAGGAGGTACAGTAAACTCCCAGTGTCAGGGCGTAGATTATCGGCTGGCTGGTCTGCGGGATTTTGTGTCGATATTTATCACCGACGAAGGCAATCAAAAACAGCAGACCGATATAGCCGATGCTAATTGTTATCAATTGCCAGTTTTGAAACATAGATCAATTCTCGGGAAATAGCGTTGCTAAAGTAATTACTGACTGATTGTTACTGGGTAGTGCTAGTAAACTCACTGATATAAGAACCGCCTTTAATATTGGCAATAATACGCAGTTTCTGATCCGAGCCGGGCTTCTCGATAAGCGCACCCAAATTGGTTTTTGCCCGCCAGTAGTAAGGGTTATCTGTCATACCCAGAGAGAAACTGGTGGCGTTATTGTCCTGGTCGACTAAAAATAAGGTGGCGGTATCCAGAGGGTAGGTGCTGTTAATTAACGTCTCGCCGCGCTGATGAGAAATGCTCAGTAAAAACTCGTCTGATTCTAAAATGCAGTTTTTAGCTTTAATATCACACTGATTTTGTACGCTCATGGTGAATATTCTCTTTTCAGCAGCTTGCTGTTCCTCGTACATATCGGTAATGGCAAAGCCTATTATTGCTAAAAACGGCGCGATAAAAATGGCAATTTTGGTGTGTTTGTTCACAGGCTACGATCCGTAGTTTATTGTTTTAATTTTCTGACTAATGAATATACATGCTTGTCGTACAGTAGCTATAGAAAATGGTAGAAATATCCAGCTATCGCACAAAGCTGCTGGCTTTTTTGTAAAAGTTTGCTGTTTGAAAATTAGTAATACTGTTGCTTTAGAAGGTGATAGTAGTGAAAGGATAGGCCCCGAGGGGCCTATCATGTGGATCAATTATTTTTAGTGATCATGTGCTGCCGAGACACCACCTGCTGGGGTACGGAAGTTATCCACCATCTGCTGTATTTCTACAGGAGCTGGTCCAGTTACTTTAGTGACTGCGAAAGCGACTGCAAAGTTAACCACTGCACCTATAACACCAAAGGCGTTAGGTGAAATTCCGAAGAACCAGTTTGGATCCATACCGCCGAGGAAAGAAGTACCGGGAATAAACATAATGCCTTTGTGCATAAACACATACAACATCGTGATGCCGATACCAGAGCACATGCCCCAGACTGCTGCTACACCGCTTACTTTACGCGAGAAGATACCCATCATTAGTGCCGGGAAGATAGAAGCTGCGGCCAATCCGAAGGCCAGGGCGACCGTCCCCGCGGCAAACCCAGGCGGATTAAGCCCCAGATAACCAGAGACTAAGATGGCAATGGTCATCACTACTCGTCCAGCCAGTAACTCATTTTTCTCTGAAAGATCAGGCATAAATACCCCTTTCATTAAATCGTGTGACACTGAGGAGGAGATGGCTAAAAGCAGACCAGCAGCAGTTGACAGTGCAGCAGCCAAACCACCGGCAGCGACTAACGCGATTACCCAGTTAGGTAAATTTGCGATCGCCGGGTTGGCAAGTACCATAATATCACGGTCAACTTTGACCATTTCATTGCTAGCCTTGTCAGCTGTGTATTGGATTTTGCCATCACCGTTTTTGTCTTCGAACTTCAACAGACCGGTTTTTTCCCAATCTTTGAACCACTGTGGGCGTTCAGCATAGACCAAGTTCTCGCCAGCTGCAGGCTCGATTGTGCTCATCAAGTTCAAGCGCGCCATAGCGCCAACTGCCGGGGCAACTGTGTATAACAAAGCGATAAATACTAGCGCGTAACCCGCTGAAGAACGTGCTGCTTTAACTGATGGTACAGTGAAGAAGCGCATGATGACATGTGGTAGGCCGGCAGTACCGATCATTAGCGATAAAGTGTACGCGATCATGTTGGCGTTATTGCCCAACTGGCCAGTCGTGTATTCTTTAAAGCCTAATTCAGTCACAACCAGGTCTAACTTATCCAGCAAGTACATGCCACTGCCATCAGACAGAGTACTACCCAGACCAAGTTGTGGGATTGGGTTACCCGTCAACTGCATGGAAATGAATACCGCGGGAATAGTGTAGGCGAAGATCAGAACACAGTACTGAGCAATCTGGGTATAAGTAATACCTTTCATGCCACCTAGTACAGCGTAGACCCATACAACACCCATGCCTATGCCAAGGCCAAGGCCGTAATCTACTTCTAAAAAGCGTGAGAAAGCTACGCCAACACCTTTCATTTGACCGATAATATAAGTCAGAGAGGCGATAATCAGACAGGCAACTGCAACGATTCGAGCGCCTTTAGAGTAGTATCTGTCACCGATAAATTCAGGTACTGTAAATTTGCCGTGCTTACGCATATAAGGCGCTAAACACATCGCCAGTATTACGTAACCGCCGGTCCAGCCCATCAGGAATACAGAACCACCGTAACCTAAGAAAGCAATTAAACCCGCCATCGAGATGAAAGAGGCGGCACTCATCCAGTCGGCTGCGATAGCCATACCGTTTTGCAGAGGGCCAATACCGCCACCGGCGACGTAGAATTCTTTTGTTGATCCCGCGCGCGCCCACCAGGCAATGGCGAAATACATTGCAAAAGAGCCGAAAACGGCAATGTAAGTATAAAGTTTTAACTCATCCATAAATTACTCCTCTACACCGTATTTTTTATCTAATTGATTCATTTTATATGAATACCAGAACACTAGAGCGACAAAAGTGACGATAGATCCCTGTTGTGCGAACCAGAAGCCAAGTTTGTAACCGCCTAATTTAATTGCATTTAGTGGCTCAACTAACACTAAGCCAAAGCCATATGAAACGACGAACCAAATGATCAGGCAGGTCATGATTATGCGCAGGTTGTCCTGCCAATACGATGAATTGTCTTTCACCATAATCTCCTTCAAGCACATTATCTGGTGATAATGTGCCATGCTGTTGTTTTTATATTTATGGATGGCTTCTCTGAAGATTGCTGTGAAAATCACACTGCTCTAAAGATAACACCGATAACTGAAAGTGAACCTGTAGTGCTAACGCCGACAGATTTACCCTCTATACAGGCTAGCAATCTTTATGCTTACGAGAAATTAAACTTTAGTCTTATAGCTTGTCGTTAATTAGGGTTACTCGGCCTACACCGAGCTAAAACAGGAGCACAGAGACTGCTGTTGGATGAAAAAATACGCCGGGGATACGGAAGTTTTGCTCGGCAATGTGGTAATTATCAAAATTTTTGAAGGGTGCAATAGCATCCTGTTTCGTATTTCAATTGCAGCTTTAATGCAAGTTAAAATCAGCTATTGACTGTTGATTTAAGCGCTCTGCAACGGCGGTTGTAAAAGGCAATAGTGAACAAGATAAAGCTGTAGGGGTTAGCAGTAGAGGGTTAGTTGGAGGTGGTAGCACTGCAAAAAAATCCGACAGTGAATGTCTCAGCTAAAGACCTTCGATAGCTGAGACTGATTGCAAGTGCTGGCCTTGTTAAGTTTTATACAATCGATAATGTACCTGGCCGCTGATTTTTTCCCGGTGCATTGTCCATGGGCACTGCAGTGCAGCACCGGGCTCGGATTCTATATAGATCAGAGCATTGTCGTGTAACATCTGTTGATCCAGCAGTAATTGGCAGATGCCTTGCAGATGATTTTTATTAAAGGGTGGATCGAGGAAGACAATGTGGTATTTGTTGGCTTTATCTGCGGTGGCTGTTGGCTGTTTTAGCCAGCTTATAGCGTCCTGCTGCACAACATTGGCGCTGGTTGTATTTAGCAGGGCAATGTTATCTCGCAATGACTGGCAGGAAGCTTGGGCCAGGTCGACAAAAGTACAGCTTTTAGCGCCTCTGGATAGCGCTTCAAAACCCAGCGCACCGCTGCCTGCGAATAAATCCAGGCACTCGGCACCGGGGACCGCAGCCTGTATCCAGTTAAACAAAGTCTCACGCACTCTATCAGGGGTGGGGCGCAGGCCTTCGATATCCGGGAAAGGCAGTTTTCGGCTGCGCCACTGACCGCCAATAATTCGCACTTGGGCAACTGTTGCTGGCTTTTTTGGCTGTTTGGCTCTTGGCGACATAGTGATTAAGTTATCTCTGTTGCAGGCGAATACTGATAGTGTTATCGCCAAAAAGTTTACGGATTTGCGCGCTGATTTGCTCGGCGTCAATTGTATCAAGATGTGCCGAATATTCAGAGCGCGACAGAGTATTTAATCGATAAAAGTGTTTCTTACTATAAAGTTTAATCAGACGCTCTGGGTCTTCCAGTAGTGATTGGTACTGTTGTAATAGCTGATCTTTTACCTGGATGAGGTGATCTTCGATCTGTGCCGGACTAAGAACGGCAATTTCACTGCTGATTTGCTGCAGCAGTGGTGCTGCTATTTTTGTCGCTGAGCTAATAATCAATAGCTGGTAGCCACCATCGTAGATAGGCTGGTGAATAAGTCGAAAGTTGAGTCCCCTATAGTCTGGGCGCTCTTGCAAATACCGACTGAGCACAAAATTGCTTAATAGCTGAACCTGGTTTTGGCCATTGCCGAGTTTTTCCAACTGCACGGCGCTCAAAAAACTGTTTTGTCCGGTGCGCGCATTCAATATTCGCTGTTTAGCTTGCCAGCTGACAGGTTTTGGGAACTCGGGACCTGGCAGTGGAAACAGCGCCGCCAATTGCCGGTCAATTATAGCCCCAAGTTGCGACTGATCAGACTCTGCGGTGAACAGCAACGCTGTGGGGCGTCTGGTTAACAGCTGTCGCAAATTCCCTTGCGCATAGTAGTGGCTAGCCATGGATTGATTGAATGAATTGAGCAGCAATTGCTGCGGCTGTTTAGATTGTAAATAGTACTGTGCTGCAATTAACTTCTCTGTCGCTGCTGTGTCATAGCGATAACTATTGTCGACTAATTGTTGCAGAGTGTCAGCAATCGAGATGTCTTGTTCGGGCGGCCAGTGCAGCTCTATCTCTAAGCGGTCAAAGGTCCAGAGCACCGCATTGACGTATTGGCTATCGGCGACGCTTTTGCGCAGCGCCTGATAGATGAGTTGTCGCTGTTTCTGCTCGCTGCCAGTTAATGCCGGGCTACTGCTAAAAGAGAGCAGTAGCCGCTGTTGTTCGAGCCCGTCTATTTGTAACTGTTGCAAGCCGGACTTTGCTTGCGCGATTAATTGTGGTTGCGCCAGAGGCTGTGGTGATTTTTCACTGAGGAAGATAATAGCGATGGCGACCACAAATCCCAAATACTTTAAATAGGAGCGATTGAATATGGGCCGGTACTCTTTAAGCGGCTGCTGCTCAGACATATACAAATGATTCCATTGATTAAAATTTTAGAGTATCTGATGATACGGTAAAAAACGCTGTCAGAACAGAAATCTAACAGCGAGGAAATAGAGCGATGAGTATTGCCAATCACTATGTTAAGATAGCCGGCTTTGGCTTATTTGTAGGTCTTTCGCCTACCGCCAGTTTATAAAACAACTGAGTTAAAGCGTGCCGAGTGTCGGTTGTCGAAGACACTGCTCAGCGCGACTGCTTTTGCTCACCCTTTTACAGAGGTAAAAAATTGGACGCTCTTTACATTTGGATGGTTGAAAACGGATTTGATCCAGCCCTGGTTGCTTATATTGGCGGCGCGATAGCGCTGCTGCTGGTTATTAAAATGTTCTTTTTTCAGAAGAAGAACATTGCCGAAATCACCGAGCAAGAGGCAAAAGAAACAGCACAGGTAGAGGAAAAAGAACAGCCAACCGTGAGCCCTGACGCCAGTTTGTCTGAACTGCCTGTTAAAGCGGAAACACCGGCAGTTGTCTCTGCAGAAATTAGAGCTGTCGAATCTTCAGCCCCGGTACCGAATCTTGAAATAGACCTGGATTCTGAGGTTTCTGAGCCGCTCGCGACTGAGCTAAAAGAAAGTTCAATGGCCACTGCTAAAGAGGCCGATGCTGAGGCTAAAGCTCAAATTGAGCAAAATACTGAAGAAACGCTTGTGCTAGCGAGCGTCGATGAATCTAATAATGTTCAGCCAGAGCCAGAGCCAGAGCCAGAGCCAGAGCCAGAGCCAGAGCCAGAGCCAGAGCCAGAGCCA
>MABF01000327.1:36618-44291 GCA_002163025.1 'Osedax' symbiont bacterium Rs2_46_30_T18
AGAGCCAGAGCCAGAGCCAGAGCCAGAGCCAGAGCCAGAGCCAGAGCCAGAGCCAGCTGTTACTGGAGCCACTGAGCCTGAAATTAAACAGAGCTTTTTCGCCAGGGTTAAACAGGGGCTCTCCAAAACTAAAGCGGGAATGTCCCGGCAGATGGGGGATCTACTGCTTGGTGCCAAAGAAATCGACGAGGAGTTGCTGGAGGATCTCGAAACTATATTAATCACGTCAGACTTGGGGATTCAGGCTACTTCAGAGATCATTGGCAAGTTGACTGAGCAGGTCGATCGCAGTGAGCTAAAAGACCCTCAGGCACTGCACAGTGCATTAAAAGCCGAATTGTCGGAGATTTTGCAGGGGGTCGAGAAACCTTTGCAAATAGATGAGACTAAAGAGCCCTATGTCATTTTAATGGTCGGGGTAAATGGGGTCGGCAAAACCACCACTATTGGTAAACTGGCGAAAAAATTTCAGAGTGAAGGTAAATCTGTGATGCTGGCCGCTGGTGACACTTTTCGCGCCGCTGCAGTAGAGCAATTGCAGGTCTGGGGCGAGAGAAATGATGTGCCGGTTATCGCTCAGCACACCGGTGCCGATTCCGCTTCTGTGTTATTTGATGCAGTACAATCGGCTAAGGCCAAAGGTGTCGATGTTCTGATCGCCGACACTGCAGGCCGGCTGCAAAATAAAGATAATTTAATGCAAGAATTGCAAAAAGTTATCCGCGTAATGCAAAAGCTCGATGCCACCGCCCCACACGAAGTGATGCTAGTATTGGACGCCGGCACTGGGCAAAATGGACTAAGCCAGGCGCAAGTGTTCGGTGAAGCGGTAGGAGTTACGGGTATAACTTTGACTAAGCTAGATGGCACTGCAAAAGGTGGGATCATTTTTGCTATAGCCAAATCGTTAAATTTGCCGATACGCTTTATCGGTGTGGGAGAGCAGATTGATGACTTGCAGCCCTTTGTCGCGGAACAGTTCGTCGGTGCACTGTTCGATCAGGATGGCGATCGCTGATATTGACAGTAGTGATAAATTACTGCATTAATAAGTGTTAATTCATGGGCTTATTGAAAAAGGACAAACTTGCTAAATGATTGCATTTGAACAGGTAAGTAAAGAGTATCAGGGAGGCTATAAAGCCATCCAGGATGTGTCTTTTTCAATCTCCCCAGGTGAAATGGTCTTTCTTACCGGGCACTCCGGCGCCGGTAAAAGTACCGTGCTTAAATTGATCATGTTAATGGAGCGTGCCAGTAGCGGCTCCATTGCCATAGGCGGTAAGAATCTGGCGCCAATGGGCAGTGGTGATATCCCTTTCCATCGCCGCCAGATAGGGGTGGTTTTTCAAAACCATCAGCTGTTATTTGATCGGTCAGTTTTCGATAATATCGTCCTGCCACTGAGGATCTGCGGTTACGATGCTGTTGATGCCGCTCGCAGGGTCAGAGCAGCCCTGGATAAAGTGGGTTTACTAGATAGAGAGAAACTCAACCCCAGAGTTTTGTCTACCGGTGAGCAACAGCGCATAGGCATCGCCCGTGCCATAGTACATAAACCTAAAATTCTGTTGGCAGATGAGCCCACTGGCAACTTGGATCCACAGCTCTCTGCAGAAGTGATGACTTTGTTTCAGCAATTCAATCGCATTGGTACTACCGTGCTGGTGGCTAGCCATGATTTGAATTTGATTCGACGCATGAACTGCCGCACCTTGACGCTGCAACAGGGGAGGCTAGTTGACGATGTCTGATTTTCGGGCCAGTTCAGCGCACCCCAAACGCGGTGCTGAGCAACATGTGTTAACCAAGCAAGATCAACGACGGCACTGGTTTCAGCATCACGGTGAGGTCGCAAAAGATTGTCTGCGGCAATGGTTATCTGCCCCAACAGCGACGCTTATGACCATTTTGGTGCTGGCTGTTGCCCTGGCGCTGCCAAGTTTTCTATTCACTAGCTTAGCGAACATCACAAGATTGACGGCGAGTTGGGATGATGAAAATAAAATCTCCCTGTATCTGCACACTGACCTGTCACAGAGTCAGATCGAAAGCTTCAGTCAGAGGTTGTTGTTGCGTGCGGATTTAATCGCTGTAGATCTAGTGGATGCCGAGCAGGGGCTGCTGGAATTTAAACAGTATTCCGGATTTTCTGATGTGCTGGATTCACTACAGCAAAACCCGCTGCCGGCAGTTATCTCGGTGCTGGCGAAAGACACTGGCGAGCAGAGTCTGGAAAAGCTACAGCAACAGTTGTATGCGTTGCCTCAAGTTGAGCAAGCGGTGCTGGATCTGCAGTGGATAAAACGCCTCAACGCTATGTTGTTAGTGCTTCAGAGGGCGATAATAGCACTGAGTTTGCTCTTGGCTTGCGCCGTGTTGTTGATAATTGGCAATACTATTAGGCTCAACGTAGAATCCCGTAGAGATGAAATACTGGTCGCTAAGCTGATGGGGGCTACCAATGCCTGGGTGCGGCGACCGTTTTTGTACACCGGTATTTTTTACGGGGTGACGGCGTCTATCGCCGCCTGGTTAATCATAGAAATGTCGCTGATTGTGATGCAGAACCCGGTGCTGCAGTTGTCATTGCTATATCAAAGTAACTTTAAATTAATTGGTTTGGGCGGCATTGGTGGATTGCTGCTGTTGCTGGTTGGCTTAAGCTTGGGATTGTTGGCTGCGTTTATTTCGGTGAATAAGTTCCTCAATCAACTAGAACCTAAGTAGGCAGGTACGCATAGTCAGTTATAGCCACCATGGCTGTCTGTTAGTCCACTGGGGTCAGCAGTTCTGCCCAGCTGGAAAATAGCAAATATTGTACTATCATCTAGCTTGTGATTTGAGTAATTAGGTAACATTTATGGTTTCCCTTGCTATAAAATTATAATTGTGTATTCTTTCATGTTCGCTGCGTTAGCTGGCTGTAAAAAATAAGTCTAATGCGCACAATAAGTTAATTTTTCACGGAACTTTTAACTGGGCTTATTGCCATAACTCAGTGTGTGAATAATACGCTTATACAGATAAAATTAAGCTTTAGCTTTCAGTGGATTGACTTAAATACTGGCGGCTGGAGTGGTAGATAAATACGAGGTGGTAGAGTTACATGGGCAAGAGCTTGTTAGCAATTGATCATATTTCCCCAGGGCAAAATTTAGATGCGTACCTGCAAACTATCAGTACTATTCCAGTACTGACAGTTGCCGAGGAACGCGCATTGGCTGAGCGTTTGCACGATCAAAATGATCTGCAGGCAGCTCGTCATTTGGTTATGTCTCACTTACGTTTTGTAGTACATATTGCCAGAAGTTATTCGGGCTATGGCTTGCCGCTTGGTGATTTAATCCAAGAGGGTAATGTCGGTATGATGAAGGCGGTGAAGCGCTTTGATCCCGAAGTCGGTGTTCGGCTGGTATCTTTCGCCGTGCATTGGATTAAGGCAGAAATGCATGAGTATATTCTGAAGAACTGGCGCATTGTTAAAATTGCGACCACTAAAGCACAGCGTAAGTTGTTCTTTAATCTGCGTTCCAAAAAGCAAAACCTGGGTTGGATGAATAACCAGGAAGCTTCCAGTATCGCTGAAGATCTTGGGGTCGAGCTTAAAACATTGCGTGAGATGGAAGGCCGTCTGGCTTCTAGTGATACCGCGTTTGATATGACCTCCAGTGATGATGACGAAAGTAGCTTTTTTGCTCCAAGTCAGTACCTGGAAGATCACTCTACCAATCCTGAGACTCAGCTAGAGAGCGCCAACTGGAAGCAGCATTCTGAGGGACTGTTAATTTCAGCGATGCAGAATCTGGATGAACGCAGTCGCGATATTCTCTCTCAGCGCTGGCTCAGCGATACAAAGTCTACCTTGCATGAATTGGCTGCTCAGTACCAAGTGTCTGCAGAGCGAATCCGTCAGTTAGAAAAAAATGCAATGAAAAAGCTTAAAGATGCTATGGGCACTGAAAGAAGTTTGCTGGCCTGATCAGCTGTGCTTTTAGCTGTAAAGAAACCGTCCACTGCGACGGTTTTTTTTGTTCTGTATGAAATTAATAGTGCAGGTGTGAGATGAAAATAAAACAGTTAATCATGTTGGCGGCACTTTTTGCTGCGCTGGCTGTGGTCATAGGTGCGTTGTCCGCCCATGCTTTGCAACAGCAGTTGTCTGCTAAAGAATTACAGTGGATAGCTACAGCCACTGAGTATCAGCAATATCATGCACTGGCGCTGCTGGCAGTGGCGCTGTTGATGATCTGTAATGGGAAAAGTAAAGGGTTGATGCTCAGTAGCTACGCTTTTATTGTCGCAATAGTACTGTTTTCTGGAAGTTTGTATTTTCTCGCCTTTAGCGGCAGTACCGCGCTGGTGTATTTAACGCCTCTGGGAGGCATGGCATTTATCATCGGTTGGCTGGCGCTTTTCTGCGCGGCTGCCGGCTCGCAGTTTAAGCTTGAACGAAAATAGCTATTGCTAAAATTTGCGGTTAAAATACGCGCTGAAAAATAATGGCTGGCTGCGATGGTCAGGTAATTGGTAGGTAAAATGACAGAACAGAAAAAACATTTGCGCAGCATCCGCAGCTTCGTAATGCGCGCAGGCAGGACTACACTGGGACAAGAGCGAGCTCTGGAAGAGGGCTGGCCAGTATTTGGTCTCGAGGTAAGTGCTGGGAAAATCGACCTAAATAAGGTGTTTGGCAGGGAAGCGGAGACAGTCTTAGAGATTGGCTTTGGTATGGGAGAATCGTTAATTTCGATGGCTAAAGCGGCGCCTGAATTAAACTTTATCGGTATAGAAGTGCATCGACCTGGAGTGGGACGGTTGCTGTCCAGAGTCGAGGAAGAGCAGTTGACCAATATTCGGGTTTACTCAGAAGATGCAATAGATGTGCTGGCACAGTGTATCCCAGATAATTCTCTGCATACGCTGCAATTATTTTTCCCCGACCCCTGGCACAAAAAGAAGCATCACAAAAGACGGATTGTTCAGGCCGATTTTGCCCAGACCATCCGCGCCAAGTTAAAAGTTGACGGCTGTTTCCACATGGCAACCGATTGGCAAAATTATGCTGAACATATGATGGAAATAATGGAGCAGGCACCGGGTTATACCAATAGGGCGGGAGCAGAATGTTATTCGCCACAGCCAGAGCATCGTCCAGTGACTAAGTTTCAGCGCCGAGGTGAAAGGTTAGGCCACGGTGTTTGGGATTTGATCTACCAGCGCTGTGAAGAATAGATTTTGTTGTGCCGTCAGATAACTTGGTTTAGTGTCTGCTAGTATTAATTGCAATAAATATGTAATCTATTGATATTGTGTAGTTTATTCTTTTATTCGTGCCTGTGGCTATATAGCGACAGTTTTCTGTGTTGAAAAATAGCTATAAACTTCTATATTTATGAATAGTGGTTTCTGTGCTCCGGCCGATGCAAAATAATTGATTGTTGAAAGGTAACTCAAGTGGCAGATACAAAATATCGTTTGGTAACACGTAGTGATTTTGATGGATTGGTCTGTGCTGTATTACTAAGGCACTTGGACTTAGTCGATGATATTAAGTTTGTGCACCCCAAAGATATGCAGGACGGGGTGATAGATGTTTCAAAGCGCGACATCACTACTAACTTGCCCTATGTTGCCGGAGTGCACATGGCCTTTGATCACCACTTGTCTGAGACGTTGCGCAATGAAAAAGTCGACAACCATATAATAGATGCGAAGGCGCCCTCGGCTGCACGGGTGGTTTTTGATCATTACGGTGGCTATGATGTCTTTCCACAAGAATGGCATGCTATGTTAACGGCTGTTGATATTGGCGATTCCGCGCAATATAACCGCGATGACATCATCGATCCACAGGGATGGTCACTGTTGAATTTCCTGATGGATGCGCGCACCGGTTTAGGGCGATTTCGTGAGTTTCGTATCTCCAACTACGAACTGATGATGGATCTGATCGATTACTGTAAAGACCACGACATCGATAATATTTTAGCGCTAGCGGATGTTAAGGAAAGAGTTGATCTGTACTTAGAGCACCAGCAAAAGTTTATTGAGCAGATAAAGCGCTGTTCACAAGTGCATGGCAACTTAGTGGTGCTAAATTTATTAGAGGAAGAAAATATCTGGGCCGGGAACCGCTTTATGATTTATGCACTGTTTCCGGATGTAAACATTTCTATCCATGTGCTCTGGGGTATGCGAAAGCAAAATACTGTCTATGCCACAGGCAAATCGATATTCGATCGCAGTTCCAGCACTAATGTCGGGGAATTGATGTTGGCTTACGGTGGTGGAGGGCACGAGGCTGCAGGTACTTGTCAGATTGATAATGATAAAGCGGCAGGGGTATTGGCTGAGTTAATCGAAAAAATCACCGCCCAAGGTTAGCCGCAGTGATACGTAAATAAAAAAAGGGCCGAGGGCCCTTTTTTTATGGCTGATCAATCAATCCAGCATTGATAAGTCTCTGACAGCACCTTTGTCCGCCGAGGTTGCCAGCAGTGCATAGGCTTTTAACGAGGCAGATACTTTGCGTGGGCGAGCCTCGATGGGTTTCCAGGCAAGTTTGCCTTTAGCTTCCATCGCTGCCCGACGGCTGTCCAGTTCCTGATCACTGATCAGAACGTTGATGCTGCGGTTGGGGATGTCTATCAATATTCTGTCACCGTTCTCTAATAGCCCTATGGCGCCTCCAGCGGCCGCCTCAGGAGATACATGGCCTATTGAGAGGCCAGAAGTGCCGCCAGAGAACCGGCCGTCAGTGAGCAGCGCACAAGCTTTGCCCAGGCCTTTGGATTTAATGTAGGAAGTCGGGTAGAGCATTTCCTGCATTCCGGGGCCGCCCTTGGGTCCCTCGTAACGAACGATAACGATATCTCCGGCAGAAACTTTGTCGGCAAGTATGTTGGCCACAGCTTCATCTTGTGACTCAGTAACATGGGCAGTCCCTTCAAATACTAAGATAGACTCGTCGACACCGGCGGTTTTTACCACGCAGCCGTCCAGAGCTATGTTGCCGTATAACACAGCTAAACCACCTTCAAGGGAGTAGGCGTTTTCAATGGAGCGGATACAGCCTCCTGCTCTGTCTGCGTCTACGCTACTCCAGCGCGTGGCCTGGCTAAAAGCGGTTTGAGTTGGAATACCGGCCGGGCCGGCGCGGAAAAATTTTAGCACCTCAGGGGAGGGGTTGCGCATGATGTCCCATTTATCCAGTGCCTCCTTGAGGCTGGCGCTGTGCACAGTGGGAATGTCGGTATGCAGTTTTCCGGCGCGATCCAGCTCGCCCAGGATCGAAAAGATGCCTCCCGCTCTGTGTACATCTTCCATGTGATAAAGGGGCGAGTTGGGTGCTACTTTGCACAGCTGTGGTACATCATGGGACATTTTTTCCATGTGCTCTAAAGTGAAGTCAATTTCTGCCTCGAGGGCTATGGCCAGCAAGTGCAAGATGGTATTTGTCGACCCACCCATGCAGATGTCTAGTGTCATAGCGTTTTCGAAGGCTTTAACACAGGCGATGCTTCTGGGCAGCACCGCTTCGTTGTCATCTTCGTAATAGCTTTTGGCTATGCCAACTATTGATCTGCCAGCTTCTAAAAATAGTTCGCGTCTGTCGGCATGGGTAGCCAACAAAGTGCCGTTACCGGGCAGGGCTAACCCAAGAGCTTCGG
>MABF01000200.1 GCA_002163025.1 'Osedax' symbiont bacterium Rs2_46_30_T18
ACGGTTTTTTAATTTTGTTTGGTAGTAATACATATGTTGTGAGTTAGGCATCTTGTTTAAGAAATTAACCACACTGGCTTCGGATCTGGCCCCGAGTAATTGCAATGTGTAGCCGCCGACTGGCCATTTAACGATCAGTTCCTGATTCAAAAGTGCACTGGAATTTACACTTTTAGTCGTTTTAGCAAACACTGGTTTTACAGCCGTCAAAGTAGCAGTGGCCGCAGTTGTAGTCTTCTTATCATCGACTATCACTTCTTCTACAACGATACTCTTAGCCACCGCAGAACGGGGCTTTGGTTGTTTACTGGCAACAGTACTATCCGCATTATTACTTTTTACTATGCTGCTCTCAGTGACCAACACACCGGATTGAATTTCAGATTTTGGCAACGCCGGTCGTTTCAACAAAGCAGGATCTATACTGGCTTTCAGTTGTGATGTTAAATCCTGCAACTGCTGATCGAGGGTTTTCTCAATGCCTTTTTGCGGTGCTGGCTGTATAGATTTTTTTGCGACCGCTGGCAACTGCTGATCGATATTCTCAACTTTTACAGCAGCCTTAGACACAGTGGGTTTTATCACTGCAATTACTGCCTGCTCATCGACGAGCGTTTCTTTATCCAATTGCTGTTGTGGAATTTTATCAACAGCTTGAACAATAACTTCCACAGCTTCTGGCAGCGTTGCAGCAACGCTCTTCAGCTCTGGCACAGTTTTTTGCACATTAACTTCAGGCACTGAATTTATCGGCGCTGCAACTTGCTCTGACGGCTGCTCAGTGCTGCTCAGATCCGCTACCTCTGGGATTATCGCCTCAGCTGTAGGTTCAGCATTAACAGTATTGGAAATTGCCAATTGAGCGGCTTTATCTGTCTTCTCCAGCAGAACTTCCTGTGCCTTAATCCGCACTGAGAGCTGCTCAATTTCTCTGTTTAATGCACTGGCAGTCTCTGCCTGAGTAGTGGCCAGATCATCAACCGAGCCATCTTCACTACCCTCTTCAGCTATCTCTAAAGTTAACTCCTGTGTATTGCGACTCAACTGCTGATCGGCATCATCTAACAGAGAGTCATCTGCAAAATATTGCCAGGAAGAAACCGCAGTGATAGCCGTGATCAGCACAGCAATACCAACAATATGAGGCATCGGCAACAGTGTGCTCTTGGCGTTTAACTTGATCTTTCCGGTTTGAATCATTTGCGTGGTTAGCTGGGTAATTCGACCCGGATAACCCTCTGAATTAAGATAGATGTCTGAAAGCTGTCGGGGATTGAAATCGCTACCGCGAACAAAGCGCAGCTGAATAAACTCTTCAGCTTCCACCCTGTTAAAGGGACTGAGAATTTCTGTGTGCAAATTACCGGCTAGGTTTTCACTCAACACCAGCTTTGATGCTTTTGAAACCAGCTGTTGCGAGCCGGCGATTATAACCGCAATTTCACCCTGATTAGCGGCTAGCAAGTTAGCTAGGCTCTGAGTCGCCTCTTCGGTTAAATGATCTGCATTGTCTATGGACACCAAAAGCTTGCGCTGCAATTCTGTCAGAGTTTCAATCTTCTGCTGCAGTAGCGACAGCTTATCTTTTGCCAAGTCGCTAGCTTGGGGTTTCACCAGTTCATTTAGAGCACCATTGAGCAAGCCCAGAAGCGCATCAAGATTAGTGCTGGCTTTTAAATCCAGCGATAGAATATACACATCGTCTTCCACCACTTGATGATGAAGTTGCTCAACTACTGTGCTTACACCTGAACCACTGGGACCGGCCAGCACCAAAAAAGTATTGGAAAAACGCAGTAAATGCGCCAGCTTATCGACCAGCTGCAATCTAGAGGGCGGCTCAAAATATAAATTGTCTGACATCTTTACACTTTTCCTCTAAGGTAATAACTCATAGCTGGGCCAATTGTTTGCCCAAAGATAATGTCTCATGCAGTAATGCGCGATCGAAATCTGCAGTTACTGTCGCTTGCCCTAACTCTTTCAACAGTACTAACCTAATACTGCCATCCAGTACTTTTTTATCGACACTCATCAAGGTCAAAAAATCGTCGACAGTCATATCTTCAGGTGCACAAATAGGTAATTGTGCAGCCTCTAACAAATCTTTTGCGCGCTGTAGCAATGCCGGCTCTATCCAACCGAGACGACACGACAGATCTACAGCCATCATCATTCCAGTCGCCACGGCTTCTCCGTGTAACCAGCTGCCGTAGCCTTGATGAGTTTCAATAGCGTGACCAAATGTATGACCAAAATTTAACCAGGCACGAATACCCATTTCCTTTTCATCTTTAGCGACGACTTCGGCTTTAATCTGACAGGAACGATAAACCGCATAGCTCAAGGCCTGTGCATCTTTTGCCATTAAAGCTGAAATATTTTGCTCTAACCAGACAAAAAAGTCAGCATCGTAGATAAAACCATATTTAATGATTTCGGCAATTCCCGCTGCAACTTGTCGCTGTGGCAAACTCTGAAAATACTCAATATCGGCAATCACCAGATTGGGCTGATAAAAAGCACCTATCATATTTTTCCCCAGAGGATGATTAACCCCGGTTTTTCCACCTACCGAGGAGTCGACCTGCGCCAGTATAGTGGTGGGTATTTGGATGAAATTCACCCCTCGCTGATAGCAGGCAGCAGCAAAGCCCGTCATGTCACCGACCACGCCACCGCCTAGCGCGATTAGCGTCGTTGTCCTATTGTGCTTACAGGTTAGCAACTGATCGAAAATCGTATTCACTTGCTCTAAATTCTTGTACTGCTCGCCGTCTGGCAGAATAATATGGTCAACACAAAAATCAGTAAGCAGCATATCCAACTTGGCCATATACAGCGGAGCTATAGTCTCGTTGCTGACTATCAGCACTTGGCGGCCCACAATATATTCAGACAAATTAATGTCCGAGAGAATATTGTTACCGATAAATATAGGGTAAGATCTCTCGCCAAGCTCGACGGTTAAAGAATGCACTACAAGTCTCCAATACTAGATTTCTGTCAATCTATTAAATTATCTACAAAACTGCTGCAATTATCTGATTTCCTACTCAGTTTTGTGTTTTCTGGCACTTAGTAAGATAGCAATTTTACTAACAAAAGTAGCGGCTTGAACAGCTCTTTAATAGTCCGAGAAGCGATTAAGTTTGTTAACTGCAATTCAAATCTTGACGTTTAGTTCCAGTTAATACTTTTAAGCACTGTTTCGTACTCTGAGTATCTAGTCACAACAAAACACCAGCGTATTCACTGAAAATTCACCGGCAACTACAACGCAGATTTTTATAACACAGCTACCGGGCATAAAAACCATTGGCCGAGAATATGCGTCTTGTTGCAGGCGATTGATTTAGTCGCTAAAACTTAGCTTTTGTTGAATTTTTTTTAATATATCAGCAGCTACTGCCCGCGGATGACGCTTATCGGTGAAGATTGTTATATCACTGATCTGATCGTAAAGAGGCTCTCGCTCGCTCATCAGCGCAGTTAACACTTGTCGCGGAGAATCGGCTTGTAAAAGAGGCCGATTTTTATCTTTAGAAGTACGCTCTAACTGCTGCTCTACGGTAGTTTTCAGATAGATAACTAGCCCCCTAGAACTTAAGCTAGCTCTGTTCACAGCGCTGATAACAGCACCGCCGCCAGTGGCCACTATCGCCGGGGTAATTTGGGTTATTTCTTCGATAGTCTGCTCTTCGCGCAGCCTGAAGCCCTGCTCCCCTTCAATATCAAATATCCAAGGTATGTTGGCACCTGCTCGCTCTTCAATGACTTTATCTATATCGTAGAAAGGTGAATTTAGTTCTTTGGAGAGAAGCAGCCCTATAGTGCTCTTGCCTGCTCCCATTGGACCTATGAGGAATATGTTCAATATTTACCTTAATTTGCTCTCAGACTTTCTCTAATTAATTTAGGCGTTATAAATATAAGCAGTTCATTTTTCAACTCTTTCTTCTTGCTTTGACGAAAGAGCGCCCCTATTAACGGCAAATCACCTAATAAGGGGGTCTTGGCAACTGTATCGGTTGTTTCATTTTTATAAACACCACCGAGCACAATAGTATCACCATCTTTAACAACCACAGAAGTTTCTAAGAAGTTTTTATTGATACTGACCTCACCGTTGGGTAATACTGCGCCTATTGAATCCTGAGTCAGCTTCAGCTCCAGAGAAATTTGATCTCCCGGCGTTATTTGCGGGACGACCTCCAGTGATAATACTACATTTTTGAATGCTATCGTAGGAGTACCATCAGAGACGACTACATAGGGCAGCTCTTGCCCCGACTCAATTTTAGCAGGCTTACCGTTGGTGGTAATTATTTTCGGCTGGGAGACTATCTCCGCTTTACCTGTGGTATGTAGTGCCGAAATTTCGGTACTTAGCTGCAGGCCATTGCTACTGATATAACCCAACCTGATAGCGGACTGAGCAGTAACCCCCAGGTCGACAGTTAAGGGTGCCGTAACCGCACCAGTGCCACCCGGCAGACCTATAGTTCCACTGCCGCCACCGCCTACTATGTAGCGACCATCATTATATCCTACTCCCCAGCGTACACCTAAGTCTTTACTGATATCGCTGCTGGCGGTCACTAGCTTAGCTTCGATCATGATTTGTGAGACCGCGATATCAAACTTTTTTAAGGTATTTGCTATAACCGTTAACTGCCTGGCCGTCTCCCTTATCATTAATACATTAGTCGCGTCATCGGCCAATACAAAGCCGCGCTCGGTAATTAAACTCGCCTCTTCAAGACGCGCTTTCATCTCCGACGATTTACGATAGTTAATCTGAATAAATTCGGTTTCAATTGGTGACAAATCTTCGATTTGCTTGCGACCTTCCAGCTCGATGCGTTCGCGCTCGGCCAGTTTAGCCGCAGGGGCAATCAGCAACACATTACCTACCAGACGCTTATCTAACCCCCGGGTTTTCATCACTAAGTCCAGCGCCTGATCCCAGGGCACGTTTAACAACCTCAAGGTAATATTTCCTGAGACACTGTCATCAACAACTAAGTTTTTCTGGGCAACTTCGGCAATTATCTGCAGTACTGAGCGAATGCTGACATTTTGAAAGTTAAGGTCTATCTTCTCCCCGGTAAAACGCTGCTTAGCGCGTTTAGCGAGCTGAGCCTGACTGCTGGCACTGGCTCTATTACTTTTTTTCGGCCAGACATCAACAATCAATTCCCGGCCGACTTGGTACGATTTAAACCTGTAAGGCATAGCGCCTGGCTTAATTAATATACCCGCATTTTGACCCTGAGAAAACGCATCAATAAACATTACCGGCGTGGCAAAATCTTGGACGTCCAGGCGCTTATTGAGCTGATCCGACAACACCGCACCGGTTAAGTTAACCAGTACATTGTGCCCCTCCTCAATAACTTCGATACCTGCCCTATCATTAGATAACTGGATTTTTACCCGACCAATACCATTTTGCGCCCTCTCGAAGTCAATGCCTTGTACACGAGTGCGCTCAGGTAGTGGCTCATTAGTGATAGTAGCCATCTTTTCAGGTACAGCAACTTTAGCCGGGGCCGATGCTGGCGGCTGAGCTGCTGCGACAATTTCTTGCGGCTCACTGATAACCTCATTTTCGTCCAATTCAATGAACAGCGCATTGCCTTGAGCATAAGTACTGTAGTTTGTCAGTCGATTTAAATTGGCAACCACTCTGAGCCGACCTTTTACCTGCACTAGCTCAAGGGAGCGCAGTGACTCTTTATGAATAGGGAATTTTTTTTCTTGCGTACCATTCTCCACTCCCCACAAATCTATCAACACTCGATCCGGTGCTTTAAGCACAAAGGCTGTCGGTGTAGGCGGTGGGGCATCGAATTGCATTTTTAATTCAAGTTTGCCAGGGGCGACTTGCTTCACAGCAAATTTTAACAGCGTGATATCAGCAGCTAGAACGTGATTGCTGAGCAGCATAGCGAATAAGAATATAAAACCAGACCTGCTGCAGCGCCCCAGCA
>MABF01000040.1 GCA_002163025.1 'Osedax' symbiont bacterium Rs2_46_30_T18
AACGACAAAAGACTATTTTTTTGTTGTGTCGAAATAAAGGGGACGCCAACTTAGCCCCCCGAAGACAATTTTTAATCTATCCCGACTGTTTCGGCACTTATTAAAATCACTGCCTATACGCGTAAACTCTACGAATAAAATTTTCAGCACATTATTGGTGTTAATGTTTCGCGTTAAACCGTAAATAACCGTTGCCTCCTCGCGCTGGAAAGTACCAAACATCTTATCCCAGAGCATTAGTATGCCGCCGTAATTTTTATCCAGATATTGGTTGTTGGAGCCGTGGTGTACACGGTGCACAGAAGGGGTATTAAAAACCTCATCCAGCCAGCCCAACTTTCCGATGTGCTCGGTATGAATCCAGTGCTGGTACTGAGCGATCAGCACCAATGCGACAATCGCCTGAAATGGATTGAAACCTAGTAAAATCATCGGCACAAGGAATATCCACTCGAACAGACCTTCGATTAGACTAAGACGAAAGCCGACAGTCAAATTATAATCTTTTGAACTGTGATGAACGCTATGGCTTGCCCAGAGGATGCGATGTTGGTGCTCTAAACGGTGCATCCAGTAATAGGTGAAATCAGCCACCAGCAAAGCAATCAACCAAGTCCACATAGTCATGGGAATGTGCCAGGGGGTAATCAGATAAAACGGCAGTAAAGCCACAAAGCCAAGGGAAGCGTAGGCCGTTTTCTCAACCAGCTGATGCGACACAAAAATCAGACAATTTGCCAAAGTGTCTTTCCAACGCCGTTGCTTTTTTGTTAGTAAATCTATTACGATTTCAAAACCACTCAGACCGACATTAATCAAAAAAAGCATCGCTACAGTCCACATAATTGGATGGGTTTCAAAAAGAGAGCCCAAGTAATCAATTGTCATAATATCTTCCTTTTCACCCGGGCATTCATCAGCAGCAAGTTTCTAGCACTGGCCAGGCGAACCAACCCATAGGGTAAGCCTTATTGCAGGTTGATAAACACTTGTGCGCTGACTGCGTCTAATGTGAATTTACTTTGCTCAAAAGTCGGATCATCGTTATCGGCAAGGTCTATATTACTAATGGCCATTTTTTCAAGTGGGGATCCAAGCAAGCTAAAATTTAAATCTGCATCCGAGTTTTTATCGTGGTAACTGAAAATCACATAATCGGCATACGGGATATCAGCAAAGCGACAACGAGTTCTGAGTTTATTGACTGCTTTAGTACATGTTTTGTAATGACCATCCAGTTGCTCAAATTGCACTTTAGAATTAAGCAAGAAAACCCTAATCACGCCTTCATCACTGCTGGCACTATTAACATGCACAGTCAGGTCTGTACTGTTTTTATCTGCGGCAAACAACATTTGCTGATTAAAGATACTCAAACACAGTAATAGAACACTAATATTGAATTTCAACGGCATAATAATATCCTCTTTAATTTTCCCCAATATTAATCAACTGCCATTGGATATACAGTCTTGTTTTTGTAAGCCTGTGTATGGACACACGTCAAATTTGTAATTCTGTGTTATAGGTTATTTAATTTTCGCAAAGCTGTTCACCAAACAAACAACGCCTGTATACAATCGGAGTACAATAGTGCGACAGAGTTTATTGTAGGAATGCGCTAAGATCACTTTAACTAACAGCTGCTGACAATCCTGAGCGTAGTTGCCTAGATGGATGAGAGAGACAATGCAGATCATCCAATGGAGAGTATGCAACCCATAGCATGTACCGCCGCGCCGACCTCACTCGCGAGGTGTGCCAACACTACCAACCGATTATTGACGGCGAACTCTCCCCTAACCCGAAAAAAGATCTGACCGCTTCTCAGGATCTTGCGCCGGCGAGAGTACCTAAATGGAGACGTAAAATCAGTGCACTAATTGCAGTGCACACTGGGACTGCTATCAGACTCTGGCGTAGACAGTTCTAATATGACTAACGGTGTACTTGGGGCAACCTCATTGGTAGCGAGTCTCGCGCATTGAAAAACGCTGAATGACGCAAGCAGTTGCGTGATCACATGTATGAGCCAGCGCGGTCAAAGAGTAGCTGGTTAATCCTGATTGGCCTTCCTGATTGGCTTGAGCCTCCCACTGCGCACTTGCCAGCGACTAGAGTACTCATTCTGTAAGGCTCGTATGCACTGCTGGCCTCATTTGTTTCGCAGACATTATTTTAGCTTTTAACTTCCAACTTCCAACTTCCAACTTCCAACTTTAATATTCGACTATCAATTAAGTTTGGGTGCAGCATTTATATCACCTTTCATAGAGCTTAAAAACAAAACATGCAAAAACCTTAAGCTCACACTTATCCTAAATATTCATTTAATATTTAGATAACTGAAATTAGTAACCTAATGAACTGGACAAAATGCAATCAAAGAGTGATTATATTTTTATATCAGCAAAAGGTTAAACTCCGATGTAGTAACCTTAGGAAATTGCATGTTAAAAGAATTAAAAAAATCCGTAGCCATACAACTTATCTTCATATCCTCAATCGCTGTTTCCATTATCACCATTGGCTACGCTCATAGCTACAAACAACAGCAGCAGCTGACAGCCATTGAAAATATCACAGGTAGTTATGTCAATTTAATTGCACGAAATATTAATCGGGCATTATCTGCCACATCTCCACTTGCCTCTTTGATCCGCAGCCAACAAGGTGACTCCTCTGGCTTTACCTTGCTCGCTACCGATATGTTACCTTCGTATCCGGGAGTCACATCTGTGCAGCTTGCTCCCGCAGGTGTTATCAAATACGTTGTACCCTCAGCAGGCAATGAAGATCTCATTGGTCATAATTTACTCACGTCTCCCTATCGCAATAAAGAAGCTTTTGCTGCAAGAGATAGCGGAAAACTAACCTTGGCTGGCCCTTTTGATCTGGCCCAGCATGGCTATGGAGCGGTCGGACGGCTACCTGTTTATTTGCAAGGGTCCACTGGCGATCAATACTTTTGGGGCTTCGTTGCAGTATCAATACGTTTCCCACAAGTATTAGAAACACTAAATTTAGCTGCCCTTGCTGAGGCTGGATTTGCCTATCAGTTATCGCGTATTCAGCCGGACAGTGGTGAGATTCAAGTTTTTGCGAACTCAGCAGAACCTATCATTGCAAACCCTGTAGCAAAAGAAATACACGTCGCCAATACCACGTGGCTGTTGGAAGTCTCCCCCATACATACTTGGCTTAACTACAGTTCAATTGTATTCATGTCTCTACTGGGGATTATTGTAACTAGCTTAACTACCTTTTCAGCTATATTGTTTTTCCGTGTGAAAGATAATTTGCAATCGCAGAAAGCACCCGTCTCCGAACGTATTGAGTCATTAGACAGTAATCTAAAACGTTTAAATTTGGCTCTAGGTTCTGCCAGGCAGGGCTGGTTTGAACTAAACACTCTCAGCGGCGAACTGCTAATTAGCGATGGTTTTGCCAAACTGTTGGGATATGACCCAAACCGCTTTACAACAAGCCTGAAAGAATGGCTGCAGCGTATCCATCCAGATGACCGAAAATCTACCTTCAGCTTGTATAAAGAATGCCTGAAAAAAGGTTCTGTGTTTGAGTTTGAATACCGGATAAAGACAATAGATGAAAACTGGATTTGGCTGCATTCTGCTGGTGAATTCATTAATTGGGATAAACATCATAATCCAATCCACTGCACGGGGATCCATACCGACATATCTCAACGAAAGCGGATAGAATTTCGGGACAATGCGCGTAATGCGGTGCTGGAGAGCCTGTTAAGAGGCACCAGCATACGACATATTCTGCAGCAAATAGGTACATTCATAGAACAGGAAAAGCCCGGCGCCTTGTGCAGTGTTTTGCTGGCCAATACCCAAGGTACAAAATTGCATTCTGGTGTTTCTTTGACGCTACCTGATTATTTTATTAAAGCCATAGATGGCACAAACATTGGCGATGGTGTGGGAAGTTGCGGCACAGCAGCTTTTACCAAGAAGAGGGTGATTGTTGAGAACATTCAAACTCACCCCTATTGGCAGAGGGCCAAGGGGCTCGCCGCCAAAGCACAGCTAGCCGCTTGTTGGTCAGAACCTATTATTGGTTCTCAAAATCAACTACTTGGCACCTTCGCGATCTACCAGCGCAAACCGAGTACTCCGACAGAAGACGACTTCAAACTGCTAGAGTTTGCCGTTCAACTAAGTGTTATAGCCATTGAGCGATACCTTGCAGATGAAAAGCAGCGCCTGTCTTCGCGAGTATTTAGCCATACCAATGAAGGCATATATATTACTGATGTAACAAGGGTCTTTATTGATGTTAACCCCGCTTTTGCAAGCCTCACCGGATACAATCGCAGTGAAATATTAGGCCAGAAGACCAGCATTCTCAGATCTAACAAAAACAGTCCTGCGTTCTTTGAGAGTATGTGGCAGCAGCTTATAGAACATGGCCACTGGCAGGGTGAAATCTGGGGCACGAAGAAAGACGGCCAACACTTTGCCGCCCGTCTCTCTATGTCCACACTCACCAATGAAGATGGCGTCACGCTACAATACGTCTGTATATTCTCTGATGTAACCAGGAGCAAACAACAGCAGCAAAAACTAGAATTTATGGCACACTATGATGAGCTGACGCAGTTGCCAAATCGAACCTTGCTCGCCGAGCGCTTTACATCTTCCATTGCGCACAGCAAAGAGACGGACACTCTGCTTGCCGTTTGTTTTCTTGACATGGACAACTTCAAACCGGTCAATGATAGCTATGGCCATGATGTAGGCGACCAATTACTTATTAACGTAGCGCAACGCATCCAAACCACTATCAGAGACCAAGATACCGCTTCTCGTCAAGGTGGCGATGAATTTGTGCTGCTTCTTGGTGATATACAATCTGCTCAGCACTGTGACGAGAAATTGCATCAATTGCATTATGTGCTCGCTCAGCCCTATGAAATTTCCGGGCAGATATTTAATATCAGTGTTTCGATCGGAGTAACGCTATATCCTGATGATAATGCCGATTTAGATACCTTGCTACGCCACGCTGACTATTCGATGTATCAGGCAAAACTGGCGGGCAAAGATCGCTCGCACTTATTTAATCCTGAACAAGACCAGCAAATCATTCAAAGGCACCATCAAATCGAAGAGTTACAACAAGCTTTTGCAAGTAATCAATTTACCTTATTTTACCAACCTAAAGTCGATATGAAGACCGGAGAAGTATTTGGTGCTGAAGCTTTGATACGTAGGTTGCACCCCGAAAAAGGATTGATCCCTCCGATTCAATTCTTACCGGTTATCGAAGGCACTGAGCTAGAAATCATTATCGGAGACTGGGTGATTAATCAAGCACTTAAACAAATTGTTGTTTGGCAAAAGCAGGGCATATTTTTTGAAGTCAGTGTCAATATTTCTTCTTATCACTTGCGCTCACCTTCATTTTTAAAAAGACTTGAAAAAAACCTGGCAAGTCACCCCAATCACACAGCCAAATATTTGCAACTGGAAATACTGGAAAGCAGTGCTCTGGGTGACCTCGATGCGATCCGTCTTATTCTAAATACTTGCCGCGATGTATTGGGGGTAAATGTCGCTCTGGATGATTTCGGCACGGGTTACTCCTCACTTACCCACTTGCGAAATTTGCCTGCTGGCACAATCAAAATTGACCAGAGTTTTGTTATAAATATGCTCAATGACCCCGATGATTATGCCATTGTCGATGGAGTGCTTGCACTAGCGAGGTCTTTTAACCGCAAGGTCATTGCTGAAGGCGTTGAAACTACCGAACACGGGTTGATGTTACTGGAAATGGGCTGTAACGCAGCACAAGGTTATGGCATAGCCCGTCCAATGCCAGCAGCCGAGATACCCGATTGGTTAGATAACTACAACCCAAACCCGCAATGGCTGGACAGCAGTAATATTCCCGCAAACAAGAGAATGTCAATTTAGTTATTCAGCGCATAACCTGTCTGGAGTCCATTGCCAGCCGGCCATATATACGTTTTCTACCGCATAGCTTGCTGATTGTGATCAAAACGGACAGGGACAGTGCCCATGGAATGGCTCACCGTTAGTAGGATGTTCGAAAAACAAGTCACTGGCGTGTAATAACAAACGATCTGCCATCTGTTGACTACGCTCACTTTTATACAGATCACAGCCAAGAATTGGGTGACCTATCGCCTGACTATGAATACGTAACTGGTGTGTGCGCCCCGTAACAGGGGTAAATTGCACCAAAGTGCTATGCGGTTGCGCTAAACGATCTATTACCTTGTATTCACTTTTGGCGGCTTTGCCGGTGCTGTGACAAATTTTCACCCTGGGAAAAAGCAGTTTATCTTTTGCTATCGGCCCTGTAATTTGCCCTTGATCCTCGCCAACCCAACCCTCCAGTTGGGCCAGGTAACGCTTTTTAATCGTACGCGCTTGAAATTGCTTATTGAGGTGTTTTGTCGAATCCGCAGTTAGCCCCACCACCATAATACCGGATGTCCCATAATCTAATCTATGCACTAATTTTGCCTGGGGAAATGCAGGGCTCACCCCCT
>MABF01000361.1 GCA_002163025.1 'Osedax' symbiont bacterium Rs2_46_30_T18
CCTTTGTCAGAACGCTTGTAAAGGACTCGCCATTCACTTCGCATTCTTCCGCGGATTTGACCGCTTAGTTATCCACAGGGAACATCTAGGGACTTATTCGCTACTTCCCTAATATAATCATTGTGATGGTGTTGTTTTATATAACACCATCACAGAAACAGTATACTATTGCTTTGTCGCATTATTAGATTAAGCATTATTAATGCTGAAGAAAAATCGTATCAAGTTACTAGTAATATTTCACTCACGACTATATCGGTCATAATCATTCGCAGTCATTACATCTTTTAGATTTTAAATTATAGTCATAAACATTTCCGGTCTTATCAATTTTAAAATAGCAACAGTCGTTAAATACTTTCTTAAGTAACACTCGGCTTTTTTGTACACGGGATTTAAGTGTGGAATAACTTATCTCTAATTGCTCAGCATATTCCTTTTGTGATTGATTATGTATATCAATAGCGGTGAGCAACTTCGCGTGCTCCTCTGGAAGCGCACTAATGAATGGTGCTATGCAACTTGCTAACTCCACTTTGATATTTTGAGGTTCTTCAAGGGCCCAGTCCACCTCAATATTCACACCTTGATCACGCCCTTTCTTGCGATAGTAGTCAATGATGGTGTTATTGGCTATTTGAAATAGCCAGGACTTAACGCTATGTTGTTTTTTCACCGCACCTAGGTTGTTATAGGTTTTTATCAAAATATCTTGCAATAAATCTTCTACATCAGCTTCATTTGAGATCTTAGCATGTAAAAAGCGCTTCAACGCAGCCCTGTATTCTAACCATATATATTCTATATTCATTCTGTATTTAATCTCCAGTGCTCACCTGAGGTCAGCCGATAGTTGGAATACCTCTGTCAGCATATGATGTAACCCAAGTTCTATATTAGACGAACGACAAGTTGGAAAGACGAAAAACTCGAGTAAAATTGCTCTATTTAATTTTTGTTCATCAATATTTAAAATATCTGCCATGCGTCGGCGCCTGTGGTTAGTCAACATTTGACCTTTGATTGACGAACGTCGGTAAGGGAAAAAAACGGACATTTCGTAGTGTCTCAATCTAGTATCATTCCAGATAGTGTTATGATGGCGCTCGATAGTATTAAACGTTTGATGGCATCTTCAAGTGTTAGGCTAAAAAATAACGTTTTCAGACACATGTGACTGAAAGCCTGTTGTGGATAATGTAGGATAAGATTATGACGAACAAGATTAAGGCTCATGTCTGGCATGACCAAGACATAATTGGTGTCGCCCATGAGAATGCAGATGATCCTGCTTATGAAACTGTATACATAGACATGGGTGATGAAGGCTCCGCTATTCTTAACAGAGCGGATGTCATCATGTTAGCTCAGCAGTTTGGTATAAAAGTAGTCGATGGATTCTCACCGCAGATACTGTCAGAGCAGCTGGATATAGTATACGACATAGCTAAAGAAGCTGGACTAGCTACGGATGGCATCAACAGTGTAGAAAACATCGTTGCTGATATAGAGAAGATGTTATCAAAAGGTGGCTTGTCACAATGAAAATCATCTACTCGCTAATCGTTGTGCAGCTAATCATGAAGCTAAAAAGCTATTAACTCATTCAACTTTTCGACACAAGATTCTATCGCGCACGCACAACCAGTGTCGCATTTATTATCTGCATTTCCGCAAAAGTTAAAGTATGATTACTAATGCGGAGGTTCGTTTGGCTGCTTCAGGCAGACCTAGGGGAGTACCTTTGCTGCTGTATCTTTTTTACTGGCTTTCTCACCCATCAACCGCTCAACTTGCTCTTGGATCTTCTCTTCAATCTTCATCCGCTCTTCAAAGGGCAATTCCTTCAACCCTTCTTCAGTAAGTCCCATCTGCTCTAGTATCTGGTAACGAATCAGCTCAGAGGGGCTCATAGACACCAAACGCTCCAACTCATCCCGTGGATGTGTTGTATACGCACTCTCTGAGCCCGGTAATTGATTATTGGCATTGGGGAACTGTTTACTTTTATCAGCTTCAGTCACTTTGACTACTTGTTCGCTCAGCAACTGTGCAAAGACAGATGAGGGGTTCTCGTTACTGGTGCGCACTGAGCCACCGTTGCTGGGCTGAATCATTGAATCGATCCTAATCATATAGGGCTCCTGGTATTTAGATTTCTAAGCCACATGCAATTTTCGAGCCGTTTTTATGCTCTATTTATTCAATAACAGGTGACAAAAACGGCAAGAAAACCTGCGGCTGACTGATAGTAGGCAGATCATTGCCGATCCCACTTATGTTGTGCATCTAGGATTCACTGACCAGCTCTGGTTTTCTGCACGTATATTGGGTTCTTACAGTGCCTTATTGTTTGCTCGGCTAAAATAGCAAATATGTGTCAACTCAAACGTTATCTAGGTTGATCGTCCTAAGTTAATCCAGTGAACTGCAATTAAAGGTCTCGGCCATCGACTGCTATATAAAGTAATAGGATTTTTTCCCTTTTGCAGTTTGACTATAATAGTAAATAATATATACCGATTCTCTAAGTAAGAATTTTACTCTTCTGAGGAGGAATTAAGGATGAAGTGGATATTAAGCATCATTATTATTCTACTATTTTCAAGGCCCTCATTTGCACAAAACATTACTTTTACCGGAGGGCAGCCTCTCAATCAATATTCGCCCAGCATTATAGTACCCATATTGACCGAAGCTTTTAAACGCAACGGTATTAAATTTAAAGCGGTGCATCACCCTAGCCTTAGATCATTAGTATATTCAAGCACTGGACAACTAGACGGTGAGCTGCATCGGGTTTATGACTTTTATGATGTTAGTGACGGTAAATATCCTGACCTGATCAGAATAGAATCTGAAATGCTGACCATCTGGTTTGCAGTATTTTCCAATAAAAAGATAATATTTAATACTTGGGATGATCTCAAAGAGTACAAGGTTAGCTACTCGCGGGGGAAAAAAATTCTGCAAAAAATCCTTCCTCAGTTTTTGCCGAAAGAACAGATATTAGTCGCCAACAATGATACACATGCCTTCAAAATGTTATCTGATGGCCTCGTAGACATAGTGGTATCTGGAAGCAGGTTAGGAGACCATTTGTTAGAGATCTATCCTCAGTTCTCAAGCATCACAAAAGTAAAAAAAGTAATCCCTGTCAGAATGTACTCCTATATACATAAGAAACATAAACAGTTAGCGAAAAATATTGCCGATACCCTTGAACAAATGAAAAAGGATGGTAGTTATGCAAGGATCGTTGATGCGGTAAATACATCATTTGTATTCGATTAGTGCGACTCTAAGGAGACGAGTCAGACTAAATACTGAATAATTCACCTTTAGTCACACTTGGATACGTCTAGTACTCCAATTGCTTACCTACACCTCCCCTAGATGTATTGAAATGCCAACAATCTGTTAGCGCCTGTAATTATCCTAGCTGAGTTTCTAGCGTTGAAACGGTGAGTCATAATTGACGGTAACGGCCATTTACAGATGACAGTAAAGAGCATAATAGTAAGGTGGAGAGGGAAAGCTGAAGGTGATCATAGATAAATTTTTCCCGCTTGAACAAGTAGTGCAAGCACATGAGTATTTAGAAAATAAAGGCCGGATAGGAAAAATTTTTTTAGCAATCAACTAGTCTGTCGAATAATCAGTTTGGCGGTTGCTTGCATAATAGAGGAAATAACCGCCAGCTTAAACTAGATGCTCAGACTCTCTTTCTAAAGTATTTGCCATTTTCTAATCGAGTAAAACCTGAATATTATCCAGATATTAAGACCCCTAATCCCTGCTCAAAATGCACTCACTGCTAATGCTTTACACTTACACTGCCCTTACACTTATAGATTTTCAAAATGCGCCAAAGAGAGAATTTAACTGTGTGACACACTGCCTCGCATTTTGCGAATGGTTGAAGCTGCCTGTTTTTTATCTAAGTAATAAGCAATTAAATCAACAGCTTATTAACTGGCACAAAACCTGCAATCTCATAATGATTACCAACACTTGGCAACCATTGATCTAAAAATTTGTAGCAGTGGAGAGTATTACTATGAGGACAAAAATACAGTCATTAAAGCAATGGCTTAAAACTTCAGAGCAGCCGCTTGCACAGACCTGTCTAAGACTGTATCGCGCATTGCTGTATCTGGAGATTCCGGCTCCCAGGTATTTATTTCAAATCATTTCTTTTGTACATTTTTCACTGAGTGCTAGCTTTGCGAATTTCATCAGAGTGTTTTACTGGACACCCATGTTTAAAAGCAGCTTAGCCAAGCCTTGTTCTAAGTTGTATTTATACGGCGGTATGCCAATGATAATGGGACTGCTGCGAATACATATTGGTGATAATTGTCGCATCAATGGCCAAACGACATTTTGCGGACGCTGCAACTCCTCAACTCCTCCTGTGTTATCTATAGGTGATAACGTCGACATATCCTGGCAGACCACTATCGCTGTTGGTAGCCAAGTGATTATCGGTAATAATGTGCGCATTGCGGCTAAAGGTTTTCTGGCCGGCTATCCGGGACACCCCATTAATCCACAAGACAGAGCCCGGGGACTGGCAGATACACAAGCCCAGATTGGTGCCATCATCTTAGAAGACGATGTCTGGTTAGCATCAAATGTCACTGTCTTAGCTAACGTCACTATTGGCGCAGGTACTATCGTTGCGACAGGCAGTATCGTCACAAAAGATTTACCTGCCAATGTACTGGCTGCAGGAGTACCCGCCAAGATAATCAAATCGCTGCACGAAACTAACCATAGTTAACTTTAACTACTATGATTAAAAAATACTTGTGTGTGGTTTTTTCTTTTAGCAATAACCGCTATTTTTAACCCTATTGGAGATTAAAATGAACATAGACATGTTGGTTTTCGGTGAGGATTGGGGCGCACATCCCAGTAGCACCCAGCATTTAATCAACCATCTATTAGCCGAACAGCAGATTCTCTGGGTAAATTCACTGGGTTTGAGAAGACCGAAATTAGACTGCCGTGATTTTTTTAGAGTCTGTAAAAAGCTCGCGGCTATGAGTCGCCATCAGGCGTATGAGCAGTTGCAACAACAGCCTAGATTACTCAACCCAACCAGCCTCTGCTGGCCAGGTAACAAAACAATACGCCAGATCAACCGACGGCTGTTACTTAAGCAGATTAGCCCTTTAGTGAAGGCCTCTGATGTACAGCCTATCCTCTGGACTTCTCTTCCCTCTGCAGTCGATTTGGTCGGTCATTTAGGTGAGCGCGCCTGTGTCTATTACTGCGGCGATGACTTCTCTGCTCTGGCCGGTGTCGATCATCAACCTGTACGTGAAATGGAAGCTGAACTAGCTGAAAAAGCGCAACTAATTATTGCCGCCAGCGACAAACTAGCGCTTCAGTTCCCACCCCAAAAAACAGTCACCCTTAATCATGGAGTTGATTATCAGCATTTTTCAACACCGGTTAATGCCGCTAAAGATCTGCCCAGCGGACTCACTGCCGGGTTTTATGGCAGCATATCCTCATGGTTTGATCAGCAACTGATCTATAACGTTGCCAAGAGGTTACCTCAATGGAAATTTGTGTTCATCGGACCGATACAAACCGATGTCTCGCTGCTCAAAAAGCTAAGTAACGTCTACTTATTGGGACCGCGTCCCTATTCACAGCTGCCTAGCTACAGCCAGCATTGGTACGTGAGTATTTTGCCTTTTACTAAAAACCGCCAAATTGAGGCCTGCAACCCGCTTAAATTACGTGAGTACCTGGCGGCAGGCAGACCGATAGTAAGCACAGCTTTCCCGGCTTTAAAGGGATTCGAGGCACTGATCAATATTGCCGACGACGCAGAACTATTTGCAGAAAAGCTGCAGCACTGCCTGCTCTATCAAGATGAAGAGCAGAAACAAGCTCGTCAGGCGAGTGTCATGAATGCCAGCTGGCAAGCTAA
>MABF01000007.1 GCA_002163025.1 'Osedax' symbiont bacterium Rs2_46_30_T18
TGTACCTAATAAAAAATACTATCAGGTCAATCGTCGAGTTTTAGTTACCCGTGATCAACAGGCGGAGTACCGTGCGATTGCCCCTATCATAGATCAATCATCCAGCGATGAAAAATGGCATGCTATTTTAAAAACCTATTTTGGTGGCCACTATAAAGAATTTATTCGTTAGCCGTTACGATAGTCGATATGGATAGTATATGGGGTATGTTTCTGTATTAGGTGTATGAAGATTCACGCTAATCAAATTTTTTAAAGTACTCTATCATGTACTGATCCCTAATCTCTTTTATGCGCCCAGACGCCTCCATGGCCTTTAGTACTTGGGTTATTTGTGGAATGAGATAGGATTTGTTTGTGTTCAAACAATGATACATGTGAATGGTCTTGACCGGAGGCGATAACATATACACACCTTGAATATTGTTTTCTCTAACGGTGGCGGGGCCTGATAGGGAGTCCCCTAAAAATATCTCAGCTCTGTCATTGGCCAGCATCATCAAACCCTGTTTAGAAATGGATACGGTTTTAACGTGGGGAAAACCCGCCGTCAATTTCTCAAAAACCACCGCCCCCTTATGATACACAATGGAGTAAGATGCCAATTCCTCTTCGTTGTTAATGATGGTGCCCGGGTATTTGCTAAAAGCTACGATTTCCACGTGGTTGATAGACACAGGTGATTGCACAAGATTGGTAAATTTTTGGGTAATGCTTTTTATTCGATGTACTTCGCCATCCGATTGGCCCGAGTTTGACATGGTTAAGGATCGTTTTGAGGGCACTCTTAATACTTCCACCTTTACCCCTATTTTTTCATAGGCCTCTATTAATACCAGTTCACCAATCGTATTAAAGTACTCCAACCCCAGGGTGGTGGTTAAAACGAGTCGTTGCTGGGATAACGCCCAGGGTGCCGTGAACATAAAGAGTACCAGGCAGAGTGCCCGTATTAAACCGTTCACGTTGGTCTCCTTAATAGCTTGTATTACTTGATGGTTTTATCGGCAGGTCCACATTTAAACCAAGCCCGGTTTTGCTGGTACAGGTGA
>MABF01000088.1 GCA_002163025.1 'Osedax' symbiont bacterium Rs2_46_30_T18
GTTTCAGTTTCAACAATAGTTTGATAACCAGATTTAATCTTATTAATATATTGTAACAAATCAGGAAAATTACTAATTCTTAGGTCGGTGATTGGTACTTTCAGGGGTGATTTTTTTGCTTGTTGAGCAATTTTTTGAATAATTATAGATAAGGTATAATGAAAATGAAATTGGCTACGCTACTTATATTCCAGGTACCTATTATCTGTTTTTTTCTCATTCAATCAGCATATGCAAACAGCTCAGAAGATGAAGTCGGTATGTTTGTCATGGAGCTAGTTCCCTATGGGTTTACAAAAGAGAATGGGGAACAAACAGGAGTTCTATTAGATGTGTTGAATGAAATTCGTGATGTCAGTGGAGTTGGCTTACCTGTAAAAACTCTGCCCCTTAAGCGTTTATTGTTAACTGTGTTAAAAGATATGAAATCTTGCACTTTAGTTATTGATTCACCTATAGTTATTGATAATTTGGACCTTATTGAACCCATTGGTTATGAATTAACAGCAGGCATTTTACCATTGTTCGGTGTTAAGCTCACAGACTACTCTAGCCTGAAAGGAAAGCTCATAGCGGTCCCTTTAGGGGTTCAATTTGATGAAGAATTTAACACTGATACCTCATTAAATAAAGTGAGTACTCCTGAATACATCAATGCAATTAAAATGATGAAAGTCGGACATGTGGACGCGGTTGCTGGTGCAATCCCTGTACTCAAATATCTCGCCACAAAAGAAGGACTACATGCTCAGTTTTTTGATCAACCACTAATTCTTGTTGAAAAGGACATGTATCTTGCCTGTAGCTTTAACCTGACAAAAAATGAACGTAGAAAATTGCAACAAGCGGTGATGGGCCTAAGATTAAGCGGGAAAACTCAGAAATTTTTTGATCGCTATCTTAGTTTGCCAAACCAATAGGATTATTGACATGCTTCTTTACACTAAACTTGCAGCTATGTGTTAGGTACAAACGATAGGGAATAGGTGGGCGGACAGTCTGTTCAGCATATCAGGTAAGAGTTCTTAACCCATTATTAGGACTTTATAACTCTACCTTAGCGTGATTAAGAGACAATTATTTCACATTGGCGACTTAACCGCATTTTCCATAGCCAACAATTTCACTCTGGTGGATTGAACCGACTAAACCCTGTCTCTTCATTCAGCTCTAATACGCCTTTTCGTAATAATGACTCGATGGCTTTAGTAATAGAATTGCAGAGTTTCACGCCATCTGGATTATTCTTGCAAGCATAGAAGCTTTCTAAAATAGCGACGGGCTTATCTAGGTCGTAATGGATTTCATTGGTCCTATTATTCCCTTTTACTGCTATCACAGTTCCTGGGTAACCACCTAAAACACCAGAAAATCGTCCATTTAACAACATATTAATGTTGGTAATGTCATCTTTTTGAAAGGAGAGGCTCAAGTGTGGATTAGACTTTATTCTCTTTCCGTAAGAAAAGCCTTTCACAACACCTAAATGTTTATTTTCAAACTCTGAGAGTTTAGTCAAGCCCGAGCTCTTTAGCGTGAACAATATTACGCGTTTATAAAAAAACGGCCTTGAAACTACATATTGAGTTTTTTTCCCAGGTAGATTCTCCCATAATTCGGGAAAATAACCATCTAACTGCCCATTATTGATACCTCTTCGAACCCTATTCACAGATGAGAGATTTAATTCGACATTTTTATTCATTTCCATGAATAATGCATTGTTCAATTTATTTAATAAGCCTGTTCCGTCTTCTTCAATCAACCCAGGTGTCAAAAAACTACCTATTTTTACAGGATTGTTAGTGTCGTCCACAGATGCCAAAGCCTTTGGTATAAAGGTTAACTGCCAAATAATTAAAACAAGGCAAATTAGGATGAACGTTATCAAATTAATTAGATATCTGGTCAAGTTTATAGGTTCCACATTATTATCAAACAACTCAACAATCTCTTGTTAGCTTTAATGACTTAGCAAATTCCAAAAAACAAAAATAACAGTATTTATAAACCGCCACAACTTAAATAATTCCCGATATGTTTTTCAGGTCACAAGTAGTCACTTTGACGTTGTTAGCGCGTAATTGTTGTGCTAAGGAACATGTGATTAAGTCCAAAATGTTTTATATGGATAACTAAAGGGACAAATCACCTATACATAATCGCAATGAATGGCAGTCATGTATAAGCTTTCCGGAACGGGTTGAGTGCTCCTATCGATGTTTTTCAACCTTAGTCCAAAGGAGTCTGCCCCATAATTAGCCAACCTACGGGCCGTACAGGATGTTTCGTGCTCTTTGTTAATGCTATTCGCCGAGCCTATTGTCTTAATATATGTTCCCTAAACACTACAGCAATTATAATTGTGGCATTGAAGGTAATACATAGAAATAAATCTAATTTAAGTAATGCAATGGTAAACATCCGTTTCCCAGACGCTTATTTAGTACTGAAAACACACTTCACCAGAGCTCTAAAATGTCTTCTTTGTGTCTGGTCTCTTTCCGTTCCAGAGTGTGTTAGCTACCGTAGCAGATGTAATTGGCAATAGATCGAACCGGCCATTTCCGGTATTGAGGAAATTTAATATGTTCGATATTTCAGGAGAATAGTCATCCAAATTGTCCCATTGATAATTATTCTTTTTGATATTGCACGATGATCAGAGTTTTGTACAAAAACCTCTTTTTATGGGGTGAGTTTTCGCAAACATAATTAGTGATGATTCTCAGTTTGACAGGAGATTCTACAACTGGTTGAACTTCAAGAGCAATAATTAACTTGCTCAGAGAGCTGAAGAAATATCTGATTTTAATCTACATGTCCGTAACTGTGATTTCTCCTGTAATTATTTATACGCCATTTTGGAATGACTAAAATTCCTATTGTGTTTGTTTTTGTCCGAGTAGAAAATAGGTATAAAGATGCACAAAAATGTGACAAAATTTCAAACAAAGTTAATTGTTTAAATGTATATTCATCTGAAAAAACGAGTCTTAATTATTATGTGAGTTAATATATATGAGTTTTAAATTATTGGTAGGGATATTACTTTGTTTGATTTATTCATTACCGACAGTTGCCCATGAAAACAAGGTGGTTTTAGCTTATGTGGAGTACCCTCCTTATTATGGACAAAGCCTAGAGAATGGAGGCCCAATTACGGAAATTATTGTCCAGGCTTTTAATCAAGTAGGGTATGAAGTGAAGTTAAAGTTTGTTCCGTGGGCAAGAGGGCTAGAGGGAGCAAAGCGAGGAACCTATGATGGACTATTCACTGCTTGGTACCGAGAGGAAAGGGAGGAATGGTTCGTTTTTTCCGCTCCCTTGCCTCCAAACGAGATAGGTTTCTACAAACGCAAAGGGGTCAGCATCAAATTTAATTCATTCGAAGATTTGAAGCCGTACAAAATAGGAATTGTCAGGGGACATGTTAATCCTCTTGGGTTTAAAGAAACTAATTTAAAAACCAGTGTCGCCGCGACGGACATTGAAAACCTCCACCTGCTGACGATGAGCCGTATTGATTTAGCGCTAACAGACAAGGCTCTGGGAAGATATATTATCCGTACAGAGTTACGAGGAAAGGAAAACAAGCTGGAATGGATAGGTCCCCCCGTAGAAGTGGTGAATCAGTATCTAATGATTTCGAAGCAGGCAAGGGATTTTAAAATCAAACTTGAGGCGTTTAATTTGGGTCTGAAAAAGCTTACTGAGTCAGGGGAGTTGAACAAGATTTTGGCAAAGCATGGATTCTGAGATTATTGCACTGTCATTCATTAGTCTGATAAGTGTAAGAAACGCATTCCCCAAGGAAGTCAGATACACAGTGGGGTAGCCTAGGTGGTGAGCTAGTACAGGTGAGCGGATATTTTTTTAGATGAATATTTGATACTCAAAGCGCCGATTATCAGATCCGTAAACGGCAGCTATTCTATAAACCTAAACATGAGCGGCCTGACAGCCATTTTTAACAAGCTACCAACGAATTCCACATCTGCTTTTGCTAATGCCGTCAACTTTTGAATAACCGATGACTTACTATTAACCTTTTTGAAATAATTCTTTAGTTAAGCTCGGGCAAGCGACATTGAAGAGTAAGGTGTTTTAGGTGCGTATCAGTCTCTGGCTCAATAGGCTCGGATGATATCTCTAATTTAAAGTGGGGCGTAAGATTGATATTGCTTCGATATATATTGATTCCTTATTTTCTGAATCTCGCCCTTTTGTTCCATTTTCTTCAAGGACTCAGTGATTTCTGCAACAAGGTTTTCATGTTTCATGTGTAAATAATGATATAGACCTCCCGTTGCTAACGGGGGTTCCAGTATCTTAATTCCTTTAAGCTTCAATTTCTTAATTTGAGCCAATCCACCTATTCGAGACATTAAAATAACATCGACTCTTCCACGGTCCAAAATTGAAAGAAGCTGCTCCTCTCTATCAACCACTAGTGGATTTAACCCTTTTGTTAATCCCTCAGAGAGTTTCACACCTCTTCTTACCCCTACCTTGTAGGGTTTCAAGCTCTGTGGCCCGTTGACAGTAAATTCTACATTTTTTGTGAATACAACAAAATCCACATAATTAACAGGGACAGGTATCATAATTAAATTTGAATATTCAGCATTGATTCCTTTTGAACGCATAACTTCACCATCTGTCTTACCTGAGTTAGAAGACCGAAGCGCTCTTTTTCCCGGTTGTTTTATTATCCGAATTTTAATTCCAATTCTTTGATACGCCTGTTTTAAAACTAATTCTGAGATATCAACAACAGGGGCTTGTACAGCTGAAAATACTAAAGTGCTTTGTGCATTAACAGATGTAACAATTAAAATGCCAAACAACGATAATACGAAATTACCCATCGTTTTTCCTTTTTAGATAATGGCTAGCTTGGTCTTCGGTTGGTATGCACTACTCTTGATAGTTTCGTATAATACGACTCAAGCCCTTATAGGGTCAAAATTATTGACCCATCCAAGTGGAAAGTTCCTAATGCTCTAGACGCGACTAGATAATGAAGGTCTTCATCATTGCCACTAGAAATGGCAGATATCCTATAAGCCTAAACAAGAGCTGCCATGTCGACTATCGAAACCAAGTGTTGGACCAGGCTAATCGTTTGTATCTATTGCCAAGATAAGCGTTAATCAGGGCTGATTATCTTCTAATATCATTGCTGCGCCTTTTTCCGCGACCATCATTGTGGGGGCGTTTATATTGCCTGAGGTGATATTTGGGAAGATGGAGGCGTCTACCACCCTTAAACCTTTTATCCCATGAACCCGCAAACGACTATCGACCACCGCTGATTGAGTATCACTACCCATAGCGCAGGAGCCGCACAAGTGATAGATAGAACCGGCATTTTCACGGAAGTATGCAAGCATGCTGGCATCATCAAAAACGTCTTCTGCCGGTGAAACCTCCTCAATAGTAATCGCTTTCAATGCGGGAGTCTGCATAATTTTTCGCACTAGTTTGCAGCCTTGTATCACTTCCTGAAGATCCTTCTTTGTAGACAAATAGTTGGGCATAATCAGTGCGTCATCACTGGGATTAGCGGAAGCAATTTCGATACTTCCTCGACTGCTGGGGCGACAGCTATTAAATGCCATTAAAAAACCTGAATAGGGCTCAGGTAATAATCGTGCGTTGGGATCTGCTGGGATTTTATAGGACATAGGATTGAAATAGAGTTGAATGTTAGCGCTTGGCTCAGCGTCATCTCCTTTAAAAAAACCGCCGGCCTGGTTAACACTCAGCGATAGCTGGCCAGTACGATTATAAGCGTATTGCAGAGCGGCCTTTGCCTGTTGGAACAATGATCCGAAGTCGTCGTTTAAAGTTGTTACATTGGCTTTGTAATAAAAACTAACACAGAGGTGATCTTGTAGGTTTTTCCCGACTGCGGGTAAGTGCTGGATTAGTGCAATCTGCTGTTTTTCCAGCAACTCTTTGTCGGCTACACCAGAGAGTTGCAATAATTTAGGAGAGCCAACGGCACCGGCACAGAGGATGATTTCATGTTTTGCAGAAAAGCTATGCACTTTTTCGTCGCTTACTAGTTGTACAGCGACTGCCCGTTTATGCTGGTTGAAAAGTATTTTATCGACGCTAACGTTGCGCTTAAAATGCAGGTTTTTACGTTTGAGTGCGGGTTTTAGATAAGCTGTGTTACTGGAGTCACGCTGTCCTTTACGGATATTGGCCTCGTAGACTCCCGCGCCTTCAAAGTGTGCGCCATTAAAGCCATGATTAATTTTATAGCCTAATTGCTCAGCGCCTTTAAGATAGAAATCACAGAGTTTGTGGGCACCATTTTTCATTTCGGTGATGGCTATTTTGCCTCGGGATGAATGGTATTGACAATCACCTTGCGGGTGTTGCTCGATTTTTTTAAAAAAAGGCAAAACGTCACTGTAGGACCAACCGGCATTTCCGGCAGCAGCCCAGCCATCAAAATCGGCAGCGGCACCACGTACATAGACCATGGCATTAATAGAGCCGGATCCCCCTTGAACTTTTCCCCTCGGTGCATACATTTTGCGCCCGCCCATAGCGGGTTGCGGCTCAGTGTAATACATGTAGTTGTATTTGGGGTGGTAATAGGTTTTAGCAAAGCCCACTGGCAGCTTGATCCAGGGGCTAGTGTCGCGTCCTCCGGCTTCAAGCAACAGGACCTGGTACTGGCCAGATTCTGTGAGACGATCCGCGAGGATACAGCCTGCAGAACCTGCACCGACAATGATAAAGTCGTAATTCATATCGACACTCAAGTTATTTATGCTCTGCTGGATGCGCGGTTGTTTTCCAGCTCTGATCGGATTGTTGCTTGTAGTCATAAGGCTTTGCATCCATAGACAAATGCAATGTTTTACCGCGGTAGGGCGAGTGCGCTTTAACGACATCCATATTCAGCTCGATACCCAAGCCGGGCTTGCTTGAAGGAATGATATAACCGTCTCGCCACTGTATTTTCTCTTCTACTATATCGGCGTGAAAGCCATCCCATGTGCCTATGCTCTCTTGAATTAAAAAGTTAGGCGTTGCTGTGGCCAGCTGGATACTGGCGGCTGCCCCTATGGGTCCATTGTAAAGGTGCGGCGCTATCTGGCAGTAATAGGCCTCGGCGATAGCGGCTATTTTTTTCGCCTCTAATATCCCACCAACCCGGCCTAAGTTCATTTGTAAGATCGCCGCTGCGCCATGTTTTAATACATCGTGAAATTCGTATTTGGTGGTCAGGCGCTCACCTGTGGCTACCGGAATACTGGTTTGCTTAGCCACGCGGGCCATTGCCTCAGCTTGCCCAGGAGGAACCGGCTCTTCAAACCACAGCGGGTCGAAAGGCTCTAGTCGCTGCGCCAGACGAATCGCCGAGGCGGGGGTCATCTGTCCGTGAGTACCAAATAACAGGTCGCAGTTATTGCCAACAGCAGCACGTATCCTGCGACAGAATTCGGCTGATTTATCCAGCGCTTCCAGGGATATCTGCTGCCCCGAATAGGCAGTGTAAGGGCCCGCCGGGTCGAATTTAAGTGCAGTAAAACCCAGCTGCATGTCTTTTATCGCGCATTCAACCGCCAGTTCGACATTGTCGTAGTCAAATTCTCCGGCACTGTTGGCGGGATAGAGATAGGTGTAGCAGCGCAACTTATCATGCACTTTCCCGCCTATAAGCTCATACACAGGCTTTCCCGCCGCTTTGCCGACAATATCCCAGCAGGCCATTTCCAGACCGCTGGTTACTCCCATCATGGTTAAATCCGGGCGCTGGGTAAATCCGCTGGAATAGGTTTCACGGAAGAAGCGTTCGATATGATGAGGGTCATAATCTTTAAGGTAGCGGTCGAAAACATCTTCAATTGCAGCCACCATAACCTTGGGATGAAAAGAGGCCGAATAGACTTCGCCGACGCCTTGAATACCGCAGTCGGTGGTCAATTTGACAAATATCCAGTACATACCGCCAATATGTGGGGCGGGGGTGGCAACAACGTGTGTTTCACAGGAAATTACTTTCATCATCTAACCTATTAATGAGTTGAGAGATATTAGTTAAAAGGCTAACTGCAACAGCTTGCTAGTATTTCATTACTACTAATCTTGTTTGAGTATATTCGAGCATGCCGTGTTTACCATCATCGCCGCCAAGTCCGGAGCGTTTCCAGCCAGCGTGATAGCCCTGGTAGGGATCTGCAGGAGTACGGTTGATGTAGACCTCTCCGGCCTCTATGTTATTGGCAACTTTCATCGCGGTGCGGTAATTTTCCGTGTAAATAACCGATGCCAGACCAAATTGGTGATCGTTAGCCAGCAACAGCGCTTGATCCGCGTCTGAATATTTTAAAACCGGCAGTACCGGTCCAAAAATTTCTTCCTGGACTATTTCCATATCCTGACGACAGTTAGTCAGTAAAGTGGGCGGATAAAAGTGTCCGCTGCCCTCAGGTATATAGCCACCGGTTTCCAGCGTGGCGCCGTCATCTATTGCCCTTGCTACCATCTGATGTATGTTTAAACGGGAATTTTCGTTGATTAATGGACCCATGAAATCGGGATTCTTTGCGCGATCACCAAACTTTAATGCAGCCATTTGCTGGCGCAGTAGCTCGACAAATTTGTCGTAAATATCTGCATGTACATAAACCCGTTCAACGGCGGTGCAAAGCTGTCCGCAGTTAGTCGTAGTTGAACTAACTATCTCCCGGGCTGCAGTTTGCAGATCGGCATCTGCCTCGACAATAGCCGGTGTTTTGCCGCCCAGTTCCAGCGAGGATTTGGCGATATTTACCTGTGAGTATTCCAATACCTTTCTGCCGGCACCGACACTGCCGGTTAACGTAATCATGCCGACTTTAGGGTGGGTGCATACCCGCTCTGCAGTGGCGTGATCCATGCTCAGGATATTAACGACGCCCGCAGGAATAGCCGCATCCTGAACTGCTCTGGCAATTTCAAATGCTGAGCAAGGTGTATTGTTACTGGGTCGAACCACCACAGTGTTGCCGGTAATCAGAGCGGGGGCTATTTTTCTAAGTAAGGTATATACCGGATAGTTAAAAGGGATTAAGCAGGCAACAACGCCTATAGGTTCGCGCTGTAATAATAAACTCTCTGAGGGTGAGTCACTGGGTATGATTTCGCCTTCGATACGCCGCGCCCACTCGGCGTGATAGCGGGTAATGTCTGCGGCATAGATTACTTCATTGGTGGCATCTTCAAGACTTTTACCGGATTCCAGCGCCAGCGCCTGCCCGATATCATTTTTGCGTGCCAATAGGGCATTGGCAAGGCGATGTAGATAGCTGGCGCGCTCGACACTGGTCAGCAGGCGCCAATGGCGCTGCGCAGCACTGGCAAATAGAACTGCATCGGTGGCATCCTGAGGGCTGGCAAGGGCAGCCTGCGCAATCAATTCGCCGTTGGCCGGGTTGTAGACGGGTATACAGTGGCCGTCAGTGGAGACTTTAAATTCATTGTTTATAAAATTGTTTTCAACGTTCATTAGCCGCGCCCTCAATGGAATACGCTTATCCTAAAAGCAGTAATAGGTGCTGTCAAACAAGTTTCTGTATATAAAATATTAATTCCATATATGAAAAACACTGAAAATATTGAAATATTTCATCTATAATTTCGAGCATTGAGAATAACACCATAAATTATCTGGGATTATTATCATTGAAGCTCAGTAAATACTGCGCTATTAAAATAGTGAGTGAGGAGTAGCAATGAAATAATTTTCAATGCAGTAAAACTACGCTCGTTCGCGATCTGGTTTCGTGATTTGTTTTATATACAGAAAGGTAGTCGCATAATGTCGAGTAACAAAAAAGCTTCAGTAAAAAGCAAGGTAAAATCTAAAGCGCCCGCGGTTGATAGCTCAATATTGATGTTGGATCTGCTCGCCAGTACCTCTTATCCATTGACACTCTCTGAGCTATGCTCACAAACCGGGATACCTCTGGCCAGTGGTCATAGAATTATCAGTGTGCTGTTACAGCAGCAGATGGTTGCACGGGATCCGAGCAGGAAAAAATCTTACTGTATTGGCTCGAAAATATTTCAGATAGCTTCTACCGTTTACAATAAGCAAACTATCATTCCCTTTTTTTATCCCATCGCTGAAATCCTAAAAAACGAATTACATAAATCGGTTTTCCTCTGTGTGCCAGTGGGCAATAAAGTGGTAGTTATCTCAAAAGTTGAGTCATCGATTAACCAGACAATAGATTTATTCATTGGCCAGACTTTAACCATGCATTGCTGTGCTCCTGGACTGGCTATTTTGTCTATGTATAGCCCGCAGACCCGGCAAAGCTACTTAGACAATGAAAAAAACTATAACCCTGACATTGACCTGCAATTAGAAGACGTAGAACAGAATTTGGCGCGATCAAAACTTTTGGGTTATGCGGTAGTTGAGGATCAGCAAGACGCTCAGGTGAGCCGGATTGCAGCGCCTATATTAAACTTGAGAAACGAACCCGTCGCCGCCATCGGTATTGCCATTAACAGTGAAGGGTTGAGCCCTCAGATCTCAAGAAGTTATTCAAAGAATTTGATTCAGGCTGCCCGTCAGTTGTCCTCGCGGATAATCTGATTTGAAGGGGCCAATGGTCATTTTTATTTACCTTTGCAGTCAAAAAAATTCAATAGTCAGTAGTAAATGCAAAATTTAGTCTATTAGGGAACATATGATCAGCCCGTAGGGGCGTTCAGTGCACCCCGATCTCGTTGTTATCAACTTTCGACAGGCACAGACTTATTGCTCCCTGCAAAGTCTAGGTACCTACATCCCTGTAGGCAACCAGCATGTCTGTAGTTAGCATGCCCTCTGGGTGCGATGCCTAGATCTCGGAATGCTCTGAACGCCAGAGGCGTACCGGACTTGATCATATGTTCCTTAGACTATTCGTCATCCACATTTGATGACGCTTTTAACTCTGAGTTTACTGGCTGTTGCTGCAATGACCTGAATATTACAGCAGTAATATTGATTTTGTCCTCTCTTGCTAGCAGTGTCAAAAGTACTGCTCAGGCTTTTAGGTGGTCAGCGATCAAGGTGACAATAAATACCATAAATTTAAGGAATTGCGATGCAATTTATTGAAAAGCTATACATAAACGGGCGTTGGCAGAAACCTTCTACAAACAATTCATTAGCGTTGATTAACCCGGCAACGGAGCAAGTGTTTGCCAAAGTATCACTCGCTTCAGAGGCCGACGTGGAAAAGGCGATTGTGTCGGCCCGTGAGGCGTTTCCAAGTTGGTCCGCGACCAGCGCGGCTCATAGGGCCCTATTGATGAACGCCATCGCTGATGAAATGCAGCTACGCTATGATGACTTAGTGGCCGCTCATGTTACTGCTATGGGTTGTCCGATCAGTATTGCCGGTGCCTATCATGTGGATTGCCCGATTGAAGCGATGCGCTATTATGCAAATCTTGCGGCAACTATGGATGAAGTAGAAGAGAAGGGCACAGTGTTAATCACTAAAGAGCCGGTGGGTGTCTGTGCTTTTATAAATCCCTGGAACTATCCATTGCATCAGCTCATTGGCAAGCTCGCTCCAGCACTCGCTGCCGGTTGTACTCTAGTCACTAAGCCCGCAGAACAGACGCCCACTGCAGATCTAATAATGGCAGAAATAATGCACAAGGTTGGTTTGCCAGCCGGAGTGTTTAATTTAGTTTTTGGTATAGGCAGCGAGATAGGCCCTATCATGGCAAGCCACCGCGAAGTTGATTTGATCTCTTTTACCGGTTCAACCAGGGCGGGTATTGAAGTGGCAAAAACAGCGGCGGGGACTGTAAAAAGGGTGTGCCAGGAGCTAGGTGGTAAATCTGCCTATATTATAACGCAAGATGCTGATATCGATGCTGCGGTGCGCTACGGCGTAGAAGATGTGATGGTCAATAGCGGTCAGACTTGTAATGCACTGACCCGTATGTTGGTGCACTCAAGCAAGCTCGAAGCGGTCATAAAACAGGCCAGGTTAGTGGCTCAAGAGCAAGTAGTCGGTGATCCTCTGGATGATAATTCGAGCATGGGCCCGATGACTTCAGAGCAGCAACAGCAGAAGGTGCTCAACTACATAGAACAAGGCATTGCAGCGGGGGCACAGCTGATTGTCGGTGGAACGCAAATGCCAGAGGGTCTCAAATCCGGATATTATGTGAAGCCAACTATTTTTGCCAGAGTGAGCGGGGATATGAGTATTGCCCGTGAAGAAATTTTTGGCCCGGTATTGTGTATCATCAGTTATGACAGTATTGAGCAGGCGATAGAAATTGCCAATGACAGTATTTATGGATTGTCCTCTGCGGTCTATGCAAAAGACAAAAGCAGCGCCTTAAAAATAGCCCGGCAGATTAAAGCGGGACAATGTTATCTGCAAGGCAGTTATTTCTCTCTTGATGCACCTTTTGGTGGTTACAAACAATCGGGTAATGGTCGGGAATGGGGAAGCCAAGCAATGGCCGAATATATTGAAATTAAGGCAATTATATGTGATTGAGTAAACGTCATAGAAAATCGGGCACTGGACATGAAATTTATCGCAGCCACAAAAATAATGACGCCTTAGAGGGTAAATGCTTTGTTTGTTTTCGGTCTTATTTCCAGCTAATAATAAAGGCAAGTGGAAAAAACATAATCTATACGGTTATTAACGGATATCATTTTGCTTTTCTATGCTGGGCATTCTGAATATTCGTTTGGCATAGGTTTTACGCAAATGCCAGCTTGAGTTTCCCGTAGAGGATAAAAAAAATTTGAGCCACAATCAGTCGCGAATAAATTGTTCTTTAATAAAAAAGCAGAAACTGGCTACTAAAGTGAATATTTATCCATCAATTAATGCAATCATTCGCGGGGTTGAACTTGCTCTATGAGCTGCTTCTCAGTCAAAACTGGCGAAAAAGCGCGCACTTGATTGAAAGCGACGTCAATTTAGCTATTAAAGACATCGATAGTTAGCTATTGTCGCTTTTGGGTATGGTATTATCTTTAGTTTTTCTTAATATAATAGGAGGACTTAAAACCTGATAATATACGTAAAGAAAATCTGTTACGTATCATGAAAAAATCAAAAGCTCGGCTACAACTGAAAAACAAAGTAAAAAGGGATACTTGGATATCATCTAATAATGACAGTTAATTGATTGTTTAAAGTTAACTGAGTTTAGTTTTTCTAAACAATACGATTAGAAAAGCTGTTTTCTGCAATGCCGTTATTAGTAATGATTGTATGATCTAGGCTGTTGTGTTTTTGGGTTAAGCCAAAAAAACGTCCTAGTTACAACTTAGAATAATAATATTGAGGTCATAAGAATGCACAATAAAATCGAACAACTGACACAAGAAGCTAAAAAGGGACGTTTAAGTCGTCGTGACTTTATGCGCCACGCCGCCGCTATCGGACTGGCTGCTCCACTTGCTACATCTTTATTAGGGCAGAGCGCCTTTGCAGCAGAAGCACCGAAAAAAGGTGGCCATTTAATCGCCGCTCTGACTGGCGGTAGCTCAACTGATTCGCTTGATCCGGCTTTGAGCGCATCTAACGTACCTTTTAATATTTTACGCACATGGGGAGAGACGCTTGTTGATATTTCCCCTGAAGGCGAGGCAATTCCCTGGTTAGCTGAATCCTGGGATTCTTCTAACAACGCTCAAACCTGGACCTTTACCATTCGCAAGGGTATTACCTTCCACAATGGCAAAACCATGGATAACAACGATGTCGCTAAAACGCTACAGCGTCATTCAGGTGAAGACACTAAATCAGGCGCGTTGGGTATCATGCGTGATATCAAGTCTATCACCACACAGGGCACCGATAAGGTTGTTGTAGAGCTTACCGGCGGCAATGCCGATTTACCTTACTTGATGTCTGATTATCACCTGGTTATCCAACCAAACGGTGGCTTTGACGCACCTGCAGCAGGTGTAGGAACAGGTCCTTACAAGGTTAAAGTCAATGAGCCAGGTATTCGCCACGTTGGTGAAAAGTACGATGGTTACTGGCGCGACAGTGTCGGTCATGCAGACACTGTTGAAATCCGCGTGATGAACGACCAGACAGCACGTATGGCTGCTCTGCAATCTGGCAGCGTACACTTTGTAAACCGTGTAGCTCCTAAGACAGCTAAGTTGCTAGGGCGTCTTCCTAACGTTGATATCGTAAACGCTAAGGGCCGCGGACACTACCCGTTCCTAATGCATGCAGATACTGCGCCTTACGACAACAATGAACTACGTATGGCACTGAAATATGCAATTGACCGTGATGATCTGGTTAAACGTATTCTAAAGGGCTACGGATCTGTTGGTAACGATAACCCAATCAACGCCGCTTACGATCTGTTCAACGCAGATATCGAACAGCGCGCTTACGATCCTGACAAAGCAGCTTTCCACTATAAGAAATCAGGGCATTCAGGGCCTATCGTTTTACGCTCATCTGAAGCGGCATTCTCTGGCGCTGTCGATGCGGCATTGTTGTTCTCTCAGCATGCGGCTAAAGCGGGAATCGAAGTTAAGGTACAGAAAGAGCCTGCCGATGGTTACTGGTCAAATGTTTGGAACAAGCAACCGTTCTGCGCATCTTACTGGGGTGGCCGTAATACTCAAGATCAGATGTTCTCTGTGGCGTATAAGTCAACAGCTGACTGGAATGACACTAAGTGGCAGCGTCCGGAGTTTGATTCATTATTGGCTAAGGCACGTACTGAAACTAACCGTGACAACCGCAAGGAAATCTACACTGACATGTCTATGATGGTTCGCGATGAAGGCGGCGCTATCATTCCAATGTTCAATGATTTCGTCGATGCTAAGTCAAGCAAAGTGGGTGGTTACATTACCGATCCATCTGCTGAGCTGTCTAACGGTTTCGCCTTAATTCGCTGCTGGTTGGCATAATTGATGGCTGTAGATAATAATTCTCTGTCTACTTTAGTGGTCAAGCGCTTAGCGCTTGGCCTACTATTACTTCTGGCTATATCGGTGCTTATTTTTGCCGGTACAGAATTGCTACCTGGAGATGTGGCACAAAGTATATTAGGTCAATCGGCCACTCCTGAAGCTGTCGCCAATTTGCGCGCAGAAATGGGATTGGATAGACCTGCATTAACGCGATACTTTAGTTGGTTATTTGGCATAGTCCAAGGCGATTTAGGGACTTCTTTAAGTAGTGGGCGCGATATCAGCACTATGATTGGAGACCGACTCGGTAATACCTTGTTTCTAGCTTCATCTGCTGCGCTTATATCGGTACCGCTGGCGATCTTTCTCGGTATGGTTGCGGTGCATTACCGTGACGGCATCGTCGATAAATTAATTTCAATTACTACCATTGCCACTATTTCACTACCCGAGTTCTTTATCGGCTACTTACTCATTCTGTTTTTGGCTGTTAACTGGAACTTGCTGCCATCCAGTTCAATCGTCTATAGCGATATGTCATTCATGGAGAGGCTCACTGCTATCGCTATTCCCTGTATCACCCTGACATTCGTAGTGTTGGCGCACATGATGCGCATGACCCGCGCGGCGATTCTCAACGTGATGAACAGTGCCTATATTGAAACGGCAGAGCTGAAGGGCCTTAGTCCTTTCAAAATCATCTTCCATCACGCACTGCCCAATGCGATATCGCCGATCATTACCGTGGTTGTTTTGAACCTGGCTTATCTGGTAGTAGGGGTTATCGTGGTAGAAATTATCTTTGTCTACCCAGGCATGGGACAGCTATTGGTCGATCACGTAACAAACCGTGATGTACCTGTAGTGCAAGCGGTAGGACTGATCTTTGCTGCGATCTATATTTTACTCAACATGTTTGCCGATATAATGTCAATTATCGCCAACCCGAGATTAAGACACCCGAAGTAAAGCCTCTGCTGCCAAAGCGCAGAGGTCAGAATAACTATAATAGAGAAAACTACATAGGTTTTACACAAGATGAAAAATAATTTGATGCACGATATTTTTTCGCATCTATCTTGGGGCGCACGCATTGGACTGCTAAGCATTTTGATTTTTGCTTTCGCAGCCATATTTGCACCTTGGGTATCTCCTTTCACTCAAGACGAAATTGTTGGCGATGTATGGGAACCTATCTCAGCACACTCCTGGTTAGGTACCGATCAGCTGGGAAGAGATATTCTCTCTCGTCTGATCCATGGGGCTCGCAATACGTTCTTTATTGCCGGAGCTGCAACTCTGCTGTCATTTTTCATGGGTACTTTCCTCGGTTTCCTAGCCGCTGTGTCCGGTGGCAGAACTGACCAGGCACTGAGTCGAAGCAATGATTTGCTGATGGCTATCCCAACACTCATTTTTGCCTTAGTAGTACTTTCGGTGCTGCCTGCAAGTATGGCGGTGTTAATAGTCGTGATGGGCGTTTTAGACTCCACCCGGGTATTCAGATTATCACGTGCAGTCGCTGTCGATATAGTGGTGATGGACTACGTAGAGGCGGCTCGCCTACGCGGTGAAAACACCTTGTGGATCATATTCCGTGAAATCTTACCCAACGCGCTGTCGCCACTGTTTGCCGAGTTTGGTTTACGCTTCGCATTTGCGGTGCTGTTTCTTAGTACATTGAGCTTTTTAGGCCTGGGAATTCAGCCACCGGATGCCGATTGGGGCAGTATGGTAAAAGAAAACAAAGACGGTATTGTCTTTGGTATTCCAGCGGCATTGATTCCTGCCGGCGCTATCGCTATATTAACTATCAGTATTAACTTAGTAGTGGACTCTATTCTCAGCCGCACCAGCAGTTTAAAAGGGGGCAGATAATGTCAGCTACTCAAGTTATAAAAGAAACGGGCTCCGAGATTCAGTCGGAGTCTCAGCACCTTGTAGGGGAGCAGGCAATGTCTAGCACTGCATATCTAGAGGTAAAAGATTTAAAGATTCAAGCCAGTATTAACATGCCTGGCAAGGCAAAGAAATTTATCACTCTGGTAGATAATATATCTTTCACCCTAGGTCGCGGTAAAGTCCTGGGACTAATCGGTGAATCTGGAGCGGGTAAATCTACCATTGGTTTGGCCAGTATGGCCTATGGCCGGGGTGGCTGCGAAATCACTGGCGGACAAATGTTGGTCGAAGGGACTGATATTCTACAGCTGTCAGACAAAGAAGTGCGTAGCTTTCGTGGCGCACGAATCGGCTATGTGGCTCAATCTGCCGCTGCCGCATTTAACCCTGCACACCGCATTGGCGAGCAAGTAATAGAGTCGGCGCTTGCGCACAAGTTGATGACTCGCCCGCAAGCCACGGCCTATGCGGATGAACTGTTCGGTAAATTAGGTTTGCCTGATCCGGAAAATTTTGGCCGGCGCTATCCCCACCAAGTATCGGGAGGACAATTACAGCGGGCAATGACAGTAATGGCACTGTGCGCTAAGCCCGATCTGATCGTCTTTGATGAGCCAACCACGGCCCTTGATGTAACGACTCAAATCGAGGTACTGGCAACCATCAAACACGCCATCGAAGAGACCGGCGTAGCAGCTTTGTACATTACTCACGATTTAGCGGTTGTCGCTCAAGTAGCCGATGATATTATGGTTCTGCGCGGTGGTAGCATGGTTGAATATGGCACCACTGACCAGATTATCAATAAACCGCAGCAGCAATATACCCAGAACCTGGTATCCGTGCGCAGCATAGAAAAAGATGAGAAGCCCGACCCAGTGGGTGAGCCGATCCTTAAAGTCACCAATATAGACGCCGCCTACGATGGAGTTAATAAAATCCTGAAAGATGTGACGCTGCATCTACATCCAGGACAAACACTCTCTATAGTCGGTGAGTCGGGGTCAGGAAAATCTACTTTGGCCCGCGTTATCACAGGACTGCTGCCTCCTATGGGCGGAGCAACAGTTTTCGCTGGCACCACGCTCTCAGCTGATCTTAAATCCAGGACTAAAGAGCAGTTGCGACAACTGCAGATGATCTACCAGATGGCCGATGTTGCCATGAACCCGCGACACACTATTGGTCAGATCATCGGTCGTCCGATAGAGTTTTACTTCGGGGTCAAAGGGGCAGAAAAACGCCGTCAGGTGGTAGAACTTCTCGATCAGATCGAATTAGGTGAAGAATATTTTGACCGCTATCCGGCAGAACTTTCCGGAGGGCAAAAACAGCGGGTTTGCATCGCCAGAGCACTGGCTGCCAAACCTTCACTGATCATTTGCGATGAAGTCACTTCAGCACTAGACCCGCTAGTTGCCGACGGGATTTTGCAATTATTGATGGATTTACAGAACAAGCACGATATCGCCTATCTGTTTATCACCCATGATTTGGCCACAGTTAAAGCCATATCAGACAGTATCGCCGTGATGTATCAAGGTGAATTAGTACGCTTTGGTAAGAAATCTACAGTGCTGTCTCCGCCTTTTGACGATTACACAGACATGCTGCTCTCATCAGTTCCAGAAATGCAACTGGGATGGTTAGAGCGTATACTTGCGACCCGCAAAATGCATGCTGCCGATAACTAATAGCAATGCCAGGCCCCGTTTCAGGGGCCGCTTCTGAGAAAGATCAATGACAAAAATTACCGGAATACTGTTTGATAAAGACGGTACTTTGATAGATTTTATGGCCTCCTGGATGCCGGCAATCTACGAAGCTGCCAATCATTTCGCCAATAATGATCAGAGCATCGCCGATAAGATGCTGCAGGCATCGGGTTATGATAAAGACACAGGTCAAATTATCGGCGGGTCTATTTTAGCCGCCGCCAATAATCAACAAATTGCCGAATGCTGGAGTCAGTTTCTGGATATTCAAGCCGACGATGAAATGGTCGCTACTTTAAACAGAATATTTCAGTACCACAATACACACAGCAGTGTGGCGGTCACGGATTTACCGGCACTGTTTAGTGATCTGAAATCACGTGGTATTAAATTAGGCCTGGCCACTAGCGACAGCGAAGAGGGGGCTATAGCCACCTTGCAAGCGTTGGATGTGTACGAACAGATGGATTTTGTCTGCGGTTATAATAGCGGACACGGTATTAAGCCAGAAGCCGGAATGGTCAATGCATTTAGCCGCCAGCTCGGGTTGAGTAACGATCAGATTATGGTAGTCGGCGATAATACTCACGACTTACATATGGCGCATAATGCCAAGGCGAAATTGGCCGTGGGGGTGTTGACAGGCACCAGTAGCGAAGAAAAACTGCACGAGGCAGATTTTGTGCTCAACAACGTCGCAGAGCTTCCCAAACTGCTAGACCAAATCAGTCATTAGTATCCTCCATATACTCCCATCTTTAGGCATGCGTTGTTATGAAAGCATTGTAACAACGCAATCATTACTTCCATTGTAACGCTCATAGCAGCAGTTAACATAGGTTGCTGCTGCTATCCATTGACTCTTATTTTTAAGCCGCCAATATATTAAGCGCTTTCTATGCATGGTTGAATAATCTGCTTGGTTGGCAAAGGCACTCAGTTTTAATACAACATAACCTTTTATAAGTCAGCGTGTACTGCTGGCGATTGGGTAGGTTTATCCATGCGAAGTTGCAGTTTATCTAGGATCAGAATCTCGTCTTTGTGATTCAGTCTAGCTGGGGTATGTAAGCTGCGGATAAAGCTGGCAGAAACTATCTGTCCCCGCCAGCACAGCACTGTCTAGCTGAGTTTAAATTGATTGATCATCTGTAACTGCTGTTCGGCCAGCCCGGCCAGTACTTCGCTACTGTGCACTCCCTGTTGCGCATCTTTAGCGCTTTGTTGGGTTGTCGAAGCTATGGTCACTACACTCTGAGAAATCTCCACACTCGCTGCCGTCTGCTGCTCTGCAGCCGCCGCTATATCCATGGACATCTGTCGTACTTGACCCAGCTGTTGCACCATTGCAACTAGCGACTCCCCGGCGGCTTCGGTTTGTTGCAGGCTTGATTGCACTGCGCTGCGACTAGAGTCCATCAAAACCACAGCCCCCTTGACGCCCGACTGGAGTTTTTCAATCATCTGTTGAATTTCTTGGGTTGCGCCTTGAGTACGACTTGCTAACGTTCGCACTTCATCGGCGACTACTGCAAAGCCTCGTCCCTGTTCGCCCGCACGCGCCGCTTCAATAGCTGCGTTAAGTGCCAGCAGGTTAGTCTGCCCGGCAATAGAGTTAATGACTTCGATAATACGGCCAATATTGGCAGAATCTTCATTGACCGAGTGAATGACTGTGGCTGCCTCTTCGATCTCCTCGGCCAGAGCGTTCACTTGCTGTACGTTTTCTTGCATCAGCGATCTGTTTTGGTTGGCTGAACTATCAATATCTGTCACTCGCTGCTGTGCCATTTCAGCGCTTTTTGCCACTTCAGCAACCGTTGCTGACATCTGGTTCATCGCCGTGGCGACTTGCTCAGTTTGCTGTTGTTGTTCCTGCATCATCAGATTGCTGTTGCTACTAACTTGCGAGGACTGAAGCGCAGATCCGCTGATCTGGTCTGCAGTATCTTGAATGTTGCGTATCATTTGCTGTTGCTTATCTGCCAGTTCATTGACCCAAAGTGACAGTTGGCCAAATTCGTCTTTAGAGTTGATACTCAGGCGCTGACTCAGGTCTCCATTGGCGATGATTTTAAGGATGGACATGACGCTGCGCAGGGAATTGCGAATATTGCGGCAGACCCACACACCAATAACCACTGCAATCAGTACTGAGAGGGCGCTGACGACAATATTGATTAACTGGGTAAGATGAACTTGGTCTTTCGTTTCAACTTTGACTATATCGGCTAAGTTGAGTGCATCCTCCATCAGCAAATCCAAGGCCTGTGTACTTGCTTTTACACTGCTTAATAACTGCACTAAGGTTAGCTCTAGTTGTTCCTGCTGCTGCATTTTCTGTTGATACAGTGCTATTAGACCTTGCTCTTGGGTTATAGCCGCAGAAACTACAGCCATGTAGTTAGGTAGGTCCGGTGCCGTATCGCTGCCACTGGCAGCCAGTTTTTGTAAATTGTCTTGTAACCCGCTCATGCCAAAACCATAATCTTGGCTGGTCAGAGACAGTGCTAACTCTTCTACTTGTTGCAAAGTATTAGCATCCGGTAATTGATTAAACTTTTCTTCAACTGCTTTTAGATTTTCCTCTAATGCTCTGCCGATGCTTTTTTCTTCGGAATTCAGACCGTATGTAATCAGCAATTTAATGTCATCATAGAAAGTGGCTATCTCTAAATCCAGCTGTTGCTCCAGCAGAGTCAATTGCTTATTAGTGTCTAAAAATCCTCTGTGGGTGGCAAGTGCAAGTGTGGCACTGGCAAAATAACTATCGACTTTTTCATCCAGGGAAGTAATCGCAGTTTCTACTTGCGGGTAGTGCCGACCAATCTCTAAAAGCTGATTGCGTTGCGCGCTATAGCTTTTCTGTTGTTGAGTAAATGTCTGTTGCTGTAACTGCAGTGCATCATCGCTGCTGTTGTCGATAAACAACATCAATGCCTGATTTGCAGAGAGTAAAGAAACGGCCATCGCGCCGCTGTGCACTATGATAGGGGTGATTTGTTGATTGGTCTTTTCCAGTTGACTATCAACTTTAGTTAAGCTGACAAAGGAGATACTACTAATAATGAGCAATAGTATGACCAATAGAGTGAAGCCACCACCAATACGTTGAGTAACAGTTAAGTTCATAATTATTATCCGCAAATTAGAATTCTACAATGTAATGCAGTTCATCCGTTAATCTGCATGTTGTCAATCTATCCGCTCTGTATAGCGGATAGATTGACACTCTTTTATAGCAGAAATTGCTGTGTTTTCAAAGTGAGTAGAAAAATCGTCTGAGTATTAGTGGTGTTTTGGTCTTATCTAGGCAAATATGGCTTAAAAGCAGAATATTTAGTTAATGCATTCTTAAGCTATTCACAGAAGCTTTAGTTACTGTTGCGTAATGGCACCATTAATTCAAAGCCTGGTTCTTCAATTTCATCATCGACCATTTGCGCTGGGAAGCCTCTGCCAAGCACCTGCACATCACAGGCATCTTCCAGGCGGCGAATGATGTTGGGTGAGAGCTCACGAGGGCCGTAGCGATTTTGCCCGTCAGTAAATATTTCAACCATAAGCGGAGCGAGTTCTAAAGGCAGGTTATGACGTTTTGCTATCGCATCAAACAGGCCGACATCTTTCAAAACTAAATCCATGGTAAAGCTAATGTCACGACTGCCGTTTAAGATCACTTGTGACTCAGTCTCGTGCACAAAAGAATTACCCGATGAAGCCTTAATTGCCTCGTATGTAACGTTCATGTCCATCCCCATCACTTTGGCCGCCGTCAGTGCTTCGCTCAGCGCCGCCAAATGTACAGTACACAGATAATTGGTAATGACCTTGAGAATAGAGGCGGTGCCCAGCTCACCAGTATGCAAAATTCTGCGCCCCATCGTAGTCAACACTGGCAGAACACGCTCAAAGGTCTGTCGATTACAGCCGGCAAAAATCGAGATATTACCTGTACCGGCACGATGGCAGCCTCCGGAAACCGGGCAGTCAACAGGCATTGCACCTTTAGCTTCAACTAAGCCTGCAATACGCCGCATCTCTGCTTCATCAGTCGTGCTCATCTCCAACCAGATTTTATCTTTTCCAATCCCTGCCAGTACTCCATCTTCTGCTTCCATTACTTGCGAGCACACTTGTGGAGAGGGCAGACAAGTGATAATTACGTCACAGTTTTGCGCTAGCTCTTTGGCTGTTTCTGCCGACTTTGCACCACGGGATACAAAATCAGCGACAAACTCAGGGTTTAAGTCTCTTACTGTAAGGTTATAACCATTACGTAAAATACTGCCCGCTAGCTGGCCACCTGCATTGCCCAGACCAATAAATCCAACTTTCATAGTAAACCTCTATGTAGAATGCTAATTGCGATGATGATTAAATTTCTAAATGCATTCTATGGGGGATGTCGGCGGTGCAAAATTGATATTTTTTTATCGAATTGGTAAAAATAATCTTCCAAACACTGTCGGATTCGAATAGTTTATCTGCAGATTATCAATAAGCTTTTTGCTCTGTGCTTTTGCACTGCCCTTTAAAAGTGTTTGATATCGTTGATCAGTATTTAGCAACAATAGCCGACAGTCTAGGATAGAGCATGACCAACAAGATAGATTTGCGAAAACTGCCACCGCTCAAGTCATTAAAGGGCTTCGAAGCCACGGCACGACTATTAAGTGTCAGAGGCGCGGCAGAGGAGCTAAATTTAACGCACCCGGCCGTGAGTCATCAGATACAGCTACTTGAAAGTTATATAGGGGTTAAATTGTTTGCGCGTGTGGGGCGTAATATATGCCTGACTCAGGCGGGACAAAACTATTACCTGTTTGTCCGCCAGGCTCTGGAAATCCTCATACAAGGCACGGAGGAAGTCACAAGTATTAACAGGCTTTCGCCGCTGCGATTTCAGACATATATCACTTTGTCTATTCGCTGGTTAGCACCTAAGTTACACCGTTTTTCTATGGAACAACCTGATATTGATATTCAATTAAGTTCTTGTAGCGCCGGTTGGGAGTTCGATGAAAATAATGCGGATATCGGGCTGATCTACTCTACATCGGCACTAAAGAGTCATTTACATTGGGTCGATTTTTTTGAAGCAGAGTTTTTCCCTGTGTGTTCACCGGACCTGATTAAAGCCGCAAACAGTAATTTAACGGCCCAGCAACTGAGTCAATATCCGTTACTGAAAGTCTCAGGAGAAGAAAAATACTGGAGCTGGGAGCAGTGGTTTAAATCGGCGGGCAGTGACAGCAAAAGCTACCAGTCACCGATAGAGGTGGATACTTCTGCAGCAGCGATCGAAATGGCGATTAATGGCGAGGGTATTACTTTAGTAAGTGCCCCTTTGGTGACTGCGGATCTGGCCTCTGGACGATTAGTAAAACTGACAGATCACAGTTCTAGTGGCAACGGAAAATGGGGACTAGTCTGCAACAAATCTGCATTACAAGATCCACGCGTAGAGGTGTTTATGAATTGGTTGGTTACAGAAAAAACGAAGTTAAATGAATGACATGTGCAGGTTATCGAATCTGTTCTCTGCGATAAAAACGTTCTTTATATTCACCCGTACTGACACAAAAATGTTTTTTGGATAATCTACACAATACATCTGAGCTGCTAATTCCTGCCTTAGCCGCTATTTCTGACATATTAAGCTGATCTTGTTCTAAGAGTAATTTAGCCCTTTCTAAGCAAGCTTTTTCGACATATTGGGAGTTTTCGAAATATGCTGGCGCAGAGCAATTTAGCGCGCCAAATAGTTATTTCCAGTAGCTTCGCTATTTCCACCCTTATTGCTGTCGTTATAAATCAATATTTGGGTTGGCATTGCGTTTATGTCTTTCATTTATATATCTTACACTGGCTGTGTTTTTTACCTTTAAAATAGTATCCGATTGCAAAATGAAGCAGCGCTTAAATCGCTCTGAAATGGCTTGATATCGATAAAGCCATAGAAAAACTCCGAGCAAAGTAGCTCGGAGTAAATAGAGGATTAAATCCGAAAAACATTATCCCGGATTGTAATCACAGGCATTTCAATCGCCTAAAACGATACCTTCTCGACGGGGGTCAGCCGCACCTACTAACTTACCATTTTTGAACAGAACAGCATGGAGTCCGGAATTTAGGTCCCGTACCTTAACTTTAAAGCCCATCGCCTCTAAGGGAGCCTGAAAGCGGGTGGCTTCAGTGCCTTTCTCTAAATCGTAAGTGCCAAAGCGGTTAACCAAATGAGGTAAGTTTATCGCCTCATTGATCGGCATTCCCCAATCCAGATGTGCGATCAACGTAGAGGCGACATAGCCGATAATTCGTGAGCCACCGGGAGAACCCAGGGCTAAATAGGGTTTACCCTCTTCTAACACTATGGTTGGCGACATGGAGGAGCGCGGACGTTTACCAGGCTCTAATCTGTTGGCAATGGGATAGCCATTTTTGAAGCTGGCGAAGGAAAAGTCAGTCAGTTCATTGTTTAGCAGGAAGCCGTTGCTCATCACTCGTGAGCCAAAACCATTCTCAATGGTACTAGTCATAGAGACAATGTTGCCACTTTTATCAACGATCACCAGATGCGTCGTTGATGGCAGTTCGATAGACTGGTCATCTGCCATGGCGATCGCTCGCTCCCAGCGTGGTTCTCCGGCACTGGCAATTTGTAACGCTTTACCGGGCTCTATCAACTTAGCCCGCTGGGCTAAATAGCTTGCATCAAGCAGCCCCTCAGGCATAGGTACAAAATCACTGTCTGCCATATAGCGGCCGCGATCAGCAAAAGCCAGGCGGGATGCATCGCCGATCACTTGCCAGGCGGTAGCATTATCGGCACCGAGCTTTTGCAGATCAAAGTGACTGGAAATACCGAGAATTTGACCGACGGTTAGTGCCCCAGAACTCGGTGGTCCCATACCGCAAACCTGATACTGTCGGTAGGGGGCACAGACGGCAGGTCGCTCTATTACACGGTAGTTAGAGAGATCTTGGAGTGAGAGTAATCCCGGATTGTTATCCAGGCCCTGAACTTTGTTGACAATGGATTGACCAATAGCGCCGTTATAAAAAGCTGCAGCGCCATCCTTCGCCAAGGTAGCAAGGGTCTGGGCGTAGGCGGGATTTTTTAGCAAGCTGCCCGTTGCTAATGGCTCACCAGCGGTGTCAAAGAAGTACGCTCGAGTATCCGGATAGCTGCTTAAGCGCTTTTTGTCTTTGGCGATAGCACCGGCTAATCGTGCAGAGACTTTAAAACCATTTTCGGCTGTTTGTTGTGCAGGTAACAATAAATCGGCCCAGGGTTGGCTGCCAAAGCGGGCATGAAGATCGGACATCAACTTCACAGTACCTGGCGTGCCCACTGAAAGCCCGCCAACGACAGCGGTATAAAACTTCAGGGGCTTGCCATTAGCATCCTGAAAAAGCTCAGGTCTGGCAGCCAAAGGTGCTGTCTCGCGGCTATCAAAGGAGGTCAATTTACCGCTCTTGGCGTCGTAATAGACCATGAAAGCACCACCACCCAAACCTGAAGATTGCGGTTCTACCAGACCAAGCATCGCCTGAACAGCCACCATTGCATCGATGGCGCTACCGCCGCGTTTGAGTACCTCGTAACCCGCTTTTGCTGCCAGTGGGTTTGCAACTGCAACCATATAATTACTGGCATTGACACTGGCTTTTTTAGTGAAGCCGCTGGCAGCTTCCGGGGCAATTGAATCGGTGGTTTGTGCGGCATTTAGAGGTGTCGATAACAGTGCAGTAGCTGTCAGTAGTGCTGAAATTTTGAAAATGTGCATGAAAGTTCCTTTTATAATTATTCCAGAGTCTTTGTATATATGAGAGTGCAGTTGCTTTCAATAAATATTTTGTGGCTGCTATTTTTGCGACCTTGTAAGGGAGCCTATAATTTCCAAGTATTGAAACCCGGCAGCAAAGCAATGGGTATTTTTACAACAGTGACCTATTGAAGTTTTACAGTCGATCTTTAAAGTTAACTAAGGTCGATTTATTAGGCAAGATGGGCATGGCAGGGCTGTGTTTTTCAGTAAGGTTGTGCTTATCTGCAGAAGGTTTCTAAAGCCATTCTCGGTTTACCTTTGCCTGAGTGATCGTTTTACAGACCAATCGAAGATACAGATATAATTTATGGTGCCTTGATTTTAGAGGTCTGCAAATGCTTCCAGCTTCAATACCTAGCATACTAAGTCAATTTAGTGACGAATTGACCAGTACCAGTACCAGTACCCAATTCATATGCTCATCTAAGCACATGGCTGCAGGGTGGACATGAACATAAGTAAAAAAATCATCCTCCTGCCTGCAGTCATTATTGTGCTTTTAGGAGGGGCGGGTTTACTGGTCATCGATGAGGAAATTCGCGAGGGCCTTGGAGTAAGAGTCGAGCGGGAATTGAAGTGGCTGGCTGAATCCGCCTTAGAGGGTTTAGTCATTTCAAACAGGCCTATGACTGTCACTAATGTAGATGCGATCGCCAAAAGATTCGGTGAAATATCTGGCGCCAGAATTACTTTTATCGATGAATTTGGTGTAGTGAAGGGTGATTCAAAAGTAGCGGTAGGTACAATCTCTACGCTTGCCAACCATAAAGATCGGATTGAAGTATCTCAGGCTTTTAAAACAGGTTTAGGAGTGGCCAAACGCTACAGTGAAACGTTAAGGCAAGATTTTTTTTACGTTGCTGTTTTTAAAACACTTTCTATTCAAGGGCAACAGATAAATTATTATGCCCGCGCCTCGTTTTCTTCGCTGACTATCCGTCGGCAGATTGTGCATATGCGTTATGCCTTGCTCTCTATATTGGCGGCTGGCGTCATTGTTATTACTTTTTTAACTGTAGTTGTGTTGCACTGGCTCTCACTATCCAATGAAAAAGAAAAAATTTACCTTGAAAACCAAGTGCTTGCCAGAAATACTGAAATTGAATTGATGCATGAACTGGATTCTCTATTAAGTGCGTGTAGTGAAATAGCGGATGCAAAAGAGGTAATAAAACAAGTACTGCCCAGTATATTGACGGACTCTCAGGGCGCAATATCGGTATATAAATCCTCCAGAGATAAACTCAGAACGCAGATGTATTGGGGGGGAAGTTGGAATGAAAACAAGAATTTCGGTCCCAGTCAATGTTGGGCGTTGCGCAAGGGGCATCGGCATTTGTCCAGTGATATACACAAAGGTATAGTCTGCGAGCACTATGCCAACACTGGAGAGTTATCTAGCTTATGCATCCCGCTGATTGCCCACGGCGAGACTATCGGTGTGCTGCATTTGCTAAAAAACGAGATCAACACTGAAATAGCGACTCTGGCAGAAGCTATCGCCAAAAGAATAGGCATAGCAATTGCCAATATTGAACTTAAATTCAGTTTGCGGGAGCAGGCAATCAAAGATACGTTGACTAACCTCTATAATCGACGCTATCTATTTGAATCCCTCGAACAGTTTGTCGCCAGAGCTCTGAGAACTAAAAGCCATATTGGTATTATCATGGTTGATATTGACTATTTCAAAAAGCTCAACGACAGCTATGGTCACGACGCTGGCGACGTAGCTCTCAAGGCTATAGCAAACTTTTTTAAAGAAGTGACCAGGGCAAGTGATGTGGTCTGTCGTTACGGAGGCGAGGAGTTCTGTATCGTCTGTCCTGATAGCAGCAGTGAAGATACATTGTTTATCGCTGAAAAACTTTGTTTTGGGGTGCGCGCATTAGGCATAAAAGTCAGTGCTACTGAAGAAATCAAGCTGACATTGTCGGCCGGTGTGTCAACCTTCCCAAATGTCGAAGAATCCATTAAAAAAACCATTAGTGAAGCTGATCAGGCACTTTATCAGGCAAAACACGACGGCAGAAACTGTGTCAGAGTGTCGTAATTAGAGTGTCGTAATTGAGCAGATCTTTAGCATTGCTCATTCAACTATTGGTCGTTGCAGATATTTCGGCTAAAGAGGGTTCGATCAAGAAGTTTAACAGGGCTTGTACTTTTGCGGTTAAGTGTTGGCGATGTGGATAGAGTATATAAATACCGGTTTTTTGTGCACTATATTTACCGAGTAATCTCACCAGTGATCCCTGTCGTATCTCTTGCTCTACTGAAAAATCGGGCAGTAATGATATGCCTATGCCCGCGACAGCCGCGATTTTGGCCGCAACAGCACTGTTGACGGTGAGGCAGGTATTGGGCTTCACTGAGTGATGTTGTCCCTGGTAGGTAAACTGCCACTTTAACCCTGAGCGTCGGTTGCTGTCATGGATAGCCGGGAGATGCTTAATATCATCTGGGGTCTGTATGGGTTGGAGCTTCTCTAGGAGTGCAGGGCTCGCGACTAACACGGACTCTATCTCACCAATCTTACGTGCAATTAAGTTTGAATCTTGCATTTCACCAATGCGAATAGCCAGGTCAAAACCTTCATCAACTATGTCTACAAAGCGATCGTTAAGCTGCATTTGCACCTGAATATTGGGATAAGTCAGCATAAAGTTTGCCAGAAGCGGGGTGAATTTGATCTCAGCATAAGACTGAGGAGCACTAATGCGCAGCCGCCCACTGATAGTTTCTTTTTGTCCCTGAGCGGTTAATTGCAATGCCCCTACATCATCCAGTATCTGGCGCGCACAATCATAGATGGATCTGCCGGTATCAGTGATAGCAATACTGCGAGTGGTACGGTTTATCAGTTTAGCCTGCAGTAACGCTTCAAGTTGCGATACTTGTTTGCTGACAATCGCTTTAGTTTTACCCAAACTGGCGGCAGCCTTAGTGTAGCTACCTTGTTCTACCACAGCGGCAAAACTGCTCATTAACGTTAGCTTGTCCATAATTCCACATTGTAAATTAATTGTTAACAGTTAGTTATAAATTAAGCATATTGTCAATAGCTATCACTGGCTTCATTATCTTTAGCATCAGTAAATTATTCAGAGCCATTAAAATGGCCGCATAGGAGAATGGAATGTTAGTGAATGGCGTTTGGCAGGAGAAATGGAACCCCTATCAGAAGCAGAACCTTGAAGGGGCTTTTATAAGGCAAACTTCCAGCTTCAGGCACTGGGTGAGCACAGATGGGAGTCCGGGGCGAACCGGTGATGCTGGCTTTATAGCACAGCCTGGCAGGTATCATTTATATATTGCATTAATTTGTCCATGGGCATCGCGCACTTTGATGATGCGCAAACTGAAAGGATTAGAAAAGGTAATCAGCATCAGTGTGGTAGAGCCTTTTTTAACCGATGAAGGCTGGCGCTTTGCCCCGAAACAAGGGGGTTTTCACGGCTCTGATAGCGATGTGGTTAACAATAAAGAGTATGTTCATCAGTTATACACCCAGGTTGATCCCCGAATCAGCGGGAGAGCTACAGTACCAATACTCTGGGACAAACAACGTCAATGCATTGTCAATAATGAGTCTGCCGACATTATCGAAATGCTCAACAGCGCTTTCGACGAATACGCTGAGAACGATATTGATTTGCGACCCCAGACACTACTGAGCAGCATAGAGAAACTCAATAAGTACCTTTATCACAACTTGAACAATGCAGTCTATGAAACGGGCTTTGCTGTTAGCCAAAGCGCTTATGAGTCAGCATATTCTAAGGTGTTTACCGCTCTGGATACACTGGAGTTGCAACTGAGTGACGGGCGGGCTTATTTACTCGGCGAAACAATGACAGAGTGCGATATAAGAGCGTTCGTGACACTGGTGAGATTTGATGTCGCCTATCATGGATTATTTAAGTGTAATCGCAAACGCATTAGTGACTACCCTTGGTTGTCTGCCTACACAGCCAGGATCTATGACCTCGATGGAATCAGTGAGACGGTAAATTTTACTCACATCAAAAATGGCTATTATTCAGTGGCAGCTCTAAATCCCAGTTTAATCGTCCCCACCGGGCCCTTATTAAGTTTTACTGACAGGAGTGTTAGCTAATGTTGGCACCGGTATTTTATCTATCCCACGGCTCGCCAATGCGAGTACTGGAAGACAGTCCCGCCCGCGATTTCTTACAACAACTAGGACAAAGTGTAACTGACATCAAAGGTATAGTAGTGGTTTCGCCGCACTGGGAAACCACTGACCTTCAGTTCAGTAACACTCAACAACTCGAGACTATCTATGATTTTTATGGCTTCCCCGAGCAATTGCAGCAGATCAAATATCCGGCCAGTAATCCTCAATGGCTGCAAGACATTTTGCGGCACACATTAGCGAACGGTTTGATTGTCACAAGAGGAGTCTCGAGAGGGCTAGACCATGGAGCCTGGTCGGTTTTATCGCTGATGTACCCACAGGCGAATGTGCCCACCCTAGGCTTAAGCTTACCAAGTTCAATGCCCCCAGCTGCTTTATATGCTTTAGGACAGGCGTTAATACCTTTGCGCCAGCAAGGCATCGCTATCATCACCACAGGTATGGCCACCCATAACTTAGCCGAGTTAAGTTATTCGGGTAAGACGCAGCAGTGGGCAATGGAATTTGTTAGCTGGCTGCACAGTGCAATGGGGCAACAGGATATAAATACACTGTTAAATTATCGAACACTGGCCCCTTATGCGACAAAAAGCCATCCAACAGATGAGCATTTTCGGCCTTTGTTTATCGCCTTAGGGGCAGCCAATCAGCAAAAGGCAGCGTTAATTCACGATTCATGGGAACTGGGCAACGCTAATAATTCTAGTTGGGGCTGGGGTATGAGTGCAGGGGATATACAATGACGATACGCGGTATAAACCTGCATCAGGCCCAGCAAATACTGCAACAAGCACTGGTGCTGTCCGCACAGTTGCGTGCAGCTCCTCTGTCAATCGCTATTTTGGATGCTGGTGGCCATTTAAAAGCGTTTGCCAGTGAAGACAGGACAGGCATTGCCCGTGCACAAATAGCTCAGGGAAAAGCTGCCGCGGCCTTAGGGATGGGGTTCGGTACCCGAAAGTTAAACAATTTAATTATCCAGGGTGTATTACCTGAGATGTTCGCCACTTGTATTAACGGCGCCACTAATGGCAACTTTGTGCCACTGCCCGGCGGTGTATTAATTTATGAAAAAGGCAATCTTATCGGCGCTGTAGGTATATCAGGTGCCTCATCTGACCTAGATGAAAAGATCGGTGTCAGGGCAATCGAGAGTTGTAACTTACACGCCGAACCATGAACATAGGCTTATGAGAATTTATGTAGCATCACAAAAATTCGCTAAAATTCGCTAAAATTCTAGATAGGGGCTTTTGTTTTATACCGTTACAAGTGCTGTCTTGGTATTCAGGCAGAGTGTTGACTCTCTTATCAACTTCCCTGCATTGGGCCCCCATTAATTCTGCTTTGAAATTTTTCTCTAATTACCCGTTTATTATTTTGTACAGGAACCGCAACCCCCGAATCCTTGAAAAGATTCTAATTGATTGATATAAAGTGTTAATGTTTTATTAAATGAGTTATCAAAAGATGCGATCTGTTCAGAAAAAAAAGAGAATAAAGCATTTATAAAAGTGCTGACTCACAAGTATTTCGGCTATTTTCGGTATAAGCATATCAAGGAATAATATGAAGTTATTAATTATAAGCGGCGGCTCGAAGGGGCTTGGTTTAGCATTATGCAAAGAGTACCAGCAGCACGGTTTCTCCATTGTCGAATTTTCTCGCACAGCGCCTCATCCATTCTCAGTATCCGTCGACTTATCCAATAGCAAAGAGTCCGCAAACGTTATTGCCAAGGCATTGGCACCGCTGGCTGCAATTGAATGGCGGGAAATAGTAGTGATTAACAATGCGGGAACCTTAAACCCAATGGGGCCTGCATCTAAGAAAAACAGAGATCACGTCATCGATAACATCAACATTAATTTTGCATCGGGAATTTTATTTATTAGCGAAGCGCTAGGGCACTTTCAGGGCCATAGCGGTAAAAAAACCTTAGCCAATATCTCATCGGGTGCCGCCTTGGGTGGGTATCCTGGCTGGTCGCTATATTGTGCCGCAAAGGCGGGGATGGAAAATTTCATCGCCAGTATCGCTCTGGAGCAGGATCTGGAATCTGATCCCTTTTGCGCTATAAATATTGGGCCCGGTGTGATCGACACTGACATGCAGGCCTCTATACGTAAGGCTAAGGCCGAAGACTTTCCCGCGGTAGAACGTTTTATTGATCGCAAAGAATCCGGGGACTTACGCCCCCCAGAGACAGTCGCGGCTGATATTTTTGCAATAACCGAGCAATCAATAGTTGAAAACGGCCGCCGCTACGACGCCGCCGGCTAGATGCTGAACTTGTGATAGGGACAAGAAAGAGCTGCTTGTATTCTATTAATCAGTGGTAGTTGACAGTCAGTGAACTGTTCATATTTGTATTATTTTTCGCAACAAATTAAAGATAGAAATTAAGGAATAGCTAAGATGGTCAATGGAAGCTGCCTTTGCGGCAAGGTGCAGTATCAAATATCAGGTGCAGTTGGGGATATAGTACATTGTCATTGTCAGTCTTGCCGTAAAGCGCATGCTGCGGCATTTTCAAGTGTGGCTTCGGTCAGTGACAATGACTTTCTGTTAACCAGTGAAATACCACTGTCTGAGTTTGAATCATCCCCCGGTAAGTTCAGGTATTTTTGTAGCCACTGTGGCACGCAAATCTATGCTAAAAGAGTGGACACAGAGCATATTATTTTACGTTTAGGATCATTAGATGATGATCTCGACGCAAAAGAGAAACAGCATATCTGGGTATCACAAAAAGCTTCCTGGTATTCAATTAATGGTGATCTTCCTGAAATCCAAGAGTTTAAGTAAAGCTGCGCTTTTGCGCTTTATTTACCGGGTAAACCAGTGATAAAAATCTAATTTTCGATTTGTCTGAAGTGCTTATAACGGGGCTTATCGGTGTTGAAGACAAGCTGCAACATAGCACAGGCAAACCTAAAGAAATCATTGCCAAAGCTATGGGTAGCTACCCTTATTATGAAGTCGATAACAAGCTGGAATAATTGTTAAAAGGTGAGTTGCCTTACCCGCAATATAGAGCGTCTTTCCTTGCCGATGCGGGGTTAAGCAACGACAATATAAGCGACATCAAAAATGCCGGTAAAATGGGCTTTCAGGTTGCTCATTTTTGCGCTGTGGCATCAGTAGAGCAAGTGTATGCTGGGATTTGCCAAGGCTGACGAGTTGTCGAAGTTAAGTGAGTTAGTCGCGAGCAAATTCTAACAACATTTCCTGGGCATCACAGTGGCAATCGTTGCCACAAAGAGTGCAAATATAGCCATTTTGGCTGTCTTCATTCCATCTGCTGGGGTGAGTGCTGATGTATCTTGCTCCGCATTTAGTGAAATAATTAACCGCACTGTTGCCTGGGCTTTGTTTCCATAGATGCGCTATACCGGCCAGCGCCCCTTGCTTTTTAGCCGATTGTGCTGAAAGGGCCAGTAACTCAGGACCAATTCCTAGTCCGCGAAAACCTTCTGCCAGGGTGTTACATTTAAAGTAACAGACCTTATCGGGATCGACATTCCAAAGCTGCGTACTGCACCATTGATCTATATCCCAGAGACCCGCTGAGAAAGTTATTCTATAACCGATTAAGGTTTTACCATCGAGTACTACAAAACTGGCATTAATGTCGTTACAGATTCCCTGCCGGAACCATTTTTCTAGGGCCTGAGTATCCACATAGCCTTCACCGTGCACTTGAGTTGCCAATTGGATAACAGCATCGAAATCGTCACGGCATAGATTTCGATAAATAAGATTAGTGTTCATAGTTTGGACTTCAATTTAGCTAAAAAATTAATATAGGCTGTGTGTTAACGATGGGTCAAGTCAGGCTTTAACTTAATACCAATAATGTTTTAAAAAACCGTCTAAGCACTTGTCGTTTAAGGCAAGCTTATTGTTATATGGATCATTGCATATTCAATGATAAAAATATGATGGAGCAGTAAATGTACGATCCAATGTTAGAGACAAGCCCAGGTTGTGGCAAGCCTTACCCCGAGAGCTATTGGGCTAGTCAGGTGTCAGCTGCCCCTGAAGATGATGGTGTTTTAACCTCAGATGTTGAAGCGGATGTGATCATTATCGGCGCTGGCTATACAGGCTTATCTTGTGCATTGTATCTGGCTCGCGAGCACGGTATCAAAGCCCATGTATTAGAGGCCAATAAAACCGCTTGGGGCTGTAGTGGTCGCAACGCCGGTTTTATCTTGAAATCCACAGGCCGTAAAACCTATGCGCAGATGGAGCAGCAGTGGGGAAGCAAAATTATGCATGGCATCTATGATGAAATGTGCCAGGGGGTCGCTAGCGTTGAAAGTTTAATTGCCGAGGGAATTGATTGTGATCGACAGGCCAGTGGCTTTTTAAAATTAGCCCATAAACCTGCCGTTTTTCCCAGCTTAATTGAACAGGCAAAACTTCAGCAAAAACGTTTTGGCTACCCGGTAGAGATCTTATCTCAGGGTGAACTGCGCGAGCAGTATATGGACGACCAGAATGCTTATGGAGCTATCCGCTATAGCGATGGCTTTGGTTTGAACCCTTTAAAATTGGCTTGGGGGTACCATAAGCTGGCTCGTGCTGAGGGAGTCAAAATTCATACCCACTCTAGTGTAGAGAGCTGGCGGGAGCAGGGAGAGTATCAAATATTAACCACAGCCAGCGCTCAGATAAAAGCCAAAAAAGTTGTGATTGCTACCAACGGCTATACCCCTAAAAATTTCCATCAATTAATAAATAACCGTACTTTACCGGTGTTATCTCAAGTGATAGTGACAGAGCCACTGAGTGCTGAACAGCTACAGGCCTGTAATTTTTTAACTGAAAATGTGGTGATGGATACCCGCGCACTTAAGTACTTTTACCGCAAACTACCTGATAACCGTATTCTATTTGGTGGCAGAGGAGCGATAACAGGGAGAGGTGCCGACGATCCGTATTTTTCTCAACGATTGCTAAAAGTATTAAAAAGCAGCTTTCCAGCGCTCGTTAATTTGCGCTACGACTATGCCTGGTCAGGCTGGATCAGTGTTTCGATAGACGATCTACCGCACATCTATCAATGTGAAAAAAATCGGGTGTTTTATAGCATGGGCTATTGCGGCAGCGGAGTGGCTTTCTCGGTGCAAGCAGGTAAACGCCTGGCCGAAAAAGTAGCGGGTATTACAGTGCCGGACTTGCCACTGTATCAGCAGCCACTGCAAAAATTCCCACTGGCACCTTTGCGTCGTGTCGGTCAGTGGGGCTATTTTCAATACGGAAAAGTGAAAGATAAATGGTTGTAGGAAC
>MABF01000334.1 GCA_002163025.1 'Osedax' symbiont bacterium Rs2_46_30_T18
ATGACTTGAGGCACTCGGGCGAGTTAGCCGTTATTCTGGCCCGTTATGGTTTAAAAGATTGGAAGTGATGTTTGTTTAATCCCTCACACCCTCAAACAAATGTTGTTTTTGTTGAAGGGCGGCAATTAAAAATTCTCTTAAACTTTGCACTCGTGCGGTCTTGCGTAAATCCACATGGTTCAATACCCACACCCCCCAATTTGATTGGGCCAACTCTATGGGAAAACGAGTGACACTCTTATCCCCTAAGCTGTCGGGCAGGTAACAGGGCATGCGTGCAATGCCAAAACCGGCCTTTACCGCGGCATACATGGCGGTGAGGTCATCCACCTGCAGGGCGATGTGGGCCTTGGGAAAATGTTGTTGTGCCCAATTGGGCAACTGGGTTTCCCCCTGCCACACCACTAGCCCCACATTGTCCTGTACAGGCAAATCACGGGCCCCATAAATGCCATGCTGCAACTGGGCTACTTTCTTGCCTACCAGGTATTCCGGAGGGGCTGGGGTGAGGCGAATGGCCAGGTCGGCTTCCAGGCTGGCCAGGTTACGCACCTGTTTGGTCACCAGTAAATTTAGCTTTATATCCGGGTGCTGCTGTGCAAATTGCGCAAGATGGGGGGCTAGGCAATGCTCAAAAATATCATGGGGCATGGTTAAATTAATGGGGCCAGACAGACGACTGTCTTGGGCAAACAGAGCGCGGCTAATTTGCTGGTTTTGTGTTTCCACCGCAAGTGCCTGCTCGTAGATGCTGTAGGCGGCGTCGCTCATCTCATAGCCGTCCCGCACCCGATTAAACAGGCGCACTCCATGGTTTTTCTCAAGGGTAGCAATACGCCGGGATACGGTGGAGTGGTTTACTCCTAATACCTTAGCAGCCCCGGAAAGGCTGCCTGCGCGGGCCACCGCCAGGAAAAATCGAATATCGTCCCAATTGCTCATGGTTGGTCCATCTTCTTATGGGTTAACGGTTTATGG
>MABF01000172.1 GCA_002163025.1 'Osedax' symbiont bacterium Rs2_46_30_T18
GGTATTTTGGCAATGCGAGGCAGCAGGGCTTGAGTCCCGAATTCAGAGCGAGCATAATTCGCCGTAACCAACCACAGTATCATTATAATTTGCGCAGCAGTGCGCGACACATACTAAATGTCCAATAGGAGTAATGCATGCAAATTGCAAAAGACACAGTCGTTCAATTTAACTACGTATTAAAAGATGCCGATGGCAGTACTTTAGAAGAGACCGATACCGATCAGCCGCTTCTGTATTTGCAGGGACACAACAATATGCTGGCGGGAGTGGAGAGCGCACTTGAGGGTCACGCTAAAGGTGATTCAGTCACAGTGACTCTGACACCGGAGCAAGCCTATGGAAAAGTGCGTGAGGACGCGGTAATAAAAGTGCCAGTGAAGCATTTGCAGGGCGCTAAGAAATGGCGCCCGGGCATGGTTGCCACTGTTAATACCGAGAAGGGTCAGCATCAAGTGACTATCGTAAAAATGGGTCGCTTTATGGCCAGTGTTGATACCAACCACCCGTTCGCTGGTAAGACAATCACCTTTGATATGCAAGTTGTCGATGTGCGCCAGGCAACCGCCAATGAAGTTTCTCATCGCCATGCACACGGTGCCGGTGGTCATCAGCACTAAACAACAGTCGGTTTAAGCTCACATAGGCCTGCTGATGCAGCAAGTGGGCTCTCTCGCTGTAGCAGGCAATAAGTAAATAACTATGTCATCACCACTGCAGATTTATCGTGCGGATATCCAGCTAAAAGGTTATCTGCAGGACCCGGCGCAAGCCCAAGCTATCACCGCGCTCGAGCGGCTCTATCAAAGCATAGAGCGGGGATCAGTTGCCTCGGGTTCCAGTTTGTATTTGTGGGGCCCCGTGGGGCGTGGCAAGACCTATGTTATGGATTGTTTTTATCGCGCTCTGCAAGGGCGTGCGCAGCGCTTGCATTACTATCGATTTATGCAGTACCTGCATCGCCAGCTGCGGGTTTATCAGGGCAATAAAGATCCGTTGGTGTTAGTGGCGAAGGAGCTTTTAAAAAAGCACAAAGTTTTATGCTTAGATGAATTTTTTGTCTCTGATATCGCCGATGCGATGTTATTAGGGCGGCTGCTGAAAGTACTGTTTGAGCAGGGGCTAGTTTTAGTGACAACCTCTAATGTTGAGCCCGCAGAGCTCTATCGAGACGGCTTGCAGCGGGACAGGTTTTTACCGGCTATTGCTATGTTGGAACAACAGTTGCAAATTATCTCACTGCGCGGTGAAATAGATCATCGCCTTGCGAAAGGGCTAAAGTTTAGTAACTATTACGTTGCGCAAAGCGGCAGTTCGATTACCGCTAATGCGCAAGTAGTGCAAAGATTTAACCGTGATGCGGGCGATCGGCCTGTCAGTTGTGATCTGGCGCTTAGTATTGAGTCGCGTAGCATTGAGTGTCTGTATCAGTGTGAAGACTTGTATTGTTTTAGTTTCCAGCAGCTGTTTGTTGGTCCCCGTAGCGCCAATGATTATATTGCCCTGTCAAAAATTGCTGGCTGCATCTATCTGTTAGATGTCCCACAGTTAGGCGGGATATTGAATGAGCGCAAAGTCGCCCGCGGCACTGAAGACACCTATAATATAAACCAGCGGGTGGCAAACCGGCCCTTTGTCATGGCAAAAGGGGATGATGAAGCGCGACGCTTTATCAGTTTTATCGATGAGATGTACGATCAGAAAACGCTAGTAGTGATGGCGGTAGCGGTTGAACTGCCACAGCTGTACCTAGGTGGCAGGGTCGAGTTTGAATTTCAGCGCGCCAGCAGTCGTATTATCGAGATGCAAGGCATACAGTACTGCTCAAACGGGATTTAAATGGGAATAGTTAAACCAGGATAGGAAAATATAAAGGGAGGCAGGGATGTCTATAGGCTATCAAACCAGTCATTGTAGTAAAGATGACAGGAATATTATCATAGCGCTTAGGGTATTGGAGCGGCTCTTCTTAGCGTCAGCTTTTTTACTTAGTCTGGGTGTTAACGCACAAGAGCTACGACTAAGTACTGCTGAAAAAGAAATATTTTCGGTACAGTTGTTAACCGACAAGCTGGTGGCTCCCTGGGCTCTGGCACAATTGCCACAATCTCAAGTACTGCTAATCACAGAGAAAGACGGTAAGTTATTCAGGTTCGACATGCCCACTCGCACGTTATCTTTAATCTCTGGAGTCGGGAAAGTGCAATCGCACGGTCAGGGAGGATTGATGGACATTGCCATCTCTCCCGATTTTAGCACCTCAAAATTGCTATATTTCAGCTACGCCAAGCAAGTTTCACAAGGGCTGTTTGCCACCAGTATTGCCAGCGCTAAATTGCTGCAATCTACAGGCGGGTGGCGCTTAAGTGGCTGGCGAGATCTGTTTGTTTCTCGGCCAGCAACGGGCAGTGGCAAGCATTTTGGCAGTAGAATTGCCTTCGATGATAAGGGGCATCTGTTTTTTTCGATTGGCGATAGAGGGGTGCGTGCTAACGCACAAAATCTTAACAATCATGCCGGCAGCATTTTACGTTTAAACTTAGATGGATCAGTTCCCGCTGATAATCCTTTTATTGGCCAAAAAAATATTAAACCAGAAATTTACAGTTTTGGGCATCGCAATCCTCAAGGGCTGTATTATGACGTAGGACAGCAGCAGCTATTTGCAATAGAACATGGGCCCAGAGGGGGTGATGAGATTAACCGGATTGAGCCTGGGCTCAACTATGGTTGGCCAATTATTTCTTACGGTAAAGAATACTGGGGGCCATTCAGTGTTGGCGAGGGAGTAGCTAAAGAGGGCATGCAGCAGCCGTTGATGTATTACACTCCCTCAATTGCCCCCTCCAGCCTGATATTTTATCAGCACACATATTTTTCGCAGTTAAAAAACAGTTTTCTGGCAGGTTCTTTGGTGCTCAGGCATCTCAATCAAATTAAGTTTAATGGTAATTATAACGACTATAAGCAGTGGCGTTGGTTTAAAAAAGCAGAGCGTAGGATTCGTGATTTAACGGTATTAAGCAGTGGCAAAATTGCCTTGATAACAGATTCAGGGGAGTTACAGTTGATAGCTAAGAGTGATCTGAGATAAGTAGCGGCCATAAAAAAGCCTCGTACATTGCTGTCGAGGCTTTTTTTATTAGCAGTGCCACTTCGAATAAGAGTTCAAAGTGGTCTGGCTATACTGCGACTAGTCTCTGTTGCGAGGACGACGGCGACGTGCCGCTGGCTTGCTCTTAGAGATCTCTTCGTTGCTCGGCTTTAAATTAAGCTTTTGACCGCAGACAGAAACTTTACGTAAAATTTCCATAACGTTTTTCGGCATGCCGGCAGGTAGATCGATCAAAGTAGTGTTGTCTTGAATTTCGATCTGACCGATATATTTGCTATCGATATCTGCTTCATTGGCAATTGCGCCAACAATGTTACCAGGTTTAACCCCGTGCTCGCGACCAACGGCCAATACGTAGCGCTGCATATCACCTTGTGGTGCGTCGTTGCGTACACCGCGCTCTTTTCTGCTGCCTCTCTCGCTGCGACCACGATCGCGATCGCCTCTGTCTCCTGCTGCAAAGTCAACCGGACCTTTGTGCTCTTTTTCAGAGATAAGTAACGGCGTATCACCTTGAACAATAGATGCCAGTGCGGCAGCGACGTGCAGTGGATCGGCGTCATGCTCTTGCTGATAGTCTTTCAGTAAGTCCATGTACAAAGACAAATCCGAGCTATCCATGATTTCGCTGATCTTCGCCTTAAATTTATCAACGCGCTTAACGTTGATCTCTTTAGGGGATGGCAGTGACATTGGCTCGATTTTTTGATTGGTGGCATTTTCGATCATGCGCAACATACGCTGTTCACGTGCAGAGACGAACAAGATTGCCTCACCCTTGCGTCCAGCGCGGCCGGTACGACCGACGCGATGCACGTAAGATTCAGTGTCGTAAGGAATGTCGTAGTTAAGTACACAAGAGATACGTTCGACGTCCAAACCACGGGCGACGACATCAGTGGCGACCAGAATATCTAATCTGCCTTTTCTTAACTTGTCGACAGTGCGTTCACGCTGCTGCTGAGGGATGTCACCATTTAGGGCTTCACAAGCATAGCCGCGAGCGGTGAGCTTTTCTGCCAGTTCAACGGTAGCCGATTTAGTTCTGACAAAAATAAGCATCGCATCAAAAGATTGCATTTCCAGAATGCGAGTTAACGCATCTAGCTTATGCAGTCCGGCTACTCTCCAGTATTTCTGGGTGATAGTCGTTGCTGTAGACGTTTTGCTGGCAATTTTGATCTCAGTTGGATCAGTCAGGTACTTAGTGGCTACGCGACGAATAACCGAGGGCATAGTCGCTGAGAACAGAGCGATCTGTCTGCTTGACGGAGTGTGTTCTAAAATCCACTCAACGTCGTCGATAAAGCCCATGCGTAACATTTCGTCAGCTTCATCTAATACTAAAGATTGCAGGTTATCGAGTTTCAGCGTGCCTTTACGGATATGATCCATAACGCGACCAGGCGTGCCTACGACAACTTGTACGCCGCGTCTTAGCTGGCGTAACTGGCCTTCATATGCAGCTCCGCCGTAAATTGGCAGTACATTAAAGTTGGACATATGGCGTGCATATGTTTGGAAGGCTTCAGCAACTTGTATCGCTAATTCACGGGTCGGTGCTAGTACTAGCAGTTGAGGTGTCTTTTTAGACACATCGATACGTGACATAAGAGGGAGTGCAAAAGCAGCTGTTTTACCCGTGCCCGTTTGGGCCTGACCTATAATATCTTTGCCTTCAAGTAATAATGGAATACTCGCGGCTTGAATAGGTGATGGGGTTTCATAACCAATATCTTGTATTGATTTAAGTAATGGGGCAGCTAAGCCCATGTCGGAAAAAGATGGCAGCTCATCAGCGGACATGATGTATAGGAACCTGCTAGATTATTGGCCGGCGGTATTGCCAGCGAGGATATGATAAATATGGGGGCACATTATATACGAATATGCACAAATGTATATTGTTGTTTGGATTAAAAAAGTACTTATGACATTTATATTGCTTTTTTACTGCTGGAACTTATGTCTCTGGATCAATATAGTAACCGACCAGCTGACTGATCGGAGTGTTGTTAATATTCTAGTCACTTATCTGGGTTGTTGTTACGGTTGCTTTACGCTGTCACCCATAGTATTTCAGCATCTTCTGTGCTGGTGGAGGTTACCGCGTGGCCCATTTCGCAATCGTAATAGGCGCTGTCGCCAACCGATAGGTGTATAGGCTCATAGAATTCGGTATAAAAGGTAATGCTGCCGCTGAGGACGTAGAGCAGTTCTTCGCCCTGGTGGCGGACCCAGCCGTCAAATTCTTCGAAAGAGCGGGCGCGGATAGTTGTGTGGTAGGGCAGCATCTTTTTGTTCAGCAGTTGCGAGCCTAAAATCTTGTGCTCATAAGTGGGGGTAAGTCGCGCTTTCCCCTCGCCGGCTAAAGTGATATCTCTGCGCCCGCCGCTGCCTGTTCTAGTGTCGCTTTTGGCAAACAACTGCGGTATGTCGATGCCCAGACCTTTTACTAATTTAGAAACAGCGCTAAAAGTTGGAGAGATTTGCTCGTTTTCGATTTTCGATAAAGTAGAGCGAGCGAGCCCGGTTAGCTTGCTGGCCTCCTCCAGAGTGAGGTTTTGCTGTAGCCTAATTTCTTTAACACGCTTACCTAGCTCTTGTGGCTCAATGTTAGCCTCGGCAGGACGTTTTTTTCGAACTACATCCAGTTGTGGCTGAGCTTGGTTAAGCAGTTTTTCGTCGGGCATTAAGTACTCCATCTTCTGGTGGATTGTGTCTCTGATTTCGGTCGCTGTTTCGACCAGATATTATAAAGCCTAAATTGCTGTACATGCTACAAGTT
>MABF01000357.1 GCA_002163025.1 'Osedax' symbiont bacterium Rs2_46_30_T18
TACAAGCGATCAGAGTAGCAATCATTACAAAAGGCACAGGAGAACCCGACAAGCGCAGTCATTATTTTGCCTTAGTTGCAGATAAACATAAAATAAAACACACTAACTGCGTCCAATCTATTATAATGTGCGCCATTTTTATGCACAGCAGGGGCGCACAAGCTCTACAGCTTTGCCAAGCCTCCATCAGTGAACACACAGAGATCCCCATATGAAGTTTTCAGCCCTAGATTTAGCCCCACAGTTACAACAAGCGCTGGATGCTTGTGGATACTCTGAGATGACACCGGTTCAACAAAAAGCCATAGTCCCCGCTCGCCGCGGAAAAGACTTATTGGCCAATGCCCAGACGGGTACCGGCAAAACCGCTGCTTTTTCAGTGCCAATCCTGCAACAGATTTGCGACAGACCCAGAAAAGTTGAAGCGGGCTACTGCCGCGCGGTAATTTTGACACCTACTCGCGAACTTGCAGAGCAGCTATCTGTGACTATCAATCGCTATGCACAGTTTCTCGATTTAAATATCAGCGCTCACTTTGGTGGTGTTGCTATGGAGGCTCAAAAGAAAAAGCTTAAGCGTGGTGTCGATATTCTTATCGCTACACCTGGGAGACTGTTAGAACATTTAGTGCAGTGCAATATCAATATTTCACGCGCTGAATTTGTTGTGCTAGATGAAGCTGACCGGATGCTGGATATGGGCTTTGTCACCGACGTGGCGACGATACTCAGACATACACCGGAAAAAAGACAGACTATGTTGTTTTCTGCCACTTTATCCTCTGCAGTACATACATTGTCTAAGTCAATTTTGACCCGGCACATAGATATACGTGCCGCCAAGCTAAATGTCGCAGCCGATACCATCGATCATGTTGTTTACCCTGTAGAAGAGCGTCGTAAAGCCGACCTTTTCTCCGAGCTGATCCATAAGCACAACTGGTTCCAGGTATTGGTCTTTACCAGTACAAAAGCGCAGGCGGATGCTTTAATGCGCAAGCTTAAAACCACCGGTGTCACTACTGCACTGTGCCACGGTGATA
>MABF01000341.1 GCA_002163025.1 'Osedax' symbiont bacterium Rs2_46_30_T18
CACTGCGCACATACTGCCTTGGTTTTATGGACGATGGCGGCAAAAAAGCCACCGCCCGTGAAGATTCTATTTCCTACATAGCACTGAGTTTTTTTGATACGGAAACCGCCAAAGAAACTTGTGTAGGGGTAGCTATCAGCGCCAATACGGCCTCGCCGGATGAAGAAGTGCTTGGTCGATTTATCTTGCCTGATTTCTCGGTACAGTTAGATGACTTTACCGACAGAGACGGTGTGGGTCGATTGCCCAAAGACTGGGATCTGGTTAAGAACTCGCTGCTCAAGCAGTGCCCAGAAATGGTATTGGAAAAACGTGCCAGTCGCTTTATCAAAGAGTTGGTAGCACAGCTGTCTCAGGACAGTGGCAGACCTAATGACGACGAAAAGTTTATTAAAAATTTCAAAAACGCGTTGCGCTTTGTACCTATTGATAGCCCAACCCGCTTTGTGCGCGAGTTTGTTCTAGAAGAGAAAGTTGTGCATGTGGGTGCCTTTCGAAAGTCCCTGGAAGAATACCGGGCAATGGAGCAGAAGACCGCCGAGGTATCCAATCGAGTCGTTGAACTGGAAAAAGTTCAGGAGTTGTGCTCGGGGATCAAGCGCAATGTTAAAAATGCCGTCGAATATGAATGGGTCGTACACGAGACCCGCTTTGAAAATGCCGACCTGAAAAAAGAGGGTTCAGCAGAGCGCCTCGAAGACAATCAGCAGCGCGAAGTGCAGTTACAGGGGCAGCTAGAGGCGCACTCCGGCGAGCTAAATACCTTAATGCAAGATTTGGCGAACGCCAGGGCACAGTTAAACAACAGTAACGCTTCGCATCAGATTAAGGCGCTAGAGACTACTATCACGGCTCAGCTACACGAGGAGGGGATAGTTAAAGACCAAATTCAAAACAGTTATAACTTACTTCGAACCACCGTGGCTTTCGATGAACATGCAGATTTGTTGCCCGAAAAGTTTGCTCCGCTGGTCAAAAAATGTGTCAGCTTATGGCGCAGTGGTGAGGACATGTTAGCTAACACTTGGCCGCAAGAGCCGGTTGAAGTGGACAGCACCCTGGCAGCATTAAAAACTCAGGTTGATACTGTAAGGCGTGACATAGGCCGTAAGTTCGAAGAATCGGTCATTCGCATCAATGAATTGCGCAGTAAAATCCAAAACCAGAAAGGTCAGGTAGAGCAACTAAAGCAAGGCAAGGCACCAGTGCGACACAACACCCGCGAGTTGATGTCTCTGCTGGCCGACTACGGTATTGAGTCCACCCCGGTCTGTGAAATGGTTGATATCAATGATGATAAATGGCGCATAGCAATTGAGTCCTTTTTAGGTGCCAGGCGTGAGGCATTGATTGTTGACCCGGATCAAGTGAAAGAGGCCATCACCTTGTATCGACGTAAGGGCAGACATTTAAAAGGCTGTCGCATCATCAATACTACCCGTTCACGGGATTGGCTAAATCGAATTAAGCCGAACTCGCTGGCTAACTATATCGATACCGATAACGAACACGCACAAGCTTACATGAACAGGGCACTTGGTGGTGTCATCGCGGTGGAGACTGAAGCGGAATTACTGCGCCAGGAGCGCGCTCTGACTTACGATTGCATGTTGCAAACTGAGGGTTCGACTACCTCTATCCACGAGCAGACACCGATAATGGGAGTGCGACGCCGCGGTGATCAGCTGGCGGTACAAGGCAAGCAAGTTGATGTGATGGTGGCAGAATTCACCGGCTTAGGGCAGCGTCATCAAACATTGGAAAAGTTGCGCGACAGTTTGATTAACCTGACCACTAGTCTGGTCGGCAGCACCGAAAGCACGTTTGATCTGGTTAATCAGCGCAACCAATTAGCTGTCGAAATCGCCGGACATCGTCAGGCGATAGAAGATTTACGCAACCATGATGACTCCGGGATTCAATCGAATATAGCCACACTCGCGGAGCAGCAGAAAGCTGCACAACTCAAGCATCAGCAGTTGATGGATCAGCTGCAGAAAACCCGTACCGCGATGATTAAAGACAGTGCGGCACTGGAAGTATTAGATAAAGAAATAGAGGAGCATGTGCAGGCGCGTAGTCTCTGTGAAGAGAGACCAGAGTTCGATGCGCAATCCTCACAGGAAAAACGTGACTACCTGGATGAGAGTTGCTCTGGTGAGCTGGAGCGGATTATTTTTGAAGCGGCCAAAAAAGCGCAGTCAGAACTGGGGCTACATGAGAAGAAAAAATACTCAGTGCGCGATGCGGTAGCTCAATACAAAGCTAAATATCACGGTGGCGGCTTGTCGCATCAGGGCCTTGATAAAATTAGCCCGGATTCCTCCCATGAAGAGCTGGAGAGCTATGTCAGTGAAACGCTGCAATCTCTGGTAGAAACGGAGCTGGCGCAGTACAAAGAAAGAGCCGAAAGTGCCCGTAGAGAAGCAGAGTCAGCTTTCAGGTCGGACTTTGTGGCGCATTTGAACGATCAAATTAATCAGATTAAAGATTTAATCCGAGAGCTCAACCAGCATCTGAAAAACCGTCCTTTCCACAAGGAAATGTACAGTTTCGAAATGACCCCCAACCCAGAGCTTAAGGACATCCTGGAACTGGTTGAGGCTTATACCCGCATAGATCAGGCCAACGTAGGTTCTCTGTTTGATATCAGCTATGATGCCGATAAGCCCTATCAGAATGCCCTGGAGAAAATTCACGAAGTATTGAAGAGCGAAGGGGAGAGCAGCTTGCTGCAAGACTACCGCAATTTCTATAACTTTGAACTGGTGATCAAAGATCTGCAGGGTAATCGCAAGACAACTTTGACCCAGCGGATTAAGACCGGCTCCGGTGGTGAGCACCAAGTGCCTTTCTACGTGGCGATGGCTGCGGCGCTCGCCGCTTCTTACCGTCTCAAAGAGGGGCCTGAGGGGCGCGCTGTCGGCGGCATGAGTTTATCGGTATTTGACGAGGCATTTAACAAGCTGGATTCAGAGAATACTATGACCTCGCTAGGCTTTATGACCGACTTAGGTCTGCAGACTATTATCGCCGCCCCCGATGAGAAATACTCGCTGTTGTCCTCGTGCATGGATACCATCATCAACGTTTGTCGTGACGGACGTGTGGTAGATATCGATGTGGAGTTCCCCACCGAAAAAGCGAAAAAGCTACTCAGCTCTGACAACCCTAAAATGTTGCAGGCACAGGCCGAGTTAGAACAGCAAAGCGCTTAATTTTTATAATGCGTATCTGTGACTGCTGAGCTTGCTCAGCGGTCTTTTTGGCGTTGTCGGCTAAGAAATGCCACAATGCTCATGTATATTCAAACCCTTAAATGGAAACCCCATGACCCTGATTTTTTCAACCGGCATTAAGTTCTTTTTCCTGTTTGCCCCTTTCTTTGTTGTTTCTATGTTCCTGGCACTGACTAAAAACGAGAGTGTCAAAGGGCGCGCCAAGATAGCCAACCGGGCGGTGTTTTCAGCCGTCTGTATCAGCTTGGTATTGATGTTCTTTGGCGACGCGCTGTTCGGGATTTTAGGCATTACTTTAGATTCGTTCAAAATTGGCGCGGGCTCGCTGTTGTTCCTATCTGCTGTCAGTTTAGTCAGCGACGGTGTTCGCAACCACGCCACTGGACACACAGAGTCAAAAGACGATGTGGCGGTTGTGCCGCTGGCTATACCGACGATTATCGGCCCCGCCACTATAGGTGCTATTTTGGTCATAGGTGCCGAATTGCATGGGGTAGACCTGGCTTACGGTATCGCCGGTATGTTATTGGCGCTAATGGCACTGTTGGCACTACTGCACGTATCAGTGCGAATAGAAAAAGTGTTAGGCCGCACCGGATTAAATATTCTCAGTAAAATTACCGGTCTGATTTTAGCGGCAATGGCCGCTCAGCTGGTTTTTTCCGGAATCAAAAGCTTTTTAGAGCTTTAATTACCCTGCGAGGTTTCGGCCAGGGCAGGGCCCTAGCCGGTGTGTGATTGTTGCTTTTGCTGCTGCAAGTTTTTCTGCATATAAATTTGAAAATCATTACTTGCCAACGCTTTGCTGTAAAAGAATCCCTGGGTGTACAGGCAGTCATTTTCCATCAAAAAATCTGCCTGTTGCTGGTTTTCTACCCCCTCTGCAATTACCGTCAGCTTTAAGGTTCTTGCCAGCGACAAAATTCCCCGAACTAAGTCTGCATCAGAATTATCAGTAGTCATATCTTGAATGAATGATCGATCGATCTTTAATACATTGATAGGAAATTTTTTCAGATAGCTGAGTGATGAATAACCAGTGCCAAAATCATCTATAGCCAGTGCCACACCCAAATCTCGGATTTGCTGTAACTGTTGCATAATCATCTGATCATCAACCATTAGCAGCCCCTCTGTGATTTCTAGTGATAAATATTTTGCACTAAGGCCCGTTTCAACCAGAATCTTCGCGACAATTTTGGGAATGTCATTGTTTTGAAACTGGCGAAAGGACAAGTTCACCGAGAGAATTGTCGACTTGCCATTTTTCTGCTGCCAGGCAACGGCTTCTTCACAAGCGGTCCGCAATACCCACTCACCGATTTCTACTATCAGCCCCAGTTCTTCGGCGAGGGGGATAAACTCGGCGGGTGATACATGCTCACCTTGTTTGTTTTGCCAGCGGATCAATGCCTCCGCGGCTTTAATGCTGCCATCACGCATATCCATGATAGGTTGATAATGTACGTTAAATTCTTTGTTTTTGACTGCCACATGCAAAGCGGCTTCTAAGATACGGCGATTGTTTGATTCTACTTCCATCTGTTGGGTGAAGAACTGGTAGGTATTGCGGCCTTTATCTTTGGCCTTGTACATCGCATTGTCTGCTTTGCGCAGTAGTACCTCGGTGGAATCTCCATCCTCTGGGTAGATAGCGATACCGATACTGGCCGAAATAAAGGACTCTTGCCCCTCTAATATATAAGGTGCGCTGAGTTCGCGGTGAATTCTGTTGACCACATGTTCTACATGTTTGATGCCATGTATACCCGGCAGAACGATGGCAAACTCATCGCCGCCAAAGCGTGCGGCGGTGTCTCCCTGGCGCAGAGCTTTAGTAATACGCTTGGCAGTTTTAAGTAAAAGTTGGTCACCGACACTGTGGCCTAAAGTGTCGTTGATATATTTAAAGCGGTCTAAGTCTAAGAACAACAGTGCAACTTTACTTTTATCTCTACTCGCTCTGATCAAAGACTGGCTAAAGCGATCAATGAATAATACCCGACTGGCCAATTGCGTGAGAGGATCAAAATTGAGTTTATGCACTGCCTGTTCTTTGGCTTGCTGTATTTGCTCGCGACTTTTCACCAACTGCTCTTCAACACTATAGCGTTCGGTCACTTCGTTTTTCAGTTCTAGATTTTTTTCCTGTAGTGCCATTGTGCGCATTTCTACCCGCTGTTCGAGCTTTGAGCGCATATCTAACAAGCTCTTATTACTGCGGTACAAAAACACAGAGACGATAAAACCAAACAGTAAAGTAAGTGAGCTAAGAAAGAACGAGTTGCGATAGTAGCTGAATACGGTTTGCTGTTTTTTTAGTTCAACTTCTCGATACAGTGAATCTCGCCTCTGCTGATACAGGTGAGAGGCGCGGGTGAGCAATTCAAACAACTCTCGTATTTGCAGAGCTTGATCTTGATTGATCGCTTTTGTCGGGTAGACAATTTTGTCCATTACAACCAAGGCGTTTTGCACTTGATTATAGTCAAAGCCGGTTAAGGTCACGTCTTTACCAACTATACCGGTATTGAGGCTTTGCGCTCTGCTCCACAGGACGTTGAACCAGTTGTCGAATTCTGCTCTGCTCTGGCCATGTAAAGGGTTTGGGTATGCTTCACTGAAAGCTTTAGAGG
>MABF01000217.1 GCA_002163025.1 'Osedax' symbiont bacterium Rs2_46_30_T18
TCCTGCAAGAATGGCTACGACAAATAGAAATGCGATCATCTCTATCGATAAACTGACTAATTCCAATGGGTACTCCTGGAGTTGAAATAATATTTGAGTGTTAAGGAAGGTAAATGCAGGGCAGAAAAATCCGCCCGATAGTAGCAAATTAGCCCTCGAATTCCCCGCTAATTTGTCGCTTGTAACTGTGCTGGCGAACTAGAGTTCAAGCAAGCTGACATCCGGTAAATTATCCGCTACTTGCTGATAGTCCCGATTCTTGGTTAACGCGTCGGTTACAATCTTTAGAGGCTGCGACCAAATCTCCGGTAAATCTTTTTCACCTGATTGTACTATGTTAAATGCTAACTGCTCTTGCGGGGGACAAAACTGAGCAGCCACCCCTTGTTTATTACCGCGCGCATCCACTCGATACCAGCCGTAATCTTCAAGATGAATGGCATTCAGACCGTGCAGGCAAAAAGGCGGTTGTTCATCACTGATAGTTAAGCGCTGATAACACAAACCTGCAGGGATTCCATTAGCGCGTAACAAAGCCGCCAACAAATGGCTTTTTGCGTAACAGTAGCCCGTTCCATGCGCTAATACATCAGAGGCTTTACAAGTAACGGGGTTCAACTGATAGTCCCAACTGTGTTTTATCTGGTCGCGAACAAAATTAAAACATTGTTCGGCAATTTGTTTTTTACAACTTAGTTCAGCACACAAGTGCTGGGCCCAGGCTGTTACCAACGGGTGATGCCAATCAATGTATTCGCTGGATTCCAGATATTTATTCATTCTTTAACCACACTTTTAAATTGCCAATAGCCTTAAAACCGTAGTCTTGGGCTTTTAAGAGTTGCTGCGGGTCATCGTAACCGACAATGGGTGCCGCACCCAGCAGTTGCCGGCTGCGTTCAAGCATTGGCGCAACAGCAGAAAAATTGGACAACTGCAGGGAAAAAAGATTACTGATACTGATAACACCGCTATCACTAAAAGCAATCATACCATTGATTAACTTATCATTTTTTAGTGTCGCTAGGAATACTATCCCAGGGTGTTGCAGTAATTTATCTGCAAAAATCGTATTCCCAGTACTGGTTAAATTTTGTGAGTCACTCCAGGCCCGCTCCCATTGCTGTAATTGCTCTGCAGTTTTCACCACAAAAACGCTACTATCAGAAGGATGAGTTAGCGTTGACGACTGTGAAACTGAGAACCAACTGGCACTGAATAGCTCAAAAAAACCCTGTAGTTCTAAATCTAAGTTGGCAAAAGAATCTTTGATTCCCCAGTTACCCTGCGGGGGAACAGTGCACAGCTGTTGGATAACTTGATCGTACTCGGCACAGGGCCAAGGGTCTATTGTGACTAGGTTTGGGTAGTACATGGGGACTTGGTTACTGTTATACCAAAGCTTGTCAGTGGTTTTCCCCGCCCGCCCTTGAGCGGCGCTGACAGCCTCACACCAGGCGGCGTTATTTCTTATAGCCGCTAATAAATGAACATGCATATTGTTGGATAATCCCTATCTCATGTATTTGTTAAACGGCAAACCCGAGCAAGGCAATACCAGCTGCCACCAGCACTGATGCGAGAATTCTCTTAAACACAAAACCTTCTTTCATCCCCCAGGCACCGATGATAACCGCAAATATAACACTGGTTTCGCGAATAGCAGCTACCGGCGCCATGGCAACTCTGGACATAGCCCAGAGGGCAATCGCAAAAGCTGCCACTGATAATATGCCGGCAAATAAACTGCTTAGCCAATGCTGGCGAGCAAACTGCATTACTGCTGTCTTGCGCCTACACAGACTAAAACACAATACCGACACACCCGTAAGTAATTCCAACCACCCGGAAAACACCCAAAAAGAGCTGCTTAAACGTACCCCTAAGCCACTAGTTACTGTATAGCCGGCAATGCAAAAAGCAGTACCCAAGGCAAAATATAGCGGCTTGGGGTCAAAAGCTTTGTTACTGAGCGCCAGAGACAACACTCCGGCACTGATCAATAATGTGGCCAGTAGTTGCACGCTCTTTAGTTGCTCGGCAAAAAACAGCCAACCCACCGCCAGCACTATTAAAGGCGCCATTCCTCTGGAGATTGGGTACACTTGGGAGAAATCACCAAATTTGTAGGCGTTAATTAAAGCGTAGAAATACAGGTAGAGAATCAACAGCGCAGCCAACAGATAGGGAATCGCCTGCATGTCGATCATTGGCTGAGAGATAACAACCACTAAGCCATAGACTATGCCCACAGATCTGATCGCTGTCAGGGTCAGTAATTTATCACTACTGCCCTTCATCAAACTGTTCCATATTGCGTGAAACAAGGCAGCTACCAGTACCAGTAAATATTCCAAACTCTCTCCTTTAGAGGGGTAAACACAAGGGCAAAGGTAATCGTCTATCGACTGGTGAGCTTGGTCGCCATGGCTATTTGTAATTGATCGGTAATCCGCTGGATTTTCATGTCCAATTGCTGCATTTGCAGTTGGTAGGCATCAGTGTCTTCAACAAGTGTTTTTTGTATCAGCTGGAACGATTGCAAACGCAGCTGATAGTATTCTTTGAGTAATTGATTTTGCTGCTGTAGCTGTGCATACAGCCCCTCTATGTTGCCCAAGCGTTGCAATATCAGCAAGTTTTGCTGCCACAGTGGCATAGCGATGTCTCGGTTAAAACTTATCGCCTGATCAACTTGCCCTGCTGCCAGATAATCAAACAGCTGCACAGCCTGATCCTCATTGTTTTGTAACGCTACTAATCCTCGGTCGTACTGCACAGTATCGTAATCCCCCGGGCCCCAATATACCCATGCAATGAAGATTGACACTAATATGCTCAGATGAATACCGCCTACTCCAGCAGCTCGCCACTGGGAATAAAAGCTGCCCTGGCGCAATTTCTGTCGCTTATAATCCTCAGCGTGAATTCTACTGACGATAGTACTAATGATCAGGGTATAAGTAATAGGGATCACATAATTGGGCAGATTATCTAACCAAACCTCTGGTATAAATAGCATTAACACAGCGATCAATACCGTTGCACAGCAACCGAGCAGCAATGCCTGCTTTCCTTGCTTTTCTCTGCCAGTATTAATGTAATTGCGTCTGATCATCGTCCCGGCAGCTGCCGGCCCACCGATAAACGTTCCCAGAGTTATCGCATTTAAAGAATACAATTTTTTTGTCTTAGTCTGCTGATCAGGCATCCACGCCACCTCTTTATACGTTGATCTTACTGCGGATTTTCAAAAATATAGGTATCGGTATAAGGGGCACTACTGGAAGCTGCGAAATGAATCAGTTTAGCAGTGCCATCAATATCCATAAACTCGCGCTTATCCAGAGAAAACCTTCGGGAAAAACCTGTTGTTTGATGATGCTGAATATTGAAGCTACTAAACAACAGCCTCCCACCGGGCACTAGAGCGGCCATTAATGCTTTGAGTAATTCTGTGCTTGGTTTATATCTAAATAAGGTTATATTCTGATACTTTCCAAGTGTCGATAGCTGCTGCAGATCGTCTAAGTCCAGGCATTGAGTGTTGAGTGCTATTTTCCGCTCACTGGCAAACTGGCTGAGTCTATCCAGGCCCGTTTGCGAAATATCTATTGCTGTTGTCGGGTACTGACCACTAGCTGCCATATAGAGGGCTACAGCACCTTCGCCTGAGGCGACATCCAGCAAACTTCCGGGGATTAAGTAATCGGCATGCGCTATTAATGCAGCGGGAGGATTGGGGTATTTTCTTTGCGGATGGCTATAAACCTTATCCCATTTTTGTCTATCGATAACTGCCACAACAATTCCTGGATGAAACGCGAGCAGAGCATAATAGCATTTTAGATCGGCAAAAAATCTATGAATTTGTGATTAATGATGACAGGGGAAATGGCTATCGGATTGAGATGAGAAGAAGTGCGGTAAGGGGTGATAATCACCCCTTACCTTGTAACTTAAATTCAGTAACGCTTTTTTAAACTTGAGCCCCTGGAATCTAAACGTGCCATGATCGCTTTCATTTCATCGGCCTGTTGAGAAACCTGCTGTTGTTTTAGCGCATCGCGGGCATCTTTTTCCTGCTGGATCCCCTCTTTAATTTTTTTCTCTTTGATTGCAGAACCTGTGCGACCCGATGACAACTTTAACTTTGCTGCGCCGGGCATAGCCGTTTCGACGGGCTTACGACGCATGCCAATGAGATTAGCGTTGCTGGTCGTTGCACGTGAACTACTAGTGCTGACTTTGGCACTTGTACTAGGTACCGGCTTAGATATTCCCGCATTAATAGCATTCAGCTCTGCTTTCAGCTCATCTATACTACTGGCCACAGCTTTTACTTTAGCCACTACTTTTTTAGCGGGTTTTGCTTTGGCTGGCGCTTCTTTTACCGTATAAACGGCAGTTCTGGGCAGCGAGGTTTTCATACCTTTCAGGCTAATACCATCAAACTGTGACATTGCATCTTCATACAGCTCTGCCAGTTCTTGACGTGTTTCAGCAAAATCATATTCTTCGATAACAAAACAAGGTATGCCAAACTTGCGCATATCTTGATACAGAGGAGCTTCTAGTGGCAGGTCTTTGGCTAATTGATACAGTGCCCAACGCTCATCGATACTGTCTTTGGTGGTGCCTACATAAACGGTGTTGGTGCGGATATTTTTTATGGTAAAAACGATCAAAATATTTCTCTTGTCATCTATATAAAAATGCAGCTTTAGCTAAGTATCTGTTAAATACTGCATTTTTTAACACATATTAATTTTTAATTTACTGCAAATTTCCAACTTATTACAGCGGGCTAAAAATTCACTTTTTTACAAAGGTTGCGCATTTTAATCCACCTATGAAAAAAGGCCAGCACTAAATAGGATCTGACAACTATAATTTATTTTGTTTGATTTTAGTCCAAAATTCTGATGGTCAACTGTCGATAATTTTCGCTATTATGAGTAGAATCTGCGGCTCAATTATCTCCGGCCAATCCGATGAAAAAAAAGCATGTTAGTTACTTATCCGGCTACCCTCAGCAGATTCAAGATCAAGTTGAAGCGCTGTTAGCTACGGACAAATTGGCTGGCTATTTATTGAAGAAATACCCCCAATGTCATGGCTTGCGCTCGGAAAAGCAGTTATATCAATACACTATGGATTTAAAAAATCAGTATATGCGTAAATCGCCACCACTGAGTAAAGTGTGCTTCGATGACAAGATAGATGTTATCCACAACGCCCTTGGACTGCACAGCCAAGTATCGAGGATTCAAGGTAATAAATTAAAATCCAAACGTGATATCAAAGTGGCATCTGTGTTTAAAAAGGCCCCTGAAGAGTTTCTAAAAATGATTTTGGTTCACGAGCTAGCGCACTTTAAAGAGCGAGATCACAACCGCGCTTTTTACAATTTGTGCAAGTATATGCAACCTGACTACCATCAAGTAGAACTAGATCTTCGGCTGTATCTGACGTACCTGCAAGCTTGTGGTCAACTTTATGAACTCTAGCCATTAATCACACTCATACAATGTACTAGCGCCCAATCAATGACAATTTGAGATCAATTAATGTTATCGACTAAACTTAAGCAGCTTAGCTGCACCTTTTTCACCTTTGCCCTACTCAGCTTTGCAGCGACTAGCCATGGCGAAACTTTACCCCCCTTTGATCAATGGCAGCAAAAAGATTTTGTCGGTACTAATAAATTTGTCTACAGCCATCAAGATAATACTGCCACTGTGCAGATGGACTCCGACCAAACTGCCTCGGGATTGTTTCTTGAACAGCAAATAGACTTAAACAAAACGCCACTGCTAAATTGGTCATGGAAAATTAGCAATACTTTACACTCTTTAAAAGAGAGGACTAAAAGTGGCGACGATTATTCCGCTCGTGTCTACGTACTGACTTCAACAGGCCCGTTCCCCTGGCAAAAAAAATCTATCTCCTATGTCTGGTCTAATTACCAAAGTGTCGGTGAGAGCTGGCCTAACCCTTACACTGACAGTGTCGTCATGGTCGCAGTAGATAGCGGTAAAAAACATCAAGGCACCTGGCAGCACCATCAGCGCGATGTGCAAAAAGATCTGCAGGCAGCCTTTGGGAAAAAGTTCGATAAAATAGATGTGATAGCAGTGATGACAGATGCCGATAATAGCAAGCAAAAAACCAGCGGCTGGTATAGGGGCTTTGAGTTTAGCAGT
>MABF01000073.1 GCA_002163025.1 'Osedax' symbiont bacterium Rs2_46_30_T18
TGACAAACCTACGGTTAAAATTGTGGCTACTGAACCAGTTGCTGAGGAAGGTGTGCCAGGCAGTGTAGTCGAATTCACTGTCTCTCAGGACAATGTTAGTAACTTTGATACGACGGTGCTGTTTAAGTTGATCCAAAATCAGTTGGAGCCAGAAGATATAGAGTCAATCAGTATCACCGATGGCGATGGTACTGTCACCAGTATCACTGATCCAGGTGAAATCATCACGTTTATTGCCAGCGGTATCACTTTAACGATTCCCGCGAATGGCCTGGCCAAGCCGGTCGTGACTATCACTCCCTTAGACGATAATTTAGCTGAAAATACTGAACATTTCTCGGCACAAATATCCAACCCGGACAAGGCCAAACTGGGGGTTTCCAGTGCGAGTGCCAGGTTTGAAGATGATGATGTAGTGCCGTACGATTTGACTGCCACTTCTGTCTCTGTGACCGATGAAGCATTGGCTGGCGGGATCATGGATGACCAAGGTAATCCAGTTGATAATGCCTCGAGCGCAACAGCGAGCGGCACTTTGCAATTTGTCGATACAGATGCTGCCAATCAAACGTTTAGTGTGCATTTGCTAGAACCCGGTGCGGCACTAATGTCGGCTGGGCAAAGTGTGCAGTGGCAAGGGGTGGGCAGCGATGCGCTCACCGGTTATATATTACAAGACTCTAATGATCCCGGTAGCGCGCACATTGATGTCATCACTATAGATGTAGGCAGTATTAACACAATAAGCCATTCAGCCAGCTATCAAGTGACCTTATTGCAGCCCATTCAGCATGCCAGCGGCCAACAGGAAAATATTTTTGACCTGGGGGTCGAATTCCAGGTTAGCGATGGCACTAATATCTCGGTTAATAATGGCTCTTTCACTGTCAGTATTGAGGATGATCAGCCGGTGGCTCATGATTCCATGCAGGCCCAGCCGGCGCCAGATGTCGATACTAACTTACTGTTTATGATTGACGTGTCCGGAAGTATGGGTTGGGCATCAGGTGTAGGTACTAAAAGCCGGCTGGAGCTAGCGAAAGAGTCTATTTGCAAATTGATAGACAATTACGATGATTTCGGAAATGTTAAAGTGCGAGTAGTCACCTTTAGCTCTACCGCAGGCAAGCAAGCAGATGTTTGGGTAGATATTGCGACGGCGAAAGCTTATATAAATGGGCTCAATGCAGGTGGTGGAACTAACTATGATGCGGCACTGGCGGTGGCCCAGGATGCTTTTGATGACGGGGGTAGTATCGGTGGGGCACAAAATATTTCTTATTTTATCTCAGACGGTGAGCCTACAGTCAGTGATGGGGATGTTACTAAGTTGCAAAACAGCTCCTCTGGCGGCAATAGCGATGATGGGATTCAATCCCAGGAAGAGATAATCTGGGAAGCTTTCCTTGAAGGAAATGACATTAATTCTATTGCCCTTGGGATGGGGCCCGGAGTCAGCGGCACGCAGTTAGATCCAATCGCATATAACGGTGCACTGCCTCCAGGGGCAGATCCCGAGGCAAATGGCATCATTGTAACCGATTTAAATCAGTTACAGGCTGTGCTAGACAGCACAGTAGTCGCACCTGTGACCGGCAATATCTTGGCCAGCTCGCCTATAAGTGCCTTTGGGGCTGATGGCGGTCATGTACAGTCAGTGACATTGGAAACCCAAGTAGGCTCTGGTTCCCAGTCGGTCACTTTTAGTTATGACAAAGCGAATGATCAAATTACTAACAACTCTACTGGCGGTGATGCTCTGCCAATAACGAATGGCTCAATACTAAGTGTGATCACTGCGGAGCACGGGGTACTGATGCTGAACATGCTCGATGGCAGTTACAGTTATCAACTTGCCGACCTGAACGGCTATGTAGAAGAGAGTATCGACTTCAGTTTAATTGATACAGATGGCGACGGTGCCTCTGCCACAGTAGTGCTAAAAGTTGGTACCCCCAATGAGGCGCCTGTTATCAGTCAGATAGAGCCGCTGGCAGTATCTGAAGAGGGCTTAGCGGGTGGTAAAATCGATGACGTTGGCAACCCTATAGATACGACTAACAGCACTACTGAAGATGGCATTATCACGATTACAGACCTTGATAGTGATGTCTTTAGCGTAGTGCTTTCGGGGCCTGCAGGCGTTAGCTCTGGAGGTGAAAGTGTTGTTTGGAGCTGGGACAGCAGTGGTCAGATTCTCACTGGTGAAACAGGCAGTGGTGTGACTGTGGCAACCATTAGCTTAGGGGCGCAGACCGATACTGGGCCAGAGCATAAAATTGCCTATACAGTGGAGTTATTGGCGCCGATAGATCACCCAAGTGGCAGCCTGGAAAATATCAAAAGCATGAACTTTAGTGTTGATGTTACTGACCAGCGTGGCGCCAGTGCAGCAACGGCAACTATGCCGGTGAACGTTGAAGATGACATGCCTGTAGTCATCGATACCACCCAACAATTTGCAGGCCCGACAGTTGATACCAACTTGATGGTCATATTGGATCTATCCGGGAGTATGAATTCCCGATTAGCGCTTGCCAAAGAGGCGATAGACAACTTAATAGACAGTTACGATGATCTGGGAGATGTTAAGGTTCATGTGGTTACCTTTAGCGACGAAGCTGAGACAAACCCAGGCGGGTTGTGGTTGAGTGTTTCTGCAGCAAAAAGCTACATCGATGCTTTAAGCACCGGTGGCGGAACTAATTACGACGCAGCCCTGGCGGTGGCAATGGAAGCTTTCGATGCGGGCAACAACAGTATTAGCGGTGCGCAAAATATCTCCTACTTCTTATCGGATGGAATGCCTACCCGATCCGATGGCAATACTGGTGAGCTTGAGAATAACGACGGAGGGGGTAATAGCGATGATGGAATCCAGATCGCAGAAGAGGCACTTTGGATAGACTTCTTAAAGCTCAACAACATTAACTCTTTTGCTCTAGGCATAGGTTCAGGTGTAACTGCCGATGAGTTAAACCCTATCGCCTACAACGCTCTGAATAATATCGATGATAATACTCCGGCTATCTTAGTGGCCAATATTAACGACTTGGATGGTGTGCTCAACAATACAGTAGTGCCATTCGTGGTAGGCAACATCTTCAGTGATCCAAACAACAATATTGAAACTGGCTTTGGTGCCGATGGCGGATATGTCTTTAACGTCACTCTGGATGTGTTGGTTAGCGGGGTTTCAACGTCGGTCACTTTTACTTACGACATAGCTGGGGATAAAATCACCAACACTAGCGGTGTTCTGAGTGAAATCCTGGGTTCCGCCATTCTCAAAGTTGCTACAGAGGAAGGTGAGTTTATCCTTAACATGGAAAGCGGGGAATACCAATATCAACTGGCGGCTTTTAATGGCCATGTGGATGACTTGATTAGCTACAGGCTGATAGATAACGATCTTGATTATGCTGATGGGGCCATGACCTTGATTATTGGCAAACCTATAGGTATTGAGGGTGCCCATATTGATGTTGATACCTATGTTTATAAAGATGGTGAGGTCGACAAGAATGTTCATACACATGCTTACGATGAAGAAACAGGCTATAACAATGTAGTTGATGCTTTTGATTATATTGGGAAATCGGACAAAAATGGTGAAAGTAAGCATGCTGAAATTGATGATGTTATAAGCTCTGATTATTTTATGTTGATTGTGCTTAATGGTCATCGTAACGCGGGCTCTAATATTTTGATTGAAACAAAAAATAATGGGGTGCAAGCGACCGATGCGTATATATATGGTAGCGATGGTCCCACTGGCGTTAAAGGTTTTGATAATCAGGTTTATACCTTGGTAGATGGCAACGATACCGGCGGTGTTCAATTGTTGGAAGGTTTGCAAATAAGCTTTGATGCAAATGCTATTCTTATTCCCGACGTTAATGGCAACTTTCCGATTCCCGATAATAATGGCGACTATCTGGACAGTGAATTAAGTTATGGCATAAGAATGACTGAAACAGGCAATGTTAAAAATGGTCTGCATGGCGAAGAATCGCCGGCAGAAGAACACCGTGATGGCGCGCTGACCATCATGGCAGTCAAAGTCATAAAAGACGCCAATGGCAACTTCATCGATCCAACGATTGATTATGGTGGTTTGCCCTCTCCTCAATCACCTAGCGTTGATCCGTATATTATCGGACTTGACGAAGACCAATTGTTATGGGAAACCACCGTTTTTGCCCATACTTCGGGCGATGATCCGCGTTCTGATCAAGAGTACATTGATAATGAAGCACTGCTTACTGCAATTAATACGGGTATGTTTGTTGATGGCATAGTCGAAGGCTTGGCCTATGCAACGAGTTCAGGTTTCAGTGGCTTTACCGATGCCAGTGGTGGTTTTAAATACGCCGATGGTGATTTGATTTCCTTTAGGGTAGGTAATGTTGTAATTGGCACAGTGAGTAGCGCAGCCATGGCCGATGGAACCTTATTCCTGCAAGAAATTGCCGGTGTAGGCCTGGAAAATATGAATAATGATTATGTTGAGAATATGGCGGTATTATTACAGTCCCTGGACAATGATGCCGATGCCTACAATGGCATTGTGATTGAACAATCAGTGCATCAAGCGCTATCAGATGACTCTTTTGATATGGAGACTATTTCCAAAGCAGACTTGCAAGCCTTGCTAGTAGACAATGGTTATCAGCCTGTTGATGAAGATGCAGCCATGCAACATGTTCGTGACATGATTGAGCTAGAGACGGGTCGGACGGAATTTGATGATCGGATTTCAGCGGCTGATTCAGCCGATAATGAAGGAGTCGGGACTGGCGATGCAAGTGAAGGAATCCAAAACTTAATTGGCGAAGAAGGTAGCGATATCTTGTTTGGCGGGTCTGGCTCAGATACTTTTGAATTCTCGACTGATGATATTGGTAGCAGCGTAGAAACAGACACTATCATAGATTTTAACAGCGCAGAGGGAGATAAAATCGACTTGGCTGACCTGTTAAACGGTGAATATATGGATAATTTGGACCAATACCTCAGTTTTGAAAAATCCGGGGGTGATACCTTGATTCATGTTAAAAGTGATGGTTCAGGTGCTGCAGATCATATTATCAAGTTAGCAGATGTCGATTTGTTTACTAAAGTCGGTGGTGGTGATTATTCGCAATCTGAGATCCTCGACAATCTCAAAGGTGATTTGATCATCGATCATTAAACAAGCAGCATTTATAGTGAGTCAAAGCTAAAGTGTTATGTAACACCCAGCTACAGTGGCTCACTTTCAATCTCAGATAAGGCTGCAGCTTGTTGCGGCCTCCTTTTAAGTTTACCTTTCACATATCCTCATTTTCAGTTCTGTTGTTAGCTCCTGTTAGACTGAGCAAAAATAACTAGATCCCGCGGTCGCTTTCGCCGTTACTGTTAGCAATCGGTCAGGCCAAATGGTATTAACAACTGCCAAAATAATTAAACGCAGGAAAATCGACTAAATTTAAGTATTGCAAGCTAATAGTTAAGCGAAAATAGGGAAGAGCCAAGCTGCAGTCAGGCAAAAATTTGTTAAAATTCACCCTCCATGAGCTAGAAACTTCCATAAAGTTAGCACTTTAGCCTTTCTGATCGCAAAAATTGTGCGCGTGAGCAAAAAAATTATAGTGATGCATAGTTACTAAAAAAAGTCTGAAACAATATAAAAGCTAGGAATATGACCTATACCCCAACTAAAGGAAGCGCATATTAATCCGATGTACATCTAGCATTCACTTTGAGTTAAATTATTGAAAAGCATAGATAATTTTAGTACCACGGTACAATAGTCATTGATTTGTAATTGTTTATTATTTAATCCATCAAAAAAAGAATCATAAAGGGATTGGGTAAATATTAT
>MABF01000108.1 GCA_002163025.1 'Osedax' symbiont bacterium Rs2_46_30_T18
CTTTTTGGCGGCTGCTGTGTCTGCTTAAAGCCCATATCTGGCTGATGTTGCTCGGCGCACTGTTATCAGTAATCACAGTGCTGGCCAATATCAGTCTGTTGGCGATTTCCGGATGGTTTATTACTTTAATGGCGATTGCCGGTATCAGTGGGGTGACGGTTAATTACTTTACCCCGGCGGCGATTATTCGCTTTCTGGCCATAGTGCGTACTGCAGGGCGTTACGCAGAAAGACTGCTCACCCACCGGGCAACGTTTAATGCTCTGGCACAATTACGCCATTATTTCTATCAACAGCTGGAGCCGTTACTGCCTTATTACCGGTTGGATCTGCGCAGCGCTGATCTGCTGGCGAGACTGCAACAAGATATCGACCAGCTGGACAATTTTTATTTGCGGGTACTGTTGCCCATGCTGGTGGCACTGATATCGGTGCCTATTGTCTGCTGGATATTGGCGCTAATTTCGCCTGTAGTGGCTGCAGTCAGCGCAGCTGCTCTGTTACTGGTAGGGCTGTTGTTGCCACTACTGAGCTATACGCTGGCGAAACGCTCAGGCCAGCACAAGGTTAAGTTGCAAAGCCTGCTTAAGCTGGAGTTAGTCAGTGGGATCAGCGCCATCAGGGAATTGTTAATCTATCAGGTCAGTGGCAAGTATCAGCAGAGTATTAGCGGGCTCAGTGACAGCTATTATAAAGTGCAGTATCAGTTAGTGCGCAATAATGCGCTGCTGGGCAGTGTCATCTTCGTTATTACTCATCTGCTGGCGTTGTTTTGTGTCATTTATCTTAGCCCGCAAGTGTTGAATGGCGAGTTTGATGCCAAGTTGCTGGTGGCTATTACTTTGCTAATACTGGTCAGTTTTGAAACGGTTATGAACATGCCATTGGCACTGCAGCTACTGCCTGAAACATTGGCCAGCGCCCGACGTCTGTTTGATATTATCGATCTCCCCAGACCTGTAACTAGGGCTACCAAAGCAGTAGTGGCAGGGGATATAGTCTTTAATGAGTTAAGTTTTAGCTACCCACAGCATCGGCAACTGAGCTTAAAGCAAATAAGCCTACAGATAGCACAGGGACAAAAAGTGGCGATTATCGGTGCCAGCGGCGCGGGTAAATCTACTTTGGTCAATTTGTTGATGGGCTTTTGGCCAATAGCTGCTACTCCTGATAATCGATCTGGTTTAAGCATTGCAGGCATTGATATAAATCTACTGGAGAGCGAATCGCTGCGCAATCACATCGCCCTAATGAGCCAGCAGGGGCACTTGTTTGAGGCGACAATAGCGGACAACTTGCGCCTGGCCAACGCCAGTGCCGACCTTCAACAGATGCGTGATGTCTGTGAGGCGGTAGGTTTACTGGCGTTTATCGATACCCTGGAAAAAAGATTCGACACTTGGCTGGGGGAGACCGGTAGCGGTTTGTCCGGGGGGCAGGCGCAGCGACTGCGATTAGCGCAACTGTTGCTGCGACCGGCAAAAGTGTTGATTGTGGATGAGCCGAGTAAAGGGCTGGACAAGCGCAGCGAACAGCGGGTGATGCAGAGCTTGCTGGCGCATGTGAATGCGCGTCGACAGAGCCTGATTTTAATCACTCACAAACCGTTACTGTTGCAGCAAATGGACAGTATTGTGCTGATGCAAGAGGGGGAAATTATCGATCAGGGCAGTCATCAGCAATTGCAAAAATCCAATCAGTATTATCGTCAGTTGCTGAATTATTTTTAAGCGATATCGGAAGCGACATACAGCTCTTTAGCGATGTCCGGGTCAAAACTGGGGCATTCTATTTGCAGCGGCTGCGCTTCATCAGAGAGTTGCAGATTCAGTTGTACCGCTCGCAGTAAATGGTTCTGCGCCCCTAATTCCAGGTAATCCTGGGGGCTTAAACCTGCAGTTGAAGCTAGCCTCTTCAAGAAGTAATGGCCCTGGTGGCTGTAAATTTTATCGCCGACTATTGGCAGCCCTAAATACGCCAAGTGGGCGCGAATCTGATGTTTTCGACCGGTGAACAGCTGGCATTGGATCAACGAGTAGTCACCCTGACTTTTTAGTACTTTAAATAGCGTTCTGGCCTGTTTAGGTTTGCGGTATTGCGCTCTGTCTTGGCAATCATCTACAACGTACATTTTGCAGCGAATCTCACTGTCCAGGCGCTCGGCTAATTCAGTCTCGCAATCGTATTGCTGCCAGCTCGGAACGCCTTTGACTATGGCGTGGTAAATCTTAGTGGTGATTAATTGCTGTAGCTGCGGTTTCCATTTTTTATCTGCCTGACTATCTTTAGCCAGTAATATCAGCCCTGAAGTTTCGATATCTAAGCGGTGCAATAACTGCGCATTGTGGTACGGACTCTGGCGTCTGACTAAGCCGACCAGGGTATTGTGTAGATTGCGAGTGGTGCGGCTGACAGCCAGCAATTGCGGTTTATACAGCGCCATAATTTCAGCATTTTCCCAGATCAGCTGCCACTGGCAGTTAACCTGTTGTTCAAAGTGTTGCTTAAGTTCGATGCACAAAGTTTGTCCCGCGCTGACCGGGCTTTGAGCAGTGGCATTCACTCCATCTAAGCGAATACTCTTATCCGCCAGCCACTGCTGCAATTCGGCACTGCCAAGTAGCGGTAAATGCAGTTGCATAAAATCACTGACAGTCGACTGGGTTGCAAACAGCTGTTCGGCAAATATTTGGTAACAGAGGTCGAAGTTGGTGCCCTCGGGTAACGCTATTAATGGGTAGCTGATAGTTGGCATAAATAGAACTGACCTGTTGGGGATTTAATGGGAGGCTAGGATTTTACTAGAGGGGGATTATAAAGCTTCGCCAGCGGGGCTCCAAGTAACAATTGCGCTATTGTATGGCAATCAACATATCCCTGCGCCAGCATAATTGCTACTATCTGCGCATTTTAACGACAAGCAGCAATCCTCAGATCATGTTGAAAACAACCGCGATATTAAGCTTATTACTTTTAGCGTCTCAAGTACAAAGCGCCGATGATCCCTGGACCTTGAACTTGCACTTTGAGAATGACCTTTTTGCTAACACCGACTTGGATTACACCAACGGCGTTCGGGCATCCTGGGTCTCTCCAGATCTGCATGATTTTATAGCTGACCAGCAGCAGACTTACGACTGGGTCAATCGCGTTAATGAACTGTTACAGCCACTGCACCCTCAATTATCCGCTCAGGGCAGAGTGCATAGAAATATAGTGGTCAGTGTTGGACAACTGATGTTCACCCCCAGAGATAATTCGAAAACAGAGTTGGATGTTAGCGACAGGCCCTACGCCGGTTGGCTTTACGCGGGCTTTGGTTATCAGGCCAGGACGGCGCAGAAACTGCACAGTTTCGAGTTCAATATAGGCGTAGTAGGCCCTGCGGCACTGGCACAACAAACACAAAATGCTGTACATGATATCAGAGCTCTGGAGCGCTTTCAGGGCTGGGATAACCAACTGCACAACGAGTTGGGTGTGCAGTTAGTGTTTGAGCGCAAGCGCCGCTTCAGACCGCTGCCAGGAAAGTACATTTTCGCCCTAGAGACAGACCTTATCAGCCACTGGGGCGGCAGTTTAGGCAATGTGGCTACTTATCTTAATGGCGGCGCTGAGTTGCGACTAGGCTGGGCGCTACCCAAAGATTTCGGTCGCTCCAGCATCCGACCCGGCGGAGATAGCAATAATCCGGGGCTGGGCAATCCCAGGCACCGAAACTGGCAAGTGCATGCTTATCTCGCCGGGGATGGTCGCGCCGTGGCACACAATATCTTTCTCGATGGCAACAGCTTCAGGGACAGTCACAGTGTCAGCAAAAAGCCTTTTGTAGCAGACCTTGCAGTGGGCGTCAGTGCAACTTACCAGCGCTGGAATATCAGTTACTCGCAGGTCTATCGCACTAAAGAGTTTAGCACCCAGCAGCAATCCCAGCAGTACGGATCGCTATCGGTTAGTTATAGTTATTGAAAAAGTAGTCGTAAGTAAGAAGCAGGGCATATACTAAAACGTGAATAAATACTGAGCATTATCTCTTGCCTATCAGTAGCCTTTAACGTTTAATAACTCTTTGAAGTTTCAGCTTTTTTTCGTTAGTCGGGTGTCTGATGAAGGTGTCATTATTAAATAAAATATTACTCGGTATTGAAATAGTGCCGACAATCTTTCTGTTATTACTGTCATTGGTAATACTAGTAGTGACGAAGTCTGTATATCTTTTGACTTTAGTACTGTCCATTTTAAGTATGATTTCATTAATCTATATTGTTGTAAAGACGTTGTTAAATAGTGCTGGAACTATAAAAAATAGGTTTATTTATCTAGCGCATGTTGGCGTTGTAATTACTGTTTTGGGAGTACTGGTTTTAGTTGTTGATGGGAATGGCTTAAAACGTCTCTCACCTGGTATACCTTTTTCAGCATTTTCTTTTGGTTTGGTGGCGTGTCTCCCCTATTTTCATGTGATGATAGTGAATAACTTTTTTGTATCTAAAAAAACAACCGGGACACCCTGAACAATATGAATTGATCGCTACATACTTCATAGAGGCCGTTCACAATTAATCACTTATTGAGGTTCAGCAGGGCGACTTGATAAGTTTTTGCAGCTTTGTAGCTCCAAGTATCGCATATGGTAAGTGTTAGAATTTAGAGGGAGCATTGTGCAAGAAGCGCGAAAGATGAAAGACTACCTAATAGAGAGACCTAAACCAACGGGTATAGATGTGCTTTGTAGTTTAAAGCATTTCGCAATCATTACTTATGCTGTTCCAACTGCTCGATTTCAAGGAGTATTTCCAGAGCGATTTCAATTAGACACTGTTGAGGTCGATGGGCAAGAGATGGGCTTGATATCGGTTGTTCCATTTATTGATGTTGATTTTACTTCTGCAGTTTTCCCATTCCCTAAATCTTCCATGGGGCAGACAAACTATCGCATATACATTATCGACACTAAAACAGGCGAGCGCTGTGTTTGGTTTCTTGGTACAACCTTAGATTCTTGGACACTAGCAGTGCCCAGATACTTATGGAATCTTCCCTGGTATGCAGGCCAAGTTAGTTTCCAGTGTTGCTTCAATCAAACAACCAAAATGTACGATAAATATCAGATGAAGACGCAATCGAGTTGGGCTCAAGCATCCGTTGAGCTAGTCCAATCCAAAAACGACTCATTTAATTTTCCCGGTTTCCCAAATACTGAATCTGCTTTAGTTTATCTTACCCATCCTCTGGCTGGATTTTACTATCGCAGGGATGGGAAGTTAGGGACTTACAGGGTCTGGCATAAAGAGTTGGAAGTTAAGCCCGCTACATTGTTATCGGCAAAGTTTAAGCTTTTATCCGATCTTGGCATCGTTGTAGAATCCGAACAAAACTCACCTTATAGCGTATTAATTGAGCCAATAAATGAATTTACAATATACCTGCCGCCGACAGTTATCGGCTAACCATTTAACCAGAGTGTCGATTAGGACTCTCGCAAGTTCACGACTATTACTCAGCTATGATTCCCTGCACTCAAACGCATTTCACGCGCTTGTATGCAAAGCGTAAGGTGGATAATGTGCTTGAATTTATAGAAGCCAAACCGAATCAAGGCCTTTTACTTCGGGATATTTTAATTGAATCTAAAGGTTATTGGGGATACTCAGCTGAGCAGTTAGATAAATGGCGCTCTACACTCAAATTTGAGAGTGAGTATATTTTAAACAATACCGTCAAATTAATAACCAGGGATTCCAAGATTATCGGCTTCTACGCGTTAACCAGAGGTGATATTGATCTATTAGACCACTTTTGGTTGTTACCGCAAGCAATTGGCTTGGGATATGGGAAGATAGCATTCGAACAGATCTTAAAAGAATGC
>MABF01000162.1 GCA_002163025.1 'Osedax' symbiont bacterium Rs2_46_30_T18
CTATTTTTCTGCAGTGCATCAGTAATATCAGCGATTGCCGCCTTTTTCGCCTGCTCAGGCATAGCATAGACAATTACCATACGTATGGTCAGATCCATAAACATCATTTGCTTAAAAGGCAGTACTGGCTCAGGAACTACGGTGGATGAGTAAGAGGCGATAACACCACCGACGCGCAGTAGCTGCAAGCTGTTCTCAAGGTTGGCACCAAATTCGACATCGATGATACGGTCTACTTTAGCTCCATCGGTAAATTGCAGCACTTGTGCAATCATTTGCGGATCAGTATGGTCAACCACCAAATCGGCACCGGCTTCGATGCACTGCTTTTTTGATTCCTCACTACTGGCGGTTGTGATAACAGTGGCGCCGGCGTGTTTGGCCCATTGAATAGCATAGTGACCGACACGTCCTGCACCACCGGTAATCAACACTAATTGCCCGTTAACATCACCGTCGGCAAATACACAGCGGTGAGCGGTCATGGCGGGTATGCCCATACAAGCACCTACCGCGAAGGAGGTATTATCGGGCAGAGCAACCGCTCGTTCACTGGCAATCGCCACATATTGCGCAGCAGTGCCATGCAGGCGTGCAAACTGCGCCTGATAAACCCAGACCCGTTCACCGATGCGTGAGTGCGGTACTCCCATGCCCACCGCTTCAATCACACCCGCGCCATCAGAGTTGGGAATAACAGCACCGTTATCGAGCAAGTTGGGGAAGGCGCCATCGCGTTTTTTAGTATCAGAGGGGTTAACTCCCGACGCATAGAGGCGGATCAGGACTTCACCTGCACCCGGTTGTGGTTGTTCGAAGTCAATGACCTGCAAAACGTCAGAGGCGGGACCAAAACTGTTAAATGTTGCTGCTTTCATCGGTATCTACCTTAATTCTTGATTGTGTTTGCTTAGGGCTGCTAGATGCGCAGTGCCAAGCCTTATCTTTTGTTATTTAATCGCTTCAATGATCAGCGCAATACCCTGACCGCCGCCGATGCACATGGTAATCAGAGCGTAGCGACCACCGCTGCGCTGTAACTCGTATATAGCCTTGACGGTGATTACAGCGCCGGATGCACCAATTGGGTGACCCAGTGCAATAGCGCCACCGTTAGGGTTGGTCTTAGCAGGGTCGAGGCCCAGTACTTGAGACACCGAGCAGGCCTGAGCGGCAAACGCCTCATTTGATTCAATAACATCCATATCCGCCAAGCTTAAACCAGCGCGCTGCAAAGCGTTTTCTACTGCTTTAACCGGGCCTATACCCATCAGGGCTGGATCAACGCCGCAGTGGCCATAGGCGACGATACGGGCCTGGGCTGTTAATCCCTGCTGCTGCGCGGCCTGCGCCTCCATCATTACCAATGCGGCGGCCCCATCGTTAAGTCCAGAGGCATTACCGGCAGTTACAAGACCTTCTTTTTTAAACACCGGGCGCAGCTTGCTGAAATCCTCCAGAGTGGGATCCAGGCGCAAGTGCTCATCAGTATCAAAAAATTGCGGACCACGGCGCTTGTTTAACGGTACAGGCACTATCTGTTGTTTAAAATAGCCCTGTTCAATGGCATGTTGAGCGCGGGTGTGGCTTTGCAGGGCAAATTCATCCTGTTGCTGTCGATCGATATTATATTTTTCTGCCAGGTTCTCTGCTGTGATCCCCATATGGCCATTGCCAAAAGGGTCGGTCAATACACCGGTCATCATATCAATCATCTGGGCGTCACCCATACGTTGCCCCCAACGTAATACCGGTGCTAAATACCCGGCACGGCTCATGCTTTCTGCGCCGCCTGCAACAGCGACTGTTGCATCACCGAGCATCAGAGATTGAGCAGCAGAAATCACCGCTTGCAGGCCGCTACCACAGAGCCGGTTGACGGTCAGTGCGCTGCTGTTTTGTGACAGTCCAGCCTCCAGTGCGGCAACTCTGGCTATATACATATCTCTGGCCTCGGTATGGATGACATGTCCCAATACCAATTGTTGTACGCATAGCGGGTCAATCTGAGCCCTGGCTACAGCTTCCTTTACGCAGATTGCTGCCAGCTGACTTGGTGGTATATCTTTCAAGCTACCGCCATAGGTACCTATGGCAGTACGCACAGCGCTGAGAATTACGATTTCCCTAGTCATGTTTCGTCCTTTAAATGATTAATGGTCAGGCGAGTAATCCGCCATCAACGATCAATGTTTGCCCGGTGACATAACTGGCACCGGCACAGAAATAGAAAATTGCCTCAGCGTAGTCTTCAGGGACACCAATGCGTTTCAGGGGTAATGCCTGAGCCGCCTTGTCTGCATCGGCTTCATCCCAGCTACAGTCCCACCCAGAACTTTTAACCCAGCCCGGAGCAATAGCATTTACCCGGATATTGGGACCCAGACCTCGAGCCAGCTCGCGGGTCATGGTGATTAAACCGCCCTTGGTCGATGCGTAAACGGTACTGCTGGCACCACCGCCCATGGCAGCCACTGAGGCGACGTTAACGATGGCGCCACCCTTTTCAAGGTGTGGTAATGCCGCCCGTATACAGCGAAAGGGCCCGACCAGATTAACTGACAATAGTTTGTCCCAGAATGCTTCATCTTGAGCATTTAAGTCTGACTCGGCAATGGTATCAGCAGTGCCGGGTGTTGCAGCATTGTTTATCAGATAATCTAATCCGCCCATGCTTGACACGGCTTCATCAAACATACGTATTACATCCCCCGGATTGCTGACATCACCCTCTGCGGCCAATACATCTAAGCCCAGTTCGCGCAACCGCGCTACTTGCTCCGCCAGAACTTTGCTACCGGGTAAATCGTTTATAGCGACAGTTGCACCACAGTTAGCAAGTTTCTCAACGGTAGCCAGGCCAATGCCTGAGGCGCCACCTGTAACTAAGGCACGCTTTCCTTTTAGATCAGCGTAAATCATTTTTGAATTCCTGTATCTTATTTTTAGGGGTCTACAGCCGATGGTCTTTCTCTATTGAAAAAAGTGCGGCATCGGTCAGGTTGAGTTGTATAGTCGAAGAATACCTAGGCATTTAGCATAAATAAAACGAATAATTATTATGTATACCATGATGAAATAGAATGACGTAAACTGAAGACCCCGACCGGGGGCTCAGTACTACACAGGCCTTATTTTTTGCAGCTGGAGATCCCATGCGACGTGTCAATCTGGATATCGACTTACTAAGATGCTTTGCCACTGTTGTGGAAACCGGAGGCTTTACTGCAGCGGCAAAAACCTTACTGCGCACCCAATCCGCTGTCAGTGTGCAGATCAAACGCCTGGAAGCAACGATTGGCCATAAGCTGTTCGAGAGAAGTAAACGTTCTCCGCTGTTAACCGAGCAAGGTGAGATGCTGCTGGGATACGCGCATCGCATGTTAAAACTCAACGATGAAACCGTGCTTCGATTAACCCAAACCGAGATGGAGGGCACTTTGCGTCTAGGGGTGGTTGAATATCTGGCTCCGCATAGATTGCCGGAGATTATCTCCAGATTAAAGCGTGCGTATCCGCGTCTGGATTTACGTTTACGCATTGATCTGAGCAGTAAGTTGCATGCGGAGTTAGAGCAGGGAAAACTAGATGTGATCATCGCGGCGCGCACCGACAACAAAGACCATGGACAGGAGCTATTTCGGGAACAACTCTGTTGGGCCACAGGTCCTTTGGGGATTCCCAATGCACAAGATCCTGTGCCTCTGGCGGTACTCCCGCATCCCTGTTTCTACCGCCAGGCTGCAATTAACTCCCTAGATCAGCAGGGGCGTCCCTGGTATTGCGCAGTGACCACTATGAATATCTCAGGGGTACAAAAAGTGATCGAAGCGGGATTGGCGGTAGGGGTGCTCAGTAAATCCTCCCTGCTTCCCTCTATGACAGTACTGGGTCCGCAAGATGGTTTTCCTTCATTACCAATGATCAGCCTGGGGGTCTTTAGCAATAATTATGACAGTAAGTTTGCAATAGAGCCTGTGATGAAGTTTATCGCGGATTGTGTGGTGGATACGCCGCATTTTGTTGCACAGCGAGGAGCAGTGACTGTCTGAGCGTTGAGTCTTTGCCGGATACTGTGCCTTCATACCGACACAGAGCCTGTGTGCTCTTTAATCATTGAAGGGTATTGAGTGAAAAAATATGTAACAGGGTTCCTTTTTACTATGGACTCCCAACAGTTAGTGCTGATTAAAAAAATAAACCCTCAGTGGCAGCGCAATTTATACAATGGTGTAGGTGGTAAAATAGAAGCGGGGGAGTCGTCAGTAGATGCCATGAGTCGCGAATTTTCGGAAGAGACCGGCGTGACAATAAGCACCAGTAGCTGGACTTGTTATGCGCGAATCAATCGACCAGGCTACTACGATTTAGACTTGTACTTTGCCCATTCAGATTTAGCCTTTACAGCGAAAACCGTTGAAAAAGAACAAGTGCGTCTCTTTAAACTCAGTGATTTACCGGCTAATATCATCCCGAATTTAAAATGGTTAATTCCCTTAGCGTTAGATCAACAGGCGGATTTCTCATCCCCGATCAGTATTCAAGAAATCGCCACTGAACGTCTAGAGGCTTAATTTATTCAACTGACAGTCAAATCGATCATGCATTTTGTCTTTATAAAATATGAACTTATTTTCAGTTGTTACCTCCAAATGTTCTACATAAAACGGTTGGATGAGGGAATTTATAGATGCAAAAAATAATCGACGATTACATAGCGATGAATATAGCTGGGCAAGTGTTAGAGCTCTGTCAAAAGTATTATGCAAACAATGTACTGATGCTCAATAATGGCCAGGTTTTTGCAGAATCTATGCAAGAATCTTACGATAAGCAGCAAAAGTACATTGGATTAGTCACGAAGTTTGAGGTCAAACTGCTCTCTGCAAAAATACAGGGGAACCTCAGTGAGCTGGTTTTTCACTACAAAATGCACGGGACTGATTCGGTTAATGAGTTTACCGGCAAACATATTCAAACCTGGGAGAATGAAAAGATCGTAAGAGAGGAATACCTTTCAATTGATCCAGTGGTTTGATCCTGTCAAAAAAATGGTGACATCTTATTAATAACAAACAACAACTTGAAATAATCAGAGATAAACTAAGAGCCGTTAGCACAGCGCAAAAAGCACAGTCTATACGCCGCTATTTTCCTCGGGGAATTAACTGCATCGGAGCTACTGCGGCGGATATCAATGCCATTGTCGCCAGCTTCAAAGCGGAAAACCCAGGGTTGTCGGCAAATGAAGTTTTGAATGTCTGTGAAGCGGTTTTAAAGCATGCCCGGTACAGCGAAGAAGTGCTGATCGCCTACGGCCTAATCGGTCATTTAGTCAAAAAGAATTTTGATGATGATTTGATGTTTCGCTTTGAATATTGGTTGCAGACTTACGCGTCTAATTGGGCGCATGTTGACGATCTGTGCCTCAAGGCTACATACAACTTTTTGATGGCTCGCCCGCATTTAATAGAAACCACCCAGATCTGGTCAAACTCTGAAGTGCCCTGGTGTCGACGTGCCAGTAATGTGGTCTGGGTTAAATTTATCAAACGTAAAATTGGCAAGTCGATTTACATTCTCAACACAGACCTTGTGTTCGAGAACTGTGACCGGATGATGTCAGATGAAGATGAGTATGTACAAAAAAGCATCGGCTGGCTGTTAAAAGTAACCGCCGTACATCATCAAGCAGATGTGATTGAATATTTACAGCGCAATATACACCTTTTACAGCGATCGACTTTGCGCTACGCGCTGGAAAAAGTGGATATTGATACTCGAAAGTCAATGTTGTCATACACAGGGAAGGGTAGA
>MABF01000163.1 GCA_002163025.1 'Osedax' symbiont bacterium Rs2_46_30_T18
CTTTTTGTTAATGGTTTTCGCCGGGCAACCAGCCCGCCTGTAACCATTGCCTCAATCACAAATAATCCTGTACGCCAGGGGCGTCTTGGACTTGTTCGCTGCTTCCCAAGGCCCTTAGGCCCTTAGGCATACAGCTTCCTATTGAATGAAGTAGTTCAGGGCTTCTGGGAAAAACATAAACTATCCAAGTGTAATTTAATCGTATAGTCCTTAGTGTAAAGGACCAGCAGAACTACCCGTTAATAAATGTTCAAATTCGGCTTCAGGAAGTGGCTTTGATAGAAAATAACCTTGCCCGTAATCGCAGCCCATTTGCTGGAGCAATACCAGTTGTTCTTCAGTTTCTATTCCTTCAGCGATAACTTTTATGCCAAGTTTATGAGCCATTACTACAATCGCTTCACATAATGCAATATCCTCTGATTCTGAATTTAAATTCCAAACAAATGCTTTATCTATTTTTAAGTAATCTATGTCGAATCTATTTAAGTAAGCCAAAGAAGAATAACCTGTACCGAAGTCGTCTAAGGCAACCTTAATATTCTGTGTGCAAAAATCGAGCAACTTTTCTGAAACTTCTTGACTTGGCCCCATTAACAATCCTTCCGTAATCTCTATTATCAAAGAGTCACTAGGCAATCCTAATTCTGTTAACTCGTCACTCCAAGCACCCACTCCTCCACTTTCGCCAAATTGTGCGGGAGAGACATTAATACTGACTTGTAAATTTTTATTAAACTGAGAACGCCAATATTTTAGCTTCTTCATTGAGGTCTGGAACACCCAGTTGCCTATTTGATTAATCTGTCCTGTCTCTTCTGCTAGAGGTATGAATTCATCGGGGCTTATGAAACCTTTGTCCGGATTATTCCAGCGAATTAATGCTTCTGCTTTGACCATAGTTACGTCTTTTAAACAGAAAATTGGTTGATAATGTAACTGAAATTCATCTTGTTCTAAGGCACTTCTTAGAGCCTTGATTAAATTTAGTCTTGCTATAGCCTTTTCATACATCTTGGGAGTGAAATACTCGAATCTATTACGTCCAGAATCTTTAGCTGCATACATGGCCTGATCGGCATTTTTGATCAAAGAACTCACATCTGCTCCGTCATCAGGGTAGACGGTGATGCCTATACTTGTAGAAATATACGCCAATTCATCATCTATTTGAAAAGGGATTGATAGTTGCTCGAGTGCTTTATTAGCGATTTCTTCAACAACACTTAAGCTGGATATATTCTCTAAAATAATAGTGAATTCATCTCCTCCTAAGCGGGCGACGGTAGCAGTATCAATACCAGAAATACAAGATAGTAGCCTTTTAGATGTCTCTTGTATTATTTTGTCACCAACATGGTGACCTAATGTGTCATTTACTTCTTTAAATTGATCTAAATCGAGAAATAATAGAAAAAGATTACACTGTTTCTGTTCAGCGATATTGAGTGCAGATCTCAATTTGTTGAAAAAATTATAGCGGTTCGGCAAACCTGTTAAGGAGTCTAGATTTGCCTGTTTCCAAATAACTTCATCAGCTTTTTTTCTAGCAGTAATATCCCTAAAACTCCACAACCTACCGAAGTATTGGCCGGAGTCAGATGTCATCGGGGCGGTGTATCTCTCCATTATTCTGCCGTCTAAAAGATCAATCTCTTCTGTACAGATAAGGGTTGGTTGCAGGCGAATTTCTTCAATACGCTGTAAAAAATAGTCCGGAGCAACTAGCTTTTTAACTATTATTTTTAATAGATCTCTGTTGTCACCATTTTCTATGACCGCTTTATCTATTTGCCATAAATCAATATAGCGTTGATTAGCCGATATAATGTGATAATTATCCCCAATCGCCAACATCCCTTCAATCGAAGCCTCTTGCTGAGTGGAGAGTAAAATATTTTTAAACTCTATTTCCTCTTTGGCAATTAGCCTCTCTTTAGATCTATTTCGATAATGTAAAGTACTTATTAATAACATAATAAATAATAGAGCAATGAATGCCGTATACCACCAAAACATGTTTATTGGTGGCTTACTGTCATATATAAAACCCTCAAAGTGATAGTTCTCTTCTAACATATCTAAATCAGCATATGTGTCTGCTATATGACGCCAGCGACCTGGATTCATATAGCCTATGTCTACCAATTTAGGTTGAACTAATGACACCATTTGATTGTATTCGTAATATAGGTGTTCTGAAGTGTTTCGAGTGGAGTATTTTTTTAAAATTAAATCAATTATTTTATCAGGGTTTTTAAAAGCATAGTTCCAACCAAGCATGCTTGCTTTTCTAAACGCTTCCACTCTCTCTGGGTTTTTATTTATTTCCTTTTCACTTGTAAATAAGTTATCGCCATAGAAATCAATGCCTGCTGATCGAGGACTGAATGAATGATAATTAAAGCCCTGCCTGTCTAGATAACCCGTTTCATTAGTCGTATATGCTGAAAAACCATCGACTTTGCCTTCCATTAAATCACGAGGGTTAAAACTGTGCGGTATTATGGAAAGTGACTCTAAAGATATAGACTCTTGATTTAAATAGGCTATCAACTCATCCGCTTGATCAGCGATCATTACTTTTTTACCAACAATGTCGTGAATGCTTTGGATATTGGTGATTTTTGGCATTAATAATGTGTAAGGAGAATGCTGGAAAATTACACCTAAAACCACAACAGGGCTGTTTTTGCTATGCTCAAGAATTAAACTGCTACTACCTATACCGAAATGGGCACCACCGGATAGAACCTCTCGTAATGGCTCATCACCTTTTTGGCCTTCAACAATTTCTACATCTAAGCCAGCAGCAGTATAATAGCCCTGCTCTAGAGCAGCGTAATAACCTGCAAATTGAAACTGATGCAGATACTTAAGTTGTAACTTAACTTTTTCTAAAGCGAACCCTTGTGTCGGAAAAACACATATACAGAGAATAAGAGCACTTACTGTTTTGAATATTGAGCATTTAATACGATTGTATAAAAAAGATATAAAAATTGGCCAATAGGTATGAGGTGGTTGCTTAGAATACAACTTATTTCTCCTAAGGATCATCTTTGACTAGGTAGAGTGATAGGAAGCTACTAAATCATACTGTTTAAAGGTTAGTCGACAACAATCTGCACAGCAAGAAACTCTGAAAGCAATTGCACTGTCTAATTAACTTTGAACTGATCCTAGCACACTATGCCATCACAGGTCGCAGAGACAAACACGTTATACTCTGCACCTGTTGCTAAGATCAATGCACAGTAGTGTGTATGAGAAAACAGAACAACAAAGGGGAGTGAGTTATAGCATCAATGCTAAGCCGTTATCACAGTAGGCACTGCAAAGAGCCAGTAAACTAAAAAACATCAGTCAATGCCAATTTACGCTCAAACTGCTCGGTCTAAACAGTGGCGAATGTCCCCTTTTGGCCGGTGCTGTCAATTACAACTCAGCATCAACCTAGCCCGTAACATCCTATTAGCTACCTTGCAATGCCAGGCACTTTGATAGCCAGATATATTCTTAAAAATCAAGAAGTTACCAATACGTCAATTAACCCTGATCAGCATATACCTGAAGCCTTTGATTTAGTGTACCTGTATGCAATTCGAAGAGGTGATTATCAAAGTCATAAAAATAAAGTGACTCAGATTCACCTTCTACCCTAGGGCGCGGCGGTTTGATGTCAACACCAAGAGCGCGTAATCTCAGTTCAAACTGCCTTAAATCACTTGAAGACACTTTAAAAGCAACATGCTGATATGTACGATCAACAGGCGAGTTCCCTACAATTGCAGCCAGCCAGGTATCACCCAACACAAAAAACTTTTCCCGGGGAGCCTGGATGTCAATATCCTTGTTGTCGAAAATTTCTTTAGCCCCAAGGCCTTCACATAAGAACTGCGTCATACGGTCTATATCGTTAACGACGAAGGTGATATGACTGACTGAATCAACTTTCATATTTACTCGCTACACTGTGGTATGGGAAATTAATTTTCTCTAACAGAAGATAAACTGTGGATTTCAGATATAGATATTATTCCACAAGGTAATGTTACCTAACTGTTTACGGCCGTTACAAATACTTTTAAAAAATCAATTTGCTGACAAAAGCGGGACTTAAAGTTTAGATTCCGATTAGTAGAACGACCTATGGCTGCTTTTAACCGAGAATAGCCCAGTGCACAACAGTGCAAAATAATTTGAATACAAGAACAGACTGGGCTGTGGATCTGGCCCAGCCCATACTCGCTATTGAAAACATCGCTAAAACACCTTTTAATTCTATTAGAGGGTGTTTTACTGCTAACTTTCGACCCGCTAATTTATCAACTCTTATATTTAACCACCGACTGGCTCATAGCGGTGGCGAAATCTAAAAGTTTAGTACTTGAGTCAACGTTTCTACCTGCATTACTGGCGGTGACTTCCGATATATCGCGGATACTGCCGACGTTGTCTTTAACTTCGATGGTCATTTGCGTCTGTTGGTCAACAGCAGTGGCTATCTGCGTGCTCATATCGGCAATGGCAGTGATATCTTCAGATATCTGTTGTAGCACTTTACCCGCTTTATTTACCTGCTCAGTACTGTCTTGGCCCTGCAAATGGCACTCTTCTATCAACGTCACTATTTCCGAGGTTCTCTGCTGTAGGATATTAATGATGCCACTTATCTCCTCAGTAGACTCTTGGGTGCGCATCGCCAAGTTTCTTACCTCATCGGCAACCACAGCGAAACCGCGTCCGTGTTCACCGGCACGGGCCGCTTCTATTGATGCATTTAGCGCCAGCAGATTAGTTTGATCGGCAATTCCTTTAATGACATCTAATACTTTGTCTATGGCCTTGCTCTCTTCGACTAACACTGTCGCTGAGCGACTGGACTCGGTCAATTTCTCTGCTAAAATGGCAATTTTTTGCGTTGTTTCATCGACACTTATCTGTCCCTGCATAGCATTTGAAGTCGCTTGCTGTGCGAGTTGCGAAGCAGATTCTGTATTGCTTGAGATCTCACCGATCGTCTCCTCCATCTGCGCGGTAGCCGCGGCAACCTGATCGGCAGTGTGCAGTTGTTCTTGCATGCCCTCCTGGTTGTTGGATGCCTGAGTTGTCATACTTTGCGCAGAGACAGTTAAATTCGACGTTATCGAATTTACCTCATTAATTATTTTCTGAAAGCTGTCTAGCAGAGAATTGAAGTATTCGCTCACTTGAGCCATTTCATCATTTCCCCGATAGCTTATCCGCTGGGTTAAGTCATGGCTCTGTGAGATGCTGATCACTCTGTCACTAAGCAATGTGATAGGTTTGATAATACTCAAATTAAGGACAACGCAGGCAACCAACACAATCAGTGCAACTACAGCTGTTATGCTCAGACTAAAGTTCTGGATTTCACTGCTCTGCGATGCAAGGAGCTCAATAACTTCTGTTGCTGTTACTGCCATAGCCTGCTGCATATTAGCCGCTGCCACTGATAAATCCTTTTGTAATCCAGGCTTTTGCTGAGTTTCATAGAGCTGCGCATAAATTTTCGACGAGTTGACAACGGCCAAACTTAATACATTTACACTACGCTGCTCAAAGTCTTGCTCGACATACAACGATCTTAATTGTTCCACTTGCGAATTAACATCGACAAGGGTTTCGCTGACAGCTTCCGCGTTATTAGCCTGCATACCAGCAACTAAGTTGCGTTGCAGATTACTCAGCTTTTCTATGCTGCTGCCAAGCTGGGTAACAATTTGCTGTTTACTTTGTTGCTGTTGTAGTTGTGTCGATTGATTCAGGATCACAAAAAAAAGAGCAGCAAATCCTAGTGCTACTATTGCAGTGCTTGCTATTAACTTATGTTTAATGAACATCTCATTTCCCTTATTAGTTTAACGCTCTGCCAGTACAAGACCTGCAGCTTCCTGAGGATGGCATATTATAGGGGTAACGCTGTCGATGTGCATGATTTAAATATATTTATTTTTGATCTTTATCCGGTTGCCAGTACACTTTTACGCTACGTCCTCTCATTTAAGATAACTCTAGCCATGCAGACATGAGATACCAGATAAGCCCTTATGGACGGGCCTCTCTGGCAATTTTATTAACTGAAAGACAAAAATAACGGGATCAATACTGGCACTAACAGACTCAACACAAAACCACTGGCGATAGCGGTGGGGATAATCCCGGCGCCGTGGAATTTACCTAACATAGGCAAGGTAAAATCCATCGCGGTGGCACCTGACACTCCAACCGTACAATGACTTCCCAGACGGCTCAGTAGCGGAATCATCATCAAGGCAACAACCTCTCTGGCAATATCCAGCAAAAACGCGGTGGTTCCCAACACCGGGCTACCTAGGTCAGTGATCAGTATTCCCGACAAGCTATACCAACCGAACCCTGAAGCCACTGCCAGCGCTGAAAAGATTGGCATATTTAACAGCCATCCGGCAAACGCAGCGGCAGCGAGAGTGCTAACTAATACCACCGCACTGATAATTAATCCCTGGGTATTCAGGAACAGAGAGCGCAAGCGATAATTTGCCTGGTGTAACTGCCGCCCGATCATAAACAGTAATAAATACAACAGCCAGGCAACTGATTCTTCAGCAGCACTAAAATATCCTTCAGAAAAGTAACCTGCCAGGCCTCCCCCCACTACCCAGACAACCGTTAGAATGGAGTCAGAGAACACTGACCAACTCATTGGCAGTTTGGCCTTACCTACCGCGACTTGTTGCTTTTTCTCACTAAGGCCGAGGTAACGACTACTGAGCGTTAAAGCGCCAATGTTCGCCAGCATGATCAAACTGAACAGAACAATTGCCATCACTCCAGAAGTGTAGAGTTTGTCTGCAAGCTGCTCTAAAGCACCAATGCCGTAGCCGATTAGCCCCAACATGATATATGTCAGCCACTTCAAACAACTGTCAATGATACGTGGGGTTAATAGCTTTAAGTCCCAGTAAAAACCTAACAACAAAGCCACGATTAAGGGTACTAAGGTATACAAAATGGTCATTTCTTATCTCTATCTATTTGATTTCGCATGTGACTACTGCTTCAGATTTTAGCTAAAATGCAACCTTGCGGACTGTCTTTAACTGCAAACCCCAACTTAAGAATTTGCTCGCGCAACTCATCACTTTGCTGCCAATGCTTTGCAGCCCTGGCTTGCTGGCGCTGTTCTGCCAAATCCAGTACCGCTTGAGGCACAGTTTCAACCACTGGCTGACGCTCAAGTGAAAGCGCCAATACTTGATCAAAATACAAAATGGTGGCCTTTTTATCAGCATCCGACAACGCGCTTTTAGTCACGGCCCAAAGTACCGCCAGGGCCTGAGGCGTTTTAAGATCGCTGTTGATGCACTGCATGAACTGCCGCACAAACTCCACACTGAGCTCACCGCCATCAGGCCACTGACTGAGCATTTTTGTTAAACGCTTCAGGGCCGTTGCCGCGCTATCCAGAGCTTTTATACTAAACTGTAAATGGCTTCGATAGTGGCTGGTTAACACTAAATAGCGAAACGCCAGTGGATCATAGCCCTGGTTAATCAGCTCACTTAACAGCAGCGACTTTCCAGATTTGGATAGCTTTTCTTTACCTAATTGTAAAAAATATCCGTGCATCCAGAAATTAGCTGGCTGATGATCGTGCCGGCCTTCGCACTGAGCAATTTCATTGGAGTGATGAACCGGAATATGGTCCTCGCCACCGACATGAATATCAAATTTATTACCCAGATATTTCTCCGACATAGCAGAACATTCAATGTGCCAACCCGGAAACCCTTCACCCCATGGACTACTCCACTGCATTTGCCGCTGGCCATCGGGGCTGAATTTCCACAGCGCAAAATCAGTAACCCGTTTCTTTTCCCCAATGTCTACCCTGGCCCCGGCTTGTAAGCCCTCAATATCAAGTTTTGCCAATTTACCGTAACTGGGTAGCTTCGCCGTATCAAAATATACGCCGTCACTGGTCTGATAGGTGTAACCGCGCTGCTGCAATATTTCAACGTATTCTATCTGCTCAGGGATATGCTCAGTTGCCCGACAGATAGTGGTTGGTCGCTTAATCCCTAAGTAATCTAAATCATCAAAGAAAGCTTTTTCAAAAAACTTGGCGATATCCCATGCCGATTTACCTTGCTTGCGGGCGCCTTTCTCCATTTTGTCTTCACCGCTGTCAGCATCTGAGGTCAAGTGACCGACATCGGTGATATTCATTACATGGTTCAACTGGAAGCCATTTAACTCTAGAACCCGGCGCAACACATCGACAAAAAGATAGCTGCGTAAATTCCCAAGGTGCGCGTAGTCGTAGACGGTTGGACCACAGGCATACAGTGAAACCGACTCTTTTGATATGGGTATAAATTTATGTATTTCCCGACGGTAAGTGTCGTACAGTTCCACATCTGGATGCTTGGTATTCATTATAAATCTCATTATTTCACAAAAGGTGTCAGTAAAAACCCAAGGTTCGTGTCGCTATCACTCAGTCATTCCAGGCACAAAAAAAGGGCCGGTAACGTTAATTAGCGGCCCCTGATTTCTTGGTAGTGATATTACACAGGAAGACTCGACCGCATTGGCGTACAACAGCATTTAGCGCAGCTGTTGCAGGCGATCTGTTGTTTATAAACGCTATTGGCTAATAATTTATTCACTGTGTCTGTCATTCCATCGTTAATTATTGGGCGATTTAAGCCTTGTCTACTGTTTGCAAAGTGCCGAATTTACTCTCTCTTTCTCTAGATCTGATATCCAGCTACCCGATTATTCAAAATTTCACAGGCCGCTGTCAAGTTATTCGTCTGCTGTTTTGCTTTTACCGCCCTGCGTGCCGCACTGTTTAACTGTGACTGCACATTCACGATACTTAGTTTCACTTCATCAACTGATCCCGATTGCTGTGCAGTGCGCTCGGAAATTTGCTGATTACTGTGTTTGATTTTTTCATAAATGGCTTCTGCCGTTTGTAGCTGCTCAACCACTTGCTGAGTTCCAAGTACAGAATCTTGTGCGGTCTGTTTTTGTTGCAGCATCGAGCTGGTCACTTCTGCAGCGGAGTTCTGCAGTGCATCGAGAATCTTTTTTATCTCAGAGGTTGATTCTTGGGTGCGCTGTGCCAGTAGCCTGACTTCATTGGCAACTACTGCAAAACCTCTACCACTCTCACCCGCCCGCGCCGCTTCAATCGCCGCGTTAAGCGCCAATAGATTAGTTTGCTCTGAGATAGAGCCAATTATATCCAGAACCGACCCGATATCTCGAGTGTCCTGATTTAATTGTGATATGACTGCCTCCCCTGCACAAATCTGGGTCGCCAACTGTTTAATGTTGTGTTGTAAATCCGACATCACAACTACACTTTGATTTATCGCAACTCGCCCGGACTTTACTGACCCCACCGCCCCTGCTACATCTTCATCTACCTGGGCAAATGATGCCAACAACTGATAAATACTGTCCACCACTTGATCCGTTTGTAACTTCTGCTCAATCGTCCCCTGGTGAATTTGCTCAGTGCCCTGACTAATATTGATTGTAGCCTGCTCCAGATTAGTGCTTTCGGAGCGAATTTCTGCCACTAACTCAGCTAGAAACAACCTAAGTTTTTCTGCACTAGAGGCTAAATGCTGCAGTTCCTGAAATCGCACTCGTTGCTGTAATTTTTCTGAAAAGTCCCCGGTGCCAAGCTTGGCCAGATATTGTGCAACTGAAGCTATGGCTGCCATACTGGCTCTTTGGGTCAACAGCGTTGCAATACCGGTGGCAAATAGCAACGACAGTAGCACTAGCAAAGCACTATAGACTTTGTTTTCAATCTCCACTCTGGACTGCTCAATATACTTTTCGCTGCTAGCAACCAAAGCGACTAAATTGTCAATCATCCCAGTAACTTCACTTTTCGCCTGTAGTGATAGATTCAACAGATTAGAAGTTCGCTGTATTTCATCCAGATACCTATTGGCCAGAGAGTTTAGCTCTGCAATAGGTTCAGTACCGGCATCAATAAACTGCCCAGCACTATTTGCATCCGACTCCGGTGAGTCATCCAGCTCCATCATTGCCGCAAAATCATCCTCTTCGGCCTCTGCAACTACGCCCAAAAGCGGTAGCTGCGCTAAGCGCATTGAATCTTCCTGTATCTGCTTGCTCAGCAGCTCAATACTCTCTCGCAGCAAGACAGTATTGGTGCGAAAATACTTATCGCGGATCAATATTCTCTGGCTGATGGCCTGAGCGATTTTTAGACTAAGCTGCTGCAGGGCAACAGCCGTTTCTCTGTTTTGCTCAGTCGCTGCAGCGCTAATGTATTCATTGATACTCTCAAGCAGCGCCAGTGATTCGCGCTCGTTTTGCACTACTAACCCTTGAATATCCCCGGCAAGTTTTCCCGCCGCTAGCAGCTTCTGTTGCATGCTTTGCTGTAGCAGCTCGACCCCAGGCAATACTTGTTGTTGCACAGCTTGCGGCAACTGCGATAGAGATTGCGGTACTTGTTGTGCCATGTAGTCACGAGCGGACGCTAAGTCTGACAAATTGCCTGTGGTTAAATAATTATCGATCAGTCCTCTGGTGGTCACCGAAATACTTTCTACTAAACTGAAATATTGCCGATTCATTTGAAAAGGCAGTTTTAATTGCTGAAACCCCCAGTAAACGCTACTGCCCATTCCAACAATGGCGGTTAATAACAATATAGAAGTAATACGGTTGAGAACAGTTAAGCGCATAGTGACAACTCTAAGTTATGGAATGTGCAAACATGTCCGGTTGCTTCTGCCACAGGGCAGTTTACCGGCTTGATTTGCATGTCCCTAAAATATGTGCCGTCAGATTAATACAGTTTTATGAAGCTTTAATGACACTGCGTGCAGTTTATTGCGCTGCTTGCCCTAGCACAAAAATGTTGGTTTTAGTTCAGTGAAATTCTTTCAAGATGCGTGAAACTCTACAGCCCCTATGTTTGTAGGGTTTAGATTTCAGTAAGCATTATTAACGGCAGGAGTTCGGCGAGGAGTGAAACGACAATACCTCTGGGAGTCTCAATCTACTAATATCACTACGTATATTTGATGGTAGGCATTCGAGAAATGTACGTTTGGGAACAGCCAATTTGTTATCGTTTTTTGCAACGCCTGATACCGCGCCTTTTTAAAGCTAAACTGGCATTTAATGATTCTGAAAGGGTGTTCAACGAAAGCACGAACACTAGCCTTTAAATATTCGATCTTTATCGCCACCTTATTGATGCGCGGATGCTTCTTAAGCTTTTTAACTTTGCTTGTCTGTTCTGCTATGTACCAATCAGCGCTAATGTCTTTAAGTTCATCTCGCTGTTGCTCCCCGCGATATCCAGAATCGGCAAAAATATACTTCTCTTCGCCGTGTAAAAGTTGGTGAGCTTCATTAAGGTCATACACGTTGGCTGCTGTAGTTGTAAATATATGAGTCAGCCCTGTTTTAACATCGACACCAATATGTGCTTTCATGCCAAAGCGCCATTGATTCCCTTTTGTGGTTTGATGCATTTCAGGATCACGCTGATTCAACTTATTCTTAGTGGAGCATGGCGCTTCAATAATGTGGCATCGATTGAGCTTCCTTCTGTCATCAACAAGCCAGACTCTTCGAGATACTGGTTGATAGCATCAAATATTCTCGCCCTAAATCATGCTTCTCAAGTAAGTTTCGAAATTTCATGACTGTAGTATGATCGGGTATGGCTCGGTCTAAAGACAAGTGGGAAAAGCCTCTCATTGACGCTATTTCATAGAGCGAATCTTCTGTCGTAGCATCACTTAAGATATACATTGTGTAGGCAGTGAACCCGCTGCATCGACTCAAGTGGACAGGATCTGCGACCGTTACCTGCTTTAGGGCAGTGAGGATCGATTAAGGCTTCAAGTCTAGCCCAGGGATAAGGGCTTCCATTTTTGCTAGGAATACTTCTCTTCGGGTTTTGTGGTGACTTCTTCTTAAAACTAACTCTGAAAACCCCAGGGGCTACCACTTCTACTATAACTCTACTTCGATAAGGTAATGTTGATAGCATAACAGCAGTACTTAATTGGTTGCTGCATTGACTACTTCAACGATAGCGGGATGTTTAATCCGGCGATCGGGGGAGATCACATAATACTGTTCTTTAATTTCTTGCGTACGACCAATAATTTTGACTTGATATTGAGACTCTATCATTTCCTCAATGAGTGTTGGTCCAGTAAAAATACCGTATCCCGCCTGTCCAAAGGACTTTAGCAGTGCACTGTCGTCAAATTCGGCGACAATGTTTGGTACTATATCGTGCTTTTTCAGCCATGACGAGAGTCGCTGCCTGACAGCCGCTTTTTTGCCTTGCATAAGAAATGGCTGCCCCGACATCGACTGAGGAAACCCTTTGAGGTTTAGTGACGCCAGCCGTTCTGACGCAAAAAATGTAAACCCACTCTCTGTAAGCAGATGGTTGTACGCCTTCACGTGGCTGCCCGATTGAAGCGGCTGGTCTGTTAAAATTAAATCTAGCCTATTAACGGCTAAATCTGCCAATAAGCTATTCTGATCACCTTCGTTACAAATTAGGCGTACCGGTTCAGTCATATTTAACGCAGGGCTGAGCAGTTTAAAGGCTAGTACTTTTGGTATTACATCTGTAATACCTACGGTGAATGTCAGCCAATGGGCAGGTTCCTTGGTTTTCAGAACATTTTTTAACTCATCACCCAACTGAAAAATTTCTTCGGCATAGCTGTAAATCATTTGGCCCATTTCAGAAAGCTGCATTTTGTTCCCTTTTCGGTCGAATAAATCAATACCGATTTGCGTCTCAAAACTGCTAATTTGGCCACTAATTGTTTGGGGTGTCAGGTTCAACCGAGCACTGGCTCTAGCGATGCTACCGTCTGTAGCGACAGCATAAAAATAATACAGGTGATTGTAATTTAACGGTGTCATAAATTAGCACCATTCGAATTATTCGATGTTTATATCAATCATATTCGAATTTACTGATCTCTACAAATGGTCTATAAGTTATAGAGGCGCTAATCGCATAATCAAGTGGATATTATCTGATCTCATAAAATCATTTATTCACTTGTCCGCGATTCCCTTACGATTCGGGTGGAGACATTAAATGAAGGTCAGCACTTATCTATTAGTTATAACGTCAATTATTTCATGTTCAGCTTTTGCAATTGAAGATATTGAACCGGATAACGACCCGCTATTACTAGCGTCTTGCATGACTTTAACGGCTGCTTCAGATAAGGAGAGTGCTAAACCTTGTATTTACTTTATTACAGGGTTTCTTTTCGCAGCCCAAGTCACCGATACTTCGATTTTAAATGAGCAAAGTGGAAAGAAGCGTAAGGTGATTCTATTATGAGCAGAGTCTATATAACTGGAAACCAATCCCCCGCACACTTTATTCCTTTTTTCGTACCAGATGATGAACCTGAAACTCGTGTGATTAATATGATTTTAAAGCAACTGTTTCCCCCAATAGATACGCTAATAGTGTTAAGAGAAACGATTTTCAAGGCATTAAAAGCTGAATATCCCTGTGAATAAGCGCCGATATTTAGTGCTTAAGTACAACTCGATCAGTCGAAATTCACTATGAAAGCTGATATTCAATCAAGAGGTCTTGAGCTTACCGAAAAGCTAAAAGTTCAGATTGAACGAAAGCTACAATTTGCTTTTCATCAATTGGAGCCGCAAATCTCAGCCATCTCTATTTGCATAAGCAAGCTTGAGGGTGGCGTTGGTATGAATTGTCGGCTTAGAATTTCTATTGTCAGTATGGAAGACATCGTAATTGAAGATACACAATCGACTGCTTATGTCGCGATTGATAGAGCAATGAAGCGGGCTAGCCGCTCTGTGGCACGTAAAATTGCTCTGCTACAAAAACAGAAAAATGTTTAGTGACGATAGACCATTCACTTAAAGTAAGGAAGGGCTTCCAATTTAAAACTAAGCGAACAGGAAAATCTTAAATATCGAAACTGGGCTAATTCAGGTAGCAGAGTAGAAAATTTCACTCGTTAATATATTTTACAGACATTGCAATTTGAACTCGAAATCGTCTTCACTGATGTAATGCCTAAAAACATATGACTAAGAGCAAAAATGGAGTGCTAATGCGACATACTATTAATTTGTTTCTGATGTTGGTGATCTTCTGGTTGCTTAATTCAGGCCACAATTCAGCTCTCATGTTGTCGCTTGGCGCGGCCTCTATTGCCCTTGTTTTATACATTGCACATAGGATGGATGTGGTTGATCACGAATCTCAGCCAGTGCATCTCTCGCTGAAGCTTCCCGGTTACTTTGTTTGGCTTCTCAAAAACCTCGTTCACGCCAATATTGCTGTAGTAAAGCACATTTGGCTAGGGAATGGTTCCATATCACCCACTTTAACCACCGTTAAAGCGAGTCAAAAAACCAATGTTGGCAAAGTTATTTATGCTAACTCCATTACCATAACACCCGGGACAGTGACGGTTGATCTAGTAGATGACCGGATCATCGTTCACGCTTTGTTACGCAAAAATATTCAAGCCTTAAAAACCGGTGAAATGGATCGCCGGGTAAGCCGGTTGGAAAACTAATGTTAATCGCAGCAACACTAGCCATCCTTGTTGTCATGATTTTGGCAATCATTCGAGGAGTCATAGGGCCAACGCTCTATGACCGCATTTTGGCGGTCAATATGTTTGGCACCAAGACGGTGCTCCTGATTTCTCTATTAGGTTTTGTCATGGAACGCCCGCAATTTTTGGATATTGCCATAGTGTACGCTCTAATCAATTTTATTAGTGTGATTGGTGTGTTGCGCTATTCAGATAGTTTCGCGTTTAAACAATCTACTCATGAAAAAGAGTCAGAGGAGCCATAATGGAAATAGTCATCGAAATTACTAGTGCACTGTGCTTATTGATTGGGAGCTTTCTCTGTGTCTCTGGCGGCGTAGGTATTTTGCGATTTCCAGACTTTTATACACGTATTCATGCAGTCGGGGTAACCGATACATTAGGGGCCAGTATGATTCTAGTTGGGCTAATGCTCCAGAGCCAGGAAAGCCTAGTCGTCGCAAAACTGTTGTTGATCCTTCTGATGACGCTTTTTATTAACCCTACCGCAACCCACGCATTAGCTAAGGCAGCATTTCATAACGGTCTTATGCCGCTGCTTAGCAAAAGATCTGCCACTGACAAGGAGCCATAATCATCGAATCGCTAATTAACATCGTTATATTATCTCTCCTTGTGGGTATTGCCGTTGCCATTGTTCGGATGAAAGACCTGGTCGCAGTGATTATGTTAGCCGGTATTTATGGTCTGCTGTCTGCTAGTTTTTTTGTTGCAATGGATGCCGTGGACGTGGCGTTTACGGAAGCATCTGTAGGTGCAGGCATCTCCAGTCTACTCATGTTAGTGGCGATAACCATGACCGGACGCTCCGAGCATCCAACAAGACATAAACCCGTGTTGGCACTAGTTGTAGTCGTCATTACTGGCGCACTATTGATCTACGGTACTTTGGATATGCCTTATTTTGGTTCCGCAGACGCGCCCATTCACGGCCATGTTGCGCCTCGATATATTAACGATTCAATGCAGGAGATTGGGGTACCTAATATCGTGACCTCAGTGCTTGCAAGCTACAGAGCGTTCGATACTTTTGGCGAGGTAGTTGTCATCTTTACTGCTGGCATTGGGGTGCTGACACTTTTATCCGTGGTACGCCTTCCCGAAGATGTGACAAAAAGTTATTCACTCAATGACTCGATGTATGAACAGCAGCTAATTTTGCGCATAGTCACCAAAATGTTGATCCCTTTTATTTTGTTATTTGCGCTTTACGTCCAGTTTCATGGTGAATATGGACCGGGTGGGGGGTTTCAGGCTGGAGTGATCTTTGCTGCTGCCATAATCCTGTATGCAATGGTGTTCGGTTTAAGGACCTCACGTCGAGTGATTAACCAGCCTTTTATCCAATTAGCTGCCGCTATGGGTGTTTTGTTTTACGGCAGTATTGGCTTGGTTTCTCTGTTGAACGGAGGAAATTTTCTTGATTATAGTGTGTTAAATGCCGATCCTATAGCCGGGCAACATTTGGGGATTCTGCTGATCGAACTGGGGGTGGGCTGTACCGTTGCCTCAGTGATGCTCATCATCTTTTTCAACTTTGCAGGTCGTAGAGAGGTACAACAAAACAGGAGAGATAAGGAGACTAAATGATGCTAATGGGGCTCTATAACTATTGGATTGTGGTGGTATTGATGATGATCGGCTTTTACATCGTTATTGCCCATGGAAACCTGATCAAAAAAATTGTCGGTCTGACTATTTTCCAAACATCGGTTTTTATTTTTTACATCAGTACGGCCAAGGTCGATGGTGGCACTGCTCCCATTTTGGTCGAGGGGATAAACCAATATTCAAATCCTTTACCTCATGTTTTAATTCTTACTGCAATTGTCGTTGGTATTGCTACTACGGCTTTGGGTCTTGCACTGGCTGTACGCATAAAAGAAGCTTATGGAAGCATCGAAGAACAAGAAATTCAAAAGAAAGATAATCAATCGTGTTAGCACACCTGCCGATTCTACAAGTGATTGTACCGCTATTGGCGGCACCTTTGTGTTTAATTCTAAGACGATCATCCCTGGTTTGGTTGTTTTCTCTGATCATTAGTGGAATAGCATTTCTGATTAGCATCTCATTATTACAACAGATCATGGCTTCGGGCACAATTGTCTATGAGTTGGGCGGTTGGGATGCGCCCTGGGGTATTGAATATCGCATTGATAAGCTCAATGCATTTGTGCTATTGATTATTTCAGCGGTCAGTACTGTGGTATTACTCGCTGCTCAAACGAGTATAGAAAAAGAGCTCCCCAAAGATAAACATACGCTTTTTTATGTTTTATACTTGTTATCCCTCAGCGGTATGCTTGGAATCGTGTCCTCCGGAGATGTCTTTAACGTTTTCGTTTTCTTAGAGATTTCCTCTCTGTCCGCCTACGCGCTGATTGCCTTGGGTGAGGACAGACGCGCCCTCTGGGCCTCATTTCAATATTTGATTATGGGGACGATCGGTGCCACTTTTATTTTGATTGGTATCGGTTTGATGTACCAAATGACGGGTACTCTGAATTTGGATGATCTATCTAGGCGTCTACCAGAAGTGGCACATACTCGAACTGTCTTTAGCGCATTTGCCTTTGTTATTGTTGGTATCTGTTTAAAGTTGGCACTGTTTCCACTTCACTTATGGCTACCTAATGCTTACGCCTACGCGCCATCAATAGTAACCGCGTTCCTTGCTGCGACTGCGACAAAAGTCGCTATTTATTTACTTATTCGTTTTACTTTTTCAGTATTTGGTCTTTCTTTTTCCTTCACTACTTTACCGTTACAGATCTTGTTTATGGTGCTTGGGCTGTTGGGAATTTTTGTGGCTTCAACTGCCGCTATATATCAAAAGAATGTTAAACATCTTTTTGCTTACTCAAGTATCGCTCAAATTGGCTATATGATTGTTGGATTCAGTACCAGTACGGTAACCGGATTAACGGCGACCTTGTTGCATGTGTTTAATCATGCGTTGATGAAAAGCGCGCTGTTTTTAGCATTAGGTGCAGTGATGTACCGTATTGGCAGTGTTCAGCTCAGTCAGTTTCAAGGGCTGGGTCGGCAAATGCCTTTCACAATGGCCGCGATTGTGATCGGTGGTTTAAGCTTAATCGGGGTGCCATTAACAGTTGGTTTTGTTAGCAAGTGGTATCTGCTTATGGCTTTAGTTGAAAATGGTTGGTGGCTTGTTGCTGTACTCATTCTGTTGAGTTCATTATTAACCATAATTTATGTGTGGCGTATCTTTGAAGTCGCCTATTTCAAACCGCCATTGTTAGAAACAGAAGGAATCAAAGAAGCGCCAATTTCTTTCCTGATTCCCATTTGGATACTGGTCATGGCCAATATCTATTTCGGCATTGATACTCGACTTAGCGTCCAGGTGGCCCAGGCGGCTTCTCAGAGTTTGTTTGGAGTGGCCCCATGAACCTTTCGTTGGAGTTGATGCTCCAGCTATGCATTATATTACCGATGATAGCGACGCTGGCTATTATGGCGACTGCGCGCAAACCTAATCTACGTGAGGCCGTTACAATAAGTACCTGTTTAGTAGTCCTCTATTGTGTCATTAATCTATATCAAGGTCTCACTACAGGGGGGGAGATCAGTGTATTTTGGTGGGAGCTTCTACCGGGTTTACAAGTAAACTTTGTCATTGAACCTCTGGGAATGCTTTTCGCTTTAATCGCCAGTTTCCTCTGGTTAATTACAACCATTTACGCCATTGGTTATATGCGTAGCCATCAAGAAGAAAATCAAACACGCTTTTATAGTTATTTTGCCATCGCTATTGGTGCCGTGATGGGGATTGCTTTTGCGGGAAATCTATTCACGCTTTTTATTTTTTACGAAGTGTTGACTCTATCCACCTATCCTTTGGTTACTCATGCGGGAACCGAGAAGGCAAAAACTGGAGGCCGGATTTATCTGGGAATTTTGCTTAGTACTTCAATCGTATTTTTCTTGTTAGCCATTGTCAGTACCTGGTTTGTCTCCGGAACCTTGGACTTTAAACCTGGCGGTGTCTTCGCTTCTAACGTCGATACAACACTTGTCGGTGTGATCCTGGCCCTGTTTATCTTTGGCATTGGTAAAGCCGCTATCATGCCTTTTCATCGTTGGTTACCGGCAGCTATGGTCGCGCCAACCCCTGTGAGTGCATTACTGCATGCCGTCGCTGTTGTAAAAGCCGGTGTATTCACTGTGCTAAAAGTGTGTGTGTTTACTTTTGGACTTGATTTATTGTCGGTACTGCCAAGCTATCAGTTTCTACTTTACTTGGCAGGTGCATCAGTTTTGTTGGCCTCACTCGTTGCTATGCAGCAAGATAATTTAAAAGCAAGACTCGCATACTCTACAATAAGTCAATTGGGCTATGTCACCATTGGCGCGCTGTTGGCGACGCCATCAGGTGTTATTGGTGGTTCGATGCATATTGCGATGCATGCTTTTGGTAAAATTACGTTGTTTTTCTGTGCAGGTGCTATTTTGGTCTCAGCGCATAAATCAAAAATAAGCGAAATGCGTGGCCTTGGTCGACAGATGCCGATCACTATGGCGGCTTTTTTTATTGCCAGCCTCAGTATCATCGGTGTGCCGCCCGCTGGGGGAACTTGGAGTAAGTGGTTTTTGTTAATGGGAACCATAGAAGCGGAGCAATGGGCTCTGATGGGGGTGCTTATGATCAGTTCTTTACTCAATATCGCCTATCTATTACCGATACCTTTGCACGCCTTTTTTCCCAATCTGTTATCTAGCGAAGAGACTGGCAAAGAGCGAGCTCTAGCACAGTTTCAGATAAAGGAAGCACCGTTACCTTCATTGATCGCGCTTTGCATCACGACGTTGGGTTGCGTGATCCTCTTTATTTATCCGCAACCTTTATACGAATTGTCGACGGCGATTCTAGGCCCCCAGGAAATAACTCATGGAAAATGAGAAACTATCCGTTGAAAAAAAATCATTTTTTGATCATCCAAAAAATGTAAAACGACTTTTGCATTTTCTTTATGCTAGCTGTGCACTTCTGCTGCTTCTGGATTTTGTGATCCATCGCCATGCAATACACCGCTGGGAAAACCTATGGGGATTCTACCCTATTTATGGTTTTGTCGGCTGCGTTATCCTAGTACAGGTTGCTGCTTGGATGCGTACTTTTCTCATGCGAGCCGAAGACTACTATGATTCTGAAGGTAGGAACAATGAAGAAAAAGTGGTTACTGATGAGTCTCTCAATGAGAGCTTTTCTAAAACAACCAAGACGAATGTAAGGGATCACAATGTGGATGGTTGAGATTCCCCCATTTGTGCCTTTTTTTATCTGTGCGCTAATTGCTGCTGTCGCCCGAGGCGTTTGGCGTAGCGCGACTATGGTGGCGATCCCCATTATAAGTGCCTTTCATCTCTGGATGGTGCCCGAGGGCATACATCTACAATTCGCATTTCTTGATTATCAGCTCATTCTTTACCGCGTGGATAAATTGAGCCTTATGTTTGGGTATGTATTTCACATCGCCGCGTTGATAGCCATTATTTACTCGCTGCATGTCCGCGACACCAAGCAGCAAGTGGCAGCCATGCTGTATGTAGGGAGCGGTCTGGGAGCTGTGTTTGCTGGTGATTTGTTAACGCTATTCGTTTTCTGGGAGCTTTTAGCGTTTACTTCAGTCTTTCTTATCTGGGCACGCAGAACCCGGCGCTCATATGTTGCGGGAATGCGCTATCTCATCATTCAAGTGTTATCCGGTGTCATTCTTTTGGTTGGCGCACTGTTTTATGTCGCTGAAAACGGCACATTAGAATTCGGCCATATTGGACTGGATGGTATCGCTGGGTGGCTAATTTTTATTTCTTTTGGCATTAAGTGCGCTTTTCCTATAGCTCATAATTGGCTCACTGACGCATACCCTGAGGCCACCGTTACAGGTGCCGTTTTTCTCTGCTCTGTTACCACCAAAGTAGCCGTCTATGCATTAGCTCGTGGATACCCTGGCACTGAATTGCTGGTTTATATCGGTGCCGCAATGACGTGTTTCCCCATCTTTTTTGCGGTGATTGAAAATGACTTACGCCGGGTGCTGTCCTACAGTCTTATCAATCAGGTGGGATTTATGGTCGTAGGTATAGGTATAGGCACAGCACTCTCCATCAACGGTGCAATCTCCCATGCTTTTAATGACGTCATTTTTAAAGGCTTGTTATTTATGTCCATGGGGGCTGTGTTGCATATGACTGGTCGCATCAACGGCTCTGATCTTGGCGGTCTTTACAAGACGATGCCCAAGACGACGGTGTTATGTATCATAGGAGCGGCCTCTATTTCGGCGTTCCCGCTTTTCAGTGGTTTTGTAAGTAAATCGATGGTGATGTCCGCAGCGTTGGAAAACGGTTATGACTGGATATGGCTAATACTATTATTTGCCTCCGCCGGTGTTTTTCATCACGCCGGTATTAAAATCCCTTATTTTGCGTTCTTTGCCCATGACTCGGGGATTCGCGCAAGTGATCCACCTAAAAACATGTTATTGGGGATGCTGATTGCAGCAGGACTTTGTATTGCAATTGGTATATACCCTGCGGCATTGTATGCTCTATTACCCTACGACACAGGTTACAATCCTTATGATGCAACCCATGTACTAGCACAGACTCAGTTGTTGTTCTTCTCTGCACTCGCTTTTGTTTGGCTTAACCTCAGAGGTATGTACCCCCCCGAATTACGATCCACTAACTTAGATTTTGATTGGGTTTATCGCCGTGTTTTTCCAAGCATTCTACAAAAAACTTTTTCGATTATATGGACAATAAACAATGTGTTACGTAAGGCCTTTTTAGTAAGGTTGTATCGCTGCTTAGCCTTTCTTGCTAAAAAAAATGATAGAAGCAGTGTCTTACTTTCACGAACTTATCCTGCTGGTAGTATGGTTATGTGGGTTGCAGTACTCCTCGCTATATACTTATTACTTAGCTTTACTTGATTGCCCATGAGGCTCAGCCATCCTAAGCAGCCGATACGGCACCGGCGCTATTATCAATGCCATAAAAATTAATCACGGCAGTAATTCTGAAAGCTCGAAACAGCGGTTAACCGATAGCAAAGCTCGGTGAGTGTATCGACCTGATCGAGTGGTAAGCTCCATACATAGATATTTTGACTTTACCTATCCAGGTGCTGACCCAAGGACATACTTTATTTTCAACACAGTAAGAGGCTCCTACGGTTATTATTCGAGCCATAGTATTTAATGAAATTGAAAGATATGTCTTCAGGTAAAAGGCCTGCCACGTGTTTTTGCGATGAACGATTGCGCCTATCTTAATAACCCCCTGAACGTTCTGTGAAAGAATTAGGATAGCCCAATAGTATAATGACTTGTCAGACTTACCCTATCACTCTCTTAGGCGCGGGAACTGTCAGGACAATTCAATGGCTGAAAGCTTTTCTCAAACCTCAAGAAAGAGCGAATCAAGCGCCAAATTTATAAAGCGACTGCTGCACATCAGCTGGCGTTTTTTTGCGTGCCTAACTGGTATCTAACTGCTTAATTCGTAGGTGAGTTTCAAGTTTAAGTAGAATCTTAGGGTCAATTCCAAGTTAAGCTGGAAAAGATCAATTCCACCATCTGGAATCCTGCCTGTAAGCTATTGTTTTATTCCCTCGGCAATTCCATACTTTTTGAAAACCAACAAAAAGATGACTCTCAGTTAACATAAAACACGGGTTAGATTTTCAATATTTCATCTGCCCCAGCTGTCTTGTGCACTGCAACTAGCGTATGCTTGCCGGTCTTTATCACTGTCTACTTTTTATAGGAATCGCACTATGACTTTTGTCGCCTGGCTGTCACTGCTGGCTATTTGTTGTTTAGGCGCTATGTCACCGGGGCCTAGCTTAGCCGTGGTTTTAAAACAAACGGCTGACAACGGACGCCTACACGCACTGGCTGCAAGCTGGTTTCACGCCTTAGGGGTAGGAATATGGGCTTTTGGCAGCATTTTTGGTTTGGCAATTATTGTCGCCGAGTCGCCATTACTGTTTAAGGCTATCACTTGGGGTGGTGCCGGATATTTAATCTATATAGGGATCGCTGCACTGCGGGCCGGTATGGCCAAAGATGAATCAGTGCAGGGCAAAAGAGTGCGGATTTCAGTGTGGCAGGCCGGTGTCGAAGGGGCAATGATCTCGCTGCTAAACCCTAAACTAGCAATCTTCTTTATTGCCATATTTTCTCAGTTCATCTCAGCTGATGCGATGATTGCAGATCAATTAATTATGATTGCGACAGTGATCATTGTCGATGGCGGCTGGTATTCGATTGTGGTGTTGATGCTGGCTAAAGGACCGGTATTAAAATGGCTGCGACAGAAAAGTCAGTGGGTTAATCGCATTACCGGTGCGATCTTTATTGTCCTGGCGATCAGAGTGTTAACTTTCTAAACGGGTCAGTATGATTCACTAAAACGACAGAGAGGCCTCCTCCCTGTCGACTTATATCACTCAGCTATTTCAGCGTTGTGATAGATTTCCTGCACATCCTCACAATCGTGTAACAATTCCATAAAGTGCTCGAATTTATCCACGTCCTCGCCACTTAGCTCACTAATAGTCTGTGGGACAAAGGTTATTTCTTCTGTTTCCAGTTCTACATCGGGAAAACTGGCTTTAAGTGCCGATTTAGCCTTGAAATACTCAGTGTGTGGAGCTGATACCGTGATCATTCCAGCATCATTTTCAATATCAGTGATATCCACATCTTCCATCATTAAGGCTTCAAGAATCGCCTCTTCGTCATCGTGGGCAAAAACAAACATCGCATTGTGATCAAACATATGTGCGACCGTGCCCTGACCACCTAATTTGGCGTGTCCTTTGTTGAAGCAGATCCGCACATCGCCAAAGGTTCGGTTATTGTTGTCTGTTAAGCAATCAACGATAACCATACAACCACCGGGCCCAAAGCCCTCATAGCGCATCGGGGTGTAGTTTTCACCGCCGCCACCTTTGGCTTTTTCAATGGCTTTATCGATAACATGTGCCGGAACCTGATCTTTTTTCGCCTTGTCTATAACGCTGCGTAAACTTGGATTAGCGTCTGGATCTGAGCTGCCGTTTTTTGCATTGACAAAAATCTCTTTGGCATATTTTGCATATAACTTAGATTTAGCGCCCTGCGTTTTAGCCATCGTGGCCTTACGTTTCTCGAACTTTCTTCCCATAACTCATCTCTTCTTCAAGTCAGCATTGATCATTGACACTAGCATCAAGCTTAAATGCAGACATTCTAAAGCCTATGATGGGAAAGCACTAGTGATCATCTGTGATTTCTTACAGTAGCCCGACAAAGCACGTCAACAGCCAATCTACTAACCAGCCCTAGATAAAATACTCTGTGCAGTGACGCGCATTGCCAAAAACTTAACTATAGTAAATATGCTTATTGTCTAAGCTTTGTTTATAGAACAAGATCCGAACAAGGTTCCCCTGCAAAGTATGCTGATTTAGTTTTAGCTGGCTAAGTCTAATACCGTTAACTTTGCTCTATAAACATCCGACTAATGAGGAGTCAAATTAAACTATTTGTCACCAGGAGATCTATACTATGTCAGACAAAGTCAACAAAGGTCATGTCGATGACAACAATGAAGAAAGTTTCGTTTTTCCGGACGGCACAGTCGATAACCATATAAGTTCTGAGCAAGATAAAAGGCGCAGCATGCGTCGCTACTTTGAACGCATGCGCGAAGAGGAAGATCTGTTAAAGCAGTTACAAGATGTATTTGATGATGACGAAGAATAGCACCAATCGATAGCTCTTTTAGGCGGAAAAAGCGTAAGCCCTGAGCCAGATGTTGCGATTTTTTGTCAAAAATATCGAGTCGCTCAATGGGCAACACTGATGCCAGCATGGGCAGACTAGCAACTACCGGTAACAGATTTCGGGGTGATTGATTAGTTTTTTCAAAAATTCACTGTAAATATACGCCCCGCCAATAAAAGTAAACGCATCTGCACACAACCCTGGCTTTAACCACTTACAGCTGAAAAACACTATGTTATAGTTACGCCATTCAATACTGACTAGGCAATAAAATTCCCATGGCCATTTCGTTACAAGAGCAGCTATTAAAAGCCGGGCTCGCCAGCAAAAAACAAGCCAACAAAGCTAAAGCTGACAAGAGAAAAAGCAAAGGCAAAACCAAACCCGCTGTTGATCCGCAAAAAATTCAGCAACAGCAAACGGATAAACGTGAAAAAGACCGCCAGTTAAATTTGCAGCGCGAACAGGCCAAAGCTCAGGCTGCTAATATTTCTCAGGCCAGACAAATCATTCAAAGCAACAAAATCAGCATTTCTAACAAGGCGGACATTAACCATCAGTTTTCGCACTTAAAATTTGTTAAGAGCATGTATGTTGATAAACCTATCCAACAGCAATTATTTCGCGGTCAATTGACTATAATCTTCATGGATGAAAAATACTGGTTGATTCCCACTGATCAAGCGCACCGGGTTTTTGCCCTACAACCTGAGTGGGTAGTAGAATTACCAAAGCAAGAAGAAACCGACGAAGATGACCCATACGCCGATTATGAAGTCCCCGATGACTTGATGTGGTAACACAAGCAACAATTAGAATACCAATAATTAGACAATCAATAAGGAAAACAAATGTTTAACCAGCTGCAAGGCGTTGCCCCAGACGCGCTTTTAAAACTAATCGTTCAATACAACCAGGACCAGAGCACGTCTAAAGTTGATTTAGGTGTTGGCGTCTATAAAGATGAAAAAGGCAACACTCCGGTGATGCAGGCAGTGACCGCAGCTGAACACATTATCCTCGACAACCAGCAGACCAAATCTTACATTGGCCCAGCTGGCTCCCCTCTTTACTGCGAACTCTCGGCACAACTTTTATTTGGCAGTGATCACCCCGTCATTAAAGATCGTCGTATCAGTGTCGCCCAGACTCCAGGCGGATGCGGCGCACTTAGAATGGCAGCAGAATTTATTAATATCTGCTCCCCGGGCGCTACTATTTGGGTAAGTACGCCAACGTGGGTAAACCACATTCCATTGCTAGGTGAGGCCGGGTTACAGTTAAAAGAATACCCATACTATAACTATGAAACCCAGTCTGTTGATTTTACGCAGATGATGCAGACCTTAGACAGCGCCAGTGAAGGCGATTTAGTATTACTGCACGGTTGCTGTCACAACCCCAGCGGAGCAGACCTAAGCAGAGACCAGTGGCAGCAAGTGATTTCCCTGGTACTGGCTAAAAACTTGATCCCATTCATCGACATCGCCTATCAGGGACTCGGTGACGGCCTTGAAGAAGACGCTTACGGCCTGCGCATGATGGCTGCAGCTGTTCCCGAGATGATAGTGGCCAGCTCCTGTTCGAAAAACTTTGGCTTATACCGCGAGAGAACCGGTACTATTGTGATCATTTCTGAAAATGCAGGACGTGCGGCAATTTCTTCGAGTCAACTGTTTAGCACTATTCGCGGCCACTACTCTATGCCACCGGCACACGGCGCAGCCATCGTCGAAACTATCTTAGACAGCAGCACATTGCACACACAGTGGATCGATGAACTAAATGTGATGCGCTCACGCCTGGCAGGTAACCGCACGGCATTAGTCGCCAGTATAAAAGCAGCGGGTGCCAAGCAAAACTTTGACTTCATCAGTGCTGAGAAAGGTATGTTTTCATTCCTGGGCATAAGTGAGACACAAGTAAATCGCCTGCGAGACGAATACTCTATCTATATGGCCAGCTCCAGCCGTATCAACATCGCTGGCATTGCCACTGGGAATGTTGACTATGTGGCAAAGGCGCTAGTAGAAGTCCTGTAATTTACATTGGAATAAAAGACTAGTGCGATGCAAACTCTAGTCTTTTCTCTAATAGGTCACTGAGAAATACTAGTGATATACTGCTAGCCGCCAATGGCGCCTATACAAATATAGACTACTATTATCCTCATCCAGCAATAACTTGCAGGGCAATAACCATGTCAGATTTCCCAACACTTGAAGAGCTGGGCGTTACTTCAACTTATGAAGTTGTAAGGTATAGTTTAAGCAGAGAAGTGCATCTAGATGTACTAAAGGTTCATTACAAGCGCCAACCTGGTTCACTCTTAGCCAAAAGCAAAAAATTTCATTTCTGCCGCGGTCTCAATCATATGGGGGAAGCTAAAGGTGATGTGAATTGCACCCCGCAACATGTGTCACCACAATTACTGCTAGCCATTGAAGAATTGCGCAGCCTAATGGCAGAGAAGCCAATGCGAAAACGCGCCGAGATAAAAAAGGCTGTCTATGAAAAACTGGATAATTTAGACATTGTCATAGATTCAAAACTGCAACACTTAAGACAGCAACTGGAAGATTTAGACTAAAGCTATAGAAACTTAAAACACCGAAGTAACCCAGGGGCTGACTAATCACTCAGCCCCCACTTTTAAACAGAAACAACGCTTAAACGTTAAGGGTTTTAGCAAAATCCAACATGCGCTGCAACGGCATTTGCGCCTGAACTCTTAACTGTTCATCGACAAACACTTCATTGCTGTAGTTTTCCAGACTGGATACTATGTTCTGCAAACCATTCATCGCCATCCACGGACAGTGGGCACAGCTGCGACAAGTCGCCCCGCTTCCACCAGTAGGTGCTGCAATAAACTCTTTATCAGGAGCCGCTTGCTGCATTTTGTAAAAAATCCCACGGTCGGTTGCAACAATGAATTTTTTATTTGGCATACGCGCCGCTGCATCGATAATTTGCGTGGTTGAACCGACCACATCGGCTATTTCAATTACCGAGGCAGGTGATTCAGGGTGAACCAAGATGGCAGCTTCAGGAAATATTTCACGTAAATCTAAAATTCCTTTTGCCTGAAACTCTTCATGCACAATACAAGAGCCATGCCACATTAGCATTTCTATACCGGTCTGCTTCTGCACGTAATTACCTAGATGCTGATCAGGTGCCCAGATAATTTTCTTGCCCTGCTCTTCTAAATGCCTGACAACCTGCACAGCGATACTAGAAGTCACGACCCAATCTGCACGCGCTTTAACGGCCGCTGAAGTATTAGCGTAAACCACCACAACATGATCCGGGTGCTGATCACAAAAATCACTGAACTCATCGATGGGACAACCAATATCTAAAGAACAGGTAGCTTCTAGCGTCGGCATCAATATACGTTTTTCTGGGCTGAGGATCTTAGCGGTTTCGCCCATAAATTTGACCCCGGCGACAACTAAAGTCTGCTCGGGTCGAACACTGCCAAAACGCGCCATCTCCAGTGAATCTGAAATACAGCCACCGGTTTCTTCAGTGATTTCCTGGACTACTGCATCGGTGTAATAGTGAGAGACCAGACAGGCATCATGCTCTTTAAGCAGAAATTTAATTCGCGCCTTATGACTGTCAATTTCAGATTGGTTTAATGCTGAAGGCAAATGCTCATGAGCAAAATGCTCCTGAATCATAATTCTGTCTTTTAGGGAGTTTGCTGCTGACATGTTCTTCTAATCAATTACATCTGGTATAGATCTACTATACCTGATTTTAACAGGGAGTGGTGGGCCGTGTAGGATTCGAACCTACGACCAATTGGTTAAAAGCCAACTGCTCTACCAACTGAGCTAACGGCCCGCTGAAGAAGGAGGTCATTGTACTTTTTCAGTGGGAAAAAGCAAGCCATCAACCCTCATTCTGCAGATAAAAAACAGAGATAACTGCAACTAATGGTCAACTGAAAATAAGACTTATTTAGCCGACAAAAATCACTGTTCAAATACCACTAAACGATAAAATTCAGCTTAAAAATAATTTGTCTGATCGTCAATCCCGGCTTGCTCAAAACCCTCGCGACGCAGCTTACAGCTATCGCAATTATTGCAGGCATATCCGCGTTGATCCGCCTGATAACAGGAAACCGTCTGCTTATAGTCAATACCCAGCGCTATGCCCTGCTCGATGATCTGCGCTTTGGTCATATCCATTAATGGCGTTTCAATAGTCAGTTTGCTACCTTCGACACCGGCGCGGGTTGCCAAATTGGCCACTGCTTCAAAAGCCTGGATAAATGCCGGCCGACAATCTGGATAGCCAGAGTAGTCAACAGAGTTAACGCCGATAAATATTGCATCGGCCTCCAGTACTTCAGCCCAGCCCAGTGCCAGCGACAAAAAAACAGTATTGCGCGCGGGTACATAAGTTACTGGGATTTCAGATTCCTGTGGTCCATCTTCAGGCATATCGATACTGGTATCGGTCAGCGCGGACCCCCCAAAATCTTCCAGTGGCATACGCAGCACTTTGTGCTCTATCGCTCCCGCACCCTTAGCCAACTCTTTTGCCGCATCCAATTCCACGACAGAGCGCTGACCATAATCAAAACTCAACACATAACAATCGTAGTTTTGCCGAGTAGCCATCGCCAATACAGTGGCAGAGTCTAAGCCGCCTGACAGAAGCACAACCGCTCTGGGTTTTTTTACCTTATTCATTTTCTCAACCTAAAATTTGTTTTATTGCTAACATTTGCGCGCAAGTGACACATAAAAAAACAGGCACTAGGCCTGTTTTTAATTCTCTGATGCCATGATACAGCAACGAGCATGATTTCTGGAATGCTTTATAAATAGTTTGCCGTGGCAATTATTTTAGCGCATTTCTCGCCAATTTGGCAGCAGCGGCTTTCGGATATTGCTGCACTAACTGCTGCCAGGTAGCAATAGCATCTGCCGCCTTGCCCATTCTCTGGTAAGTTCTTCCCAGCTTATAGAGCGCATCCGGAACTTTTGCAGATTTACCATGCTCAGCGATCAGCTGCTGAAAGTAGTCGGCAGCTGCAGGCAATTTGCCCTGCGCTAAACTCACTTCACCCAACCAGTAAAGTGCATTTGAGAGACGCGCACTTTTCGGATGGATCTTCATGTATTCTTTAAAAGCTGCTTCCGCTTTGGCCAACTCTTGAGACTTCACATAGGCAAATGCAGCACTGTAATCTTGTTGTTCGTTACCGGATAACACCGCCGCTGGCAGATCTGCAGCGGAACCTGACGCTCCCGGGCTATAACTGCCGCCCAAACGCTGGTCAAACTCACTGTACATCTGTTTTTGCCGATACTTTAATTCATCCAGCTCATATTTCTGGGACTCTACTAAACCACGCAACTGTCGCATTTCTGCCTGCAACTGCTGAACTACCAAGACCAGATCATAGCTTTGGTTGGAAGAACCAGCACCTTCAGTAATTTTAATGACTTCAACAGTATTTGCCAACACTGAACTGCTGGCGAGCAAAGCCCCAAAACATACACTTTTTAACAATCTCACAGTACCTTACCTATATAAACAACCGGCTATCTTTATTTAGCCGTATATCTAACTTCAACACGACGGCTCTTAGAAGCCAGACCAGAGAAATCAGGCTTTTCTTCACCGTAGCTGATAGTTTCTACCTGATTACCGCCAACACCACGACCAATGAAGAACTGCTCAACTGCCTGGGCACGACGCTCACCAAGTGCGATGTTGTACTCACGAGTTCCCTGCTCATCCGCATGTCCCTCTAAACGTACTGCAGCGGCTGAATTTTGTGCCAGGAACTGGGCGTGTAAAGCAAGGCTTGGTAGCGCTTCAGAGCGGATAACTGACTGGTCAAACTCAAAGTAATAAACACTTTGCAGGTCACCAACATTCTCAGCGTTAATACCTGTGATCTGGCTACCAGTACTGGCGGGAGATGTACTTGCAGCAGATGCATCATCAACCTCTGCGTCAGTTTTTACCTGACCACTACAACCGGCAACAATCAGTGCCGCTACGGCGATACTGGCAAATTTTGAAACTTTTTTAACTTGAGTCAAGCTTGAAACTTTCATGGAGCTCTCCAATTGTTCGATGGCTCATTGCCATATTTCAGTTATGTACCAACAGTTAACACTGCAAGAAGTGCAGTGTTAACAATGAATAATTAATTCAAAAACGGTGACCAGGCAGGTTCACGCACCTCACCCAGAGATGAAGGCATCGTAAATTTAATCTTGCCATCGAGTGACACGCCAGCCAAAACACCTTTCCCGCCCTGCTTAGTCGCGTACATTACCACGACGCCGTTGGGGGAAATACTCGGTGATTCATCATCTTTAGATGATGTCAGTATTCTTAAGTTACCACTTTTTAACTCTTGCACTGCTATGTGGTAGCCCGCGGAATCTTGATGCACCATTGTCAAAAAGCGGCCATCCTGGGTCAGTCTGCCACGGCTGTTGTAACTACCTTTAAACGTCAGGCGTTTAGTCACACGGCTCGCCAGATCAACAGAGTAAATCTGCGCTCTGCCAGCTCTATCCGAGGTAAACAGTATCGAGCGCCCATCTGGCGACCAGGTCGGCTCTGTATCTATACCGTAGTGGCGGGTGATACGCTCTAAGCTACCCGAAATTAGATTCAACACATAGATTTCCGGATTGCCATCTTTAGATAAAACGATGGCCAATTTGTTACCGGTGGGATCCCAGGCCGGAGCACCATTTAGGCCTTTAAAAGATTGAATACTCTGACGCACACCCGTTTCCCAATGATGGATGTAGATAACAGGCCTGTCGGTTTCAAACGAGACGTAGGCGAGCTTTTTACCATCGCGTGACCAAGTAGGCGACATGATAGGCTCATTGGAAGAAAGTATTGTCTGCGAACGGGCACCATCGGAATCTGCCATTTGCAAACGGTACTTTCTTGAATCCCCGCGACCCTGCGCTGTTACATAAACCACTTGCGTTGAGAAGGCACCGCGGATACCGGTAATTTTTTGAAATACCTGATCGGCAATATAGTGTGCAACATCTCTTAGACTAGCGCCTTCACTGTCAATGTCCTGGGCCCAAATCTTCTGCTCGCTTAATATATCAAACAACTCTACGTGGGCGCTGACACCTGTTGCAGAAGGCTTTAAACTGCCGACTAACATATAATCATTGCCTGAAATTCGCCAGTCGCGAAAAAATATCTGATCCTGGCGCTCCGGTGAGCTGAGCATATCTTGCTCGGCCATTAGCTTAAACATGCCGCTCTGACGCAAATCATTGGATATAATTGCCGAAACATCTTCCGAGAGCGCGTTATCACCGTCCCAGCCAAAGGGAACCACTGCTATATGCGTCGGCTCTTCTATCCCCTCGACTACCTCAACAAACACTTCTGCATTGACGCTAATACTAAACAGCGCTGCCAAGGTGATACAAAATCTTTTAAACATCAAATTTACCTTTTCAATTTTCTGCACTAAAACTTTTTAACATTGGTGAATCCCATCGTAAATGAACGCAACTCTCGATTAAAATACGCCGGAGAAGCTTCATATATCTCGGCTACTTTTGGAAAGTTGCCCGTTCGCCACACCGCTTGCTCAGCCGATCGATCAAAAGCCACATTACCGCTGGATTCAACAATTTCCGCCCCTTCAACACGCCCAGTGGGTGACAGCCTAATACGCACTATGGCCTTGATACCATCGCGTGCGGTACCTGGAATATGCCAACGCTTCTTCACTAAACTGTTGATATAATCCTGAACACCAGTAGCCATTTCTGCCGCTATCTGCTGCGCTGCATAGCGCTCTTCATCTTCTATTTGCTTTTGCAGCGATTTAATTCTGGCCTGCTCTTCTTTTTTACGTTTTTGCGCCAATAACTTTTTCTTTTTTGCCGCGTCCTGCTTGCGTTTCTTCTCAGCTGCGGCCTTCTTTTCAGCCTGCTTTTGCTGCAGTTTTTTCTTAGCTTCAGATTCTTTACGCTGCTTATCTTTTATCAGCTGTTCTTGTTCAGCTTTTTTCTTTGCCACTAGCTTACGCTTAGATTCAATGTCGCGTTGCTTTTTTACCTCGGCTTTTTTCTTCTCTAGATCTTTTTTCAGTGTTTCCTGTTCACGCTTGCGCTGTTCGGCTTTTTTCTGTTTTTGCTGTAGGCGCTCGGCCTCGTCCTTTTGCTGCTTTTTCAGCTTCTCTTTTTCCAGCTGCTCGTGCTTTTTGTCTTCTTTTGGCGGTTCTTTTTTCTTCTCGACAACAGGTTCGGGCTTTTTTTCTTCAGCTAAATTAACATCTTTAGCAGTATTCTGCTCACTTTTTGTTGTCGTCGACAATTTTTTTATATCAAACAGTTGCGCTTTGATATGCCTAGGCATTTCGCGGCTTTGCTCTAGATTGCTCCACTGCGAATAAAGTAGGGAAACAGCAATTGCCAAATGCAAAAGAAAGGCCAACAGTACCGGTAATATATAACTCAAAGCTTACTCCGTGACTAAACCAACACTAGGTGCTCCCGCACCTTGCAGTAAGGTCATTAAAGTAATAACTTGCTGATAAGTTACATTCTTATCACCGCGCACTAATATCAGCTTGGCCGGGTTGGAGCGTAGTATCTTTTGCACTCGCACTTCTACATCAGCAGCGGTAAGTGGCTCTAAATCATCGCCGCCGACATTTATATAGTACTGACTCGCCAGGTCGACAGAGACAATCAAAGGCTCTATGTCCGAGGCATCCACAGGGTCGGAGCTCGCCTGAGGTAGATCTAGCTTCACCCCTTGAGTCAACATTGGCGCGGTTACCATAAAAATAACCAGCAGCACTAACATCACATCTATGTAGGGAACCACATTGATTTCAGCGTTCAGCGCATGCTTTTTTTTACGTCTTTTAATCATCCAAAAACCGTCAACTATTTAGGCGCATGTACGCGGCGATGCAATATACTCGAAAACTCTTCAGCAAATGTTTCATAGTTATTTGCCAGGGTTGAAGAGCGAGCCGAAAATCTGTTGTAGGCGATAACCGCGGGTATGGCGGCAAACAGCCCAATAGCCGTAGCTACCAGCGCCTCGGATATACCTGGCGCTACTGATGACAAGGTGGCTTGATGCATATTTGCCAGGCCTCTAAATGAGTTCATTATCCCCCACACAGTACCGAATAAGCCTATGTACGGAGAGGTAGAGCCCACTGTTGCTAAAAAGGGTAAGTGAGTATCTAGCTTCTCTTCCTCACGCGACAGGGCGACCCGCATGCTGCGTTCCACGCCTTCCATAACGGCTTCAGGGTCAAAGTTTTTCTGGGCGGTTAAACGGGTATATTCTTTAATACCCGATCTAAAAATCTCTTCGGCACCACTGCTGGATTGTGGATTTTCCGAGACATCACGAAATAACTGCCCTAAATCAACCCCTGACCAGAACCTATCTTCAAAACGACGCAGCGCTCTTTTGGCACCACCCAAGAAAAAGAAGCGCTGGAAAATCATCACCCAGGAAATAACGGAGGCCAGCATTAATATTGCCATGACTATTTTCACGACCACACTCGCGTTGAGCACTAGCTCCCAGATCGACATCGTCTCTACCACTGATATTCTCCATTTCTAACTTGCTTAGTTTTTACCCGATCAACCTACATCGATACTGCTGGCAAAAATTTGTTTAATTTGTTGAGGAAACCTGATCGGTTTCATTGTCGCTGCATCGACACAAACCACTTCGACTACAGCACTGCACAGCACCCGCTGATCAACTAACACTGACTGGGTAAACACCACACTGGCGGCACTTACTTTGCTAATCGCTACTGTAATCCGTAATTGGTCATCCAATTTTGCCGATTTCTTATAGTCACAGCTAACCGACTTAACCACAAAAAGATACCCTTGCTGTTGTAGCAACTGCTGCTCTACCGCGTGATTACGCAGAAATTCGGTGCGCGCTCGCTCCATAAACTTCAGATAGTTCACGTAGTAAACAATGCCACCAATGTCGGTATCTTCTATATAGACCCGCACTATAAAGCTAAAGGGCATACTTTTTAACCACTTTTAATTGAGCGACTGCAATTTTAAGACACCGATTCTAAACACCTTGTCTGGGTATTTGAATAGTTAT
>MABF01000231.1 GCA_002163025.1 'Osedax' symbiont bacterium Rs2_46_30_T18
CGAACTAGCCCCGCAAGCTCAGCATATTGTCGATAAACTGCCACATAATTTTGAAAATATCGGCTTGATAAAATATTTATTACCCGCTGCTAAAATCATTTCAGTACGCCGTGACCCTCGCGATATAGCCATCTCCAACTACTTTACAGACTATCAAGCCAAGCACTCAGGCATGGGTTTTGCCTATGACCTGCAGGATATAGGTGAGCAACTAGCCGATCACAACAAGCTAATGCAGCACTGGCAGCAGTTATTTCCCGGAGAAATTCTCGAGATCAACTACGAGGAAATAATCGACGATTTAGAGGCCAGTACCAAGAAAATGCTCAGCTATTTAGGTCTGAAGTGGCAACCGCAAGTACTCAAATTTAACGAGTTACAGCGCAACGTTAAAACCGCCAGTGTCTGGCAAGTACGCCAGCCGCTGTACAGCAGTTCTATAGGCAAGTGGCGGCGCTATCAGCAATTCCTCGAACCTTTGGTCAAGGCCTGCAACTGCGCGATACGACATAAAGCTATTAACATGCTGACACTGCCAGAACCCGGACTGTTGGATTCAGCGGTCAGTGCTTTTCAGAGCGATGATTTGGCGGGGGCTGAACTGAGTTTAAGAAAATTGTTGCACCACATCCCCGAACACGCTGGGGGCAATTATATGCTCGGCTTAGTGTACTTAAGCACAGGATTGATTAATGAAGGCGCAGATAAAATTGAGCAGGCGCTAAAAACAGCCCCCTGGCATAGAGAGTGGCGGGATAACTTGTACAGGGCTTACCTGCTGTTAGAACAACCGGATAAAGCTCGACAGTTACGCAGTTCCACCCACAAAAACAGCGCTAACGGCCAATCTACGGATACAGACAATGAGCGACTGCTTGCAGATTCAGAGGTCACTAGTGTGCATTATTTGCAGCGCTAACAGCGCTTTTCACAAGACTAGATATTAGACAATTGGGAAGCATAAAAATAATGAGTAACTTTCTAAATATAAAAGCATTAGCGCTGTTTACTGTCACCGCCTTGTGCAGTCAAAGTAGCTCAGCAGCGACAAAACCTAGCGCAAATCGACCCTCAGGACTTGCCCATGCTCTGCAAACTACCATGGCACAGCACCCTGCCCTGAAAGGCAAGCAAGCGGAGCTGAGTGCGCAAAGTTTCACCGTTGAATCGACCAGAGCCGAACGCTTTGCGAGCATCAGCGGACAACTTGGCCAGCAGAGTAATGGCAGGCATCAAGGTTCGATCCGGCTACAACAGCCACTTTGGACATTTGGCAAGATTGATACAGCCATCAGACAGGCGCAAGCAGGTCTTCTCACACAATCCTGGCAGTTGTTAGAAGTGCAGCGATTGTTGATAGAAGATACAGCGGCAGCTTATGGCAAATTACAGGGCATACGTCAGCGCGCTAAAGTCGCAAGAAGCAATGTAATCGACCACCAGCGTTTATACCGGCAAATTAAACGTCGCCAGCAGGGTCAGATGGCCTCTAAAGCCGACACTCGCCTCGCCTACTCAAGATTGCTGCAGGCTAAAGCTCAGCAGCAGAGTATTAGCGGGGAACTCGCTATAGGATTGAACGAGCTGCAGGCAATTACTCAAATCCAGGTAGATTCCAGCGCCAGTATTGACCGGCAACTGACTGTTTTGCCAGCACTGCAACAAACCGCGCAACTGGCAATCGAGAACAGCGCCGTGTTGCAAGCCAAGAGCCAGGATATTGAGGCAAAGAGATTAACAGTTAAACAACAGAAAATTTCCACCCTCCCCAGTGTCTACCTGCGCCTGGAACGTGACCTTGGCCACTCTTATTCTGCTGCAGACTCGACCCGTTTGAGTTTAGTGTTAGAGGGAGACGTACAAGGGCTAGGTTATGTTTCTAGGGCGCAGCTAAAAAGTGAGACTGCCCGATTAGGCGCAGCCAAACTAGACTTGCAAGTGGCGAAAATAGATATCAATAGGCGGATCAATACATTGATGATCAACCGTGATTTACAGCAACTGTTAGCCCGCTCGCAAAAACAGGCAATCAATGCTGTAGCTGGCACTATGCATTCTGTTACCCGTCAATATCAAAGCGGCAGAAAGTCATGGATAGAAGTATTAAACACCCGGCGCGAGCTCAACGAGTTGCGCTTACAGCTAGCCAAGATCAACAGCGATTGGCTAATTTCATCACTGCGAATAGCCACGCTCATCGGTAACTTAGATGCACTGGCCGGAACGACACAGCGATGAACACCGCGGCGGCTTTCACGGCGGCTACAGCTGACAAAGAGATACTGCAGCGAGCAGTCCCCGCGGTACTGATTAAGTTATTATTGGAGCGTCTTAACGTTAAGGTCAAAGATGGCACCCTTGCCAAAGTTTGCCGACAGTCGGCCCAGTTTGAATGCACTGGACCAGTAAAGCGACTGCAGAAGATATTTCAGCAGTTAAAAATAAAAGGCCTGCAAGCGACCCTATTGCATTGGAATCGCTTTGATCAACACCGATTACCCGCCCTGCTTCTATACAGCGGTCAGTGGCTGCTGATAGAGCGCAATGCCACTGGAGAGCTGCAATTAATAGACCAGAAGATGCAGACTAAAGACTGCTCAGATGATGATTTGTCTACTGCGCTGGTGCTGTGGGTACGCAACACAGCCAGCTTTCAACAATCATCAAGCGAAGATAAAAGCGTCAATAGCGCCGCCAATTTAGTACTTAAACAAGTCTTTAAACGCCCTAAATGGTTACTGGATGTATTGATAGCCACCGTACTAATCAATATTATCGCCATCGCTACTTCACTGTTCGCCATGCAAGTTTACGATCGGGTAGTACCTACTCTGGCCTATGCCACCCTCTGGACTTTAGTGGCCGGTATGGGGGTTGTTATCAGTCTCGATTGGTTACTAAAAAGAGTACGCGCGCGCACATTGGACAGCGTTTCTTGTGCGGTTGACAAAAACGTCTCACAACAAGTCTTTGAGCATGTAATGCAACTGCAGCTAGATACTCGCCCACGTAGCTTGGGCACGCTGGCGGCGCAAGTGAGTGGGCTGGACAGTGTCCGGCAATTTTTCACCTCGGGGATAATCTTCAGCTTGATCGACATGCCCTTTGCGCTGTTGTTCATCTGTTTCATCTATCTCATCGGCGGTCCTATCGCTCTGGTGTATGCCTCACTGCTGCCTATTGCCGGGATATTAGGTTTTATCACTCAGAAACGCTTGCGCCGACTGCTCAAGCAGCAGTTACTGCGCAGCCACGAACGGCAGGGGCTACTGGTAGAGGTTATTCAAGGGGCCGAATCTGTACGCGCCAACAATGCCAGCTGGCAGTTCTCACGTAAGTGGCGCAAGATCAGCGCAACTATCTCCAGCTATAATATCAGACAAAAAGCCATATCCAGTACTGGCACTATCAGTACTGGTAGCCTCGCCACCAGCGCTTACATAGCGGCGATGGTCGTCGGCGTTGGACAGATTGAAGCGGGAAACCTCTCTATGGGTGCCCTGATCGCCTGCAGCATTTTGGGTGGCCGGATAATTGCGCCGGTTTCACAGAGTGTCCAGTATTTAGCCCAGTGGCAAAATGTCTCTCAGTCATTGCAAATGGTCGATCAACTCTTGCAGCTACCCACCCAGCGGCGCCCGCAGCAACATTTACTGTTGCCAGAGGTCGTCCCCAGCACCTTATCACTGCAGGGTATCAGTTTTTCCTATCCCAACTCTGCGGTGTGCCAGCTAAAAATTGATTCACTGTCTTTCCACAGCGGTGATCGAGTGGCCCTGCTAGGACCCATTGGCTGCGGTAAATCTACCTTGCTTAAATTGCTGGCCGGACTGTACCGCCCCTCTCAGGGCCGGGTCCGTTTAGGGAGTGCAGACCTGTGGGAAATTGACCCTAATACTGTAGCCGAGCATGTCAGTTACCTGCCGCAGAGTGTGCACTTATTCAAAGGCACACTGCGTAGTAATTTAGCACTTTCGGGGGCTCTCAACGATTCTGAATTATTGCAAATCTCCAGCGAACTGGGCATTGATCAGATAGCGCAAGACAGCCCACTGGGTATGGATTTAGAAATCACTGAGGGCGGCGCGGGCCTCTCCGGTGGCCAGCGACAGCTGTTGGGGTTGGGACGGGTATTTTTAGCCCAACCGACTATTTGGCTACTGGATGAGCCCACCGCCTCACTGGACCAGGCCAGTGAAAAACGCGTATTAGCGGCGTTAGAAACCTATGTAAAGGCTAATGATATCCTGCTTGTCTCAACTCACAGACCCGCACTGGCTGCGCAACTGGCGCAGCGTATTCTGATTATGCGCCGCGGGGTAATCGTCGCTGACGGTGACCCGAGCACAGTGTTGCCAAAATTCGCAGCGGTTGCAGTAAGCCCGACGCAACATCACAGGCGCACTGCCAGCAGTTTGTCAGATAAAGTAAGTACACTGTTGGAACGGGAGTGATCTATGTCATTTGATAGCCTTTTTTCCACCGACAGCACTGCTTTAGAGAATTACCATAATCGTAACTTTTCACCTCTGCTCTGGGTACTACTACTGGGGCTATGCGCATTTTTCTACTGGGCCTCGCTGTTTCGTATTGACCAGGTGGCCAGAGCCGGCGGTGAAGTCATTGCCAGCTCCCGGGTGCAGATCATTCAAGCGGTGGACGGCGGTGTGCTGGCGCAATTATTGGTCAGAGAGGGAGACAAGGTAATACCGGGGCAAGTTCTGGCGCGTTTGGACCCGAGCCGTTTTGGCGCTTCTGTGAATGAAATAGATGCCAGGTTATCGGCGCTAAAAGCCAAAGCGGTTCGCCTGCGAGCAGAAGTGACCCATGCAAAGAAACTGGTATTTAGCGCCACTGAACTACGCTTTGAACACTTGGTGAATGTCGAGCGCGCGCTGTTTCAGCAGCGCCGCTCAAGCTTACATGCCGAGCTAAAAACTCTGCAAGTGGCACTGGATCTGGCCAGCGAAGAAATGCAGCTAATAGAAAAGCTATCGGGCTTAGGCGATGTCAATAAGGCGGAAGTCCTAGGGGCAAAACGGCTGTTAAACGATGCTGAAGCTAAGCTGATAGTGCGTAAAAACCGCTACTTAGAAGAAGCCAGTTCGGAACTGGCTAAAGTGCAGGACGGCATTGCGCAAACTTCGCAAATTTTAGCGCAGCGCCAGCAGCAACTCGATGACAGTGTGTTTCGCGCCCTGCTACCCGGTATTGTCAAAAACATTAGCATCACCACGGTCGGTGGAGTACTGCGTGGTGGTGAAGAATTAATGCAAATCATCCCCATAGAAGATGAATTAATCATTGAAGCCAAAGTGCGCCCGGCAGACATCGCACAAATAGCTAAAGGATTAGATGCAACCATTCGCTTTGATCCCTTTGATTATACAATTTACGGCGGTGTGCGCGCAAAAGTTGTCTATGTCAGTCCCGATACTTTAAAAGAGGAAACCCGCCGTGGAGAAGAAACTTATTACCGGGTGCACTTATCGTCAACCACCAACCCAGTGCAAACGACTACCGCTAAAACGCTGGATATACTGCCGGGTATGACCGCCCAGGTAGATATCCGCACCGGCGATCGCACTGTATTGGAGTACTTATTGAAACCG